>JANMTL010000090.1:0-17776 GCA_031390425.1 Rhizobacter sp.
GTCGTCCCACACCGCGAGCCGCTCCACATCGGTGCGTGCCGACCGTCCGGACGCCACCACCGCCATCCGCACGCGTGAGCGCGGGTCGCGGCCGATCGGCGCTTCGATGCGCCGGGTCGGGTGTTCGAAGCGCCCGTGGCAGACCGCGAAGTAGATGCGGCGCACATCGCGGGCTGCAATCTGACGCACGAGAGCCGTCACCGCCACCAGCGTCTTGCCGACGACCATCAAACCCGAGGTGTCCTTGTCCAGCCGGTGCACGATGCCGGCGCGCGGCAGCGTGGCGGCGGCCGCGTGATGGGCCAACAGGCCGTTGAGCAAGGTGCCCGACCAGTTGCCGGCCGCCGGATGGACGACCATGCCGGCCGGCTTGTTGACGACCATCAGGTGCTCGTCCTCGAAGACGATGTCGAGCGGAATCGCCTCCGCCCGGAACGCCCGGCACTCCTGCGTGGGCGTCAACTCGACGGTGACAACCTGTCCGGCGAGCACCTTGCGGGAGGCTGAGGTTTGAGGACGATCGTCGACCCAGACATGGCCCGATTCGACCAGCGTCTGCAAATGGTTCCTGGAAAATTCACCGGCGATCGACACCAGCGCCTTGTCGAGCCGCGAGCCATGCAACGCCGCCGACACCTTCGCTTGACGGCGCTCTGCGGGCCCGTCTGCAGGCTCGTCGATCGACGCTTCGCCCGCGTCCTCGGCCGCCATTGCTGACGGGTCTTCCGGTGGCTCGGGCGGAGGGCTCGGCGTGGACGCAACCGTATACTGATCAGTCATTTTTTTGGGGAATTCCGGCGCGCCGTCGGGACAGTCGATCATGAATTTCAAGCGCCGCGAGATACGTCATGCCACCGGGTCTGCAACGCTGACAGCGGCGGGGTTCGCTCTGGCCTGGATGTTGACGGGCTGCGGAGCGCCTCCGAAGGACCCGACCGCCGATTGGACACCCGAAAAATTGTACGCAGAGGCTCGGGACGAACAAGCCGCAGGCAACTTCGACAAGGCCGCCAAGATGTACGAGTCGCTCGAAGGGCGCGGCGCCGGCACCATCCTGGCGCAGCAAGCGCAACTCGAACGCGCGTACCTTCTCTACCGTTCCGGCGAGAAAGCGCAGGCACTGTCGACCATCGAGCGCTTCGTGAAGCTGCACCCGACCAGCCCGGCGGCCGACTACGCGATGTACCTGCAGGGCTTGATCAATTTCAACGACAACGTGGGTTTCCTCGGCAACCTGTCCCGACAGAGCCTGTCCGAACGCGACCAGCAGGCGTCGCGCGACGCGTACCAGGCGTTCAAACAACTGGTCGAGCAGTTCCCGCAGTCCAAGTACGCCGTCGAAGGACGGGAGCGGATGAACTACATCGTGAACGCGCTGGCCGAGTACGAAGTCCACGTGGCCCGGTACTATTTCCGCCGCGGCGCTTACGTGGCCGCCGCCAACCGGGCGCAACAGACGATCCAGGAGTTCCAGTACTCGCCGTCGGCCGAAGAAGCCCTGTCGATCCTGGTGCGCAGCTACGACCGACTCGGCCTCGATCAATTGCGCGACGACGCCGAGCGCGTGATGCGCAAGAACTATCCCGACAGCGCCTTGCTGACCGGCGAGGGCGTCAACTCGGCGACTCGCCCTTGGTGGCAGTTGTGGTGATCGGCGGCTGAGGTCGCGCCGGGCGTGGCGCTCAGCGATCGCGCGCCAGCAGCGTCAGCCAGTCCAGAGCCTCGGTCTCGGTCTCCAGGCGCGGCATCGCAGGCAGCGCCAGCCGCAACCGCTTGCCGTAACCCATCGACGACATGCGCGGATCGCACACCACCAGCAAGCCGCGATCGGTCTCGCTGCGGATCAAGCGACCGGCGCCCTGCTTCAAAGACACCGCCGCTTCGGCGACGAAGTAGTCGGTGAACGCATTGCGGCCTTCGCTCTCCAGGCGCTTCACGCGTGCCTCGACCAGCGGATCGTTCGGCGGCGGGAACGGCAGCTTGTCGATCAACACGCATTGCAGCGCGTCGCCGGGCACGTCGATGCCTTCCCAGAACGTCTGCGACCCGACCAGCACCGAGCGCGGATGGGCCAGAAACAGTTGCATCAACTGCCGCTTGGGCAACTGGCCCTGGATCAGCACGGCCATGTCGTCGCCTTGCGCTTCGAAGTCCGATCGCAGGCCTTCGCCAATCGCTTGCAGCGCGCGCAGCGTCGTCGTCAACACGAAGGTGCGGCCGCCCAGGGCGCTCGCGCAGCGGGCCGCGAGCCGACCCACTGCGACCGGGTGCTCCGGCTCGTTGGGTTTGGGGAACTGCGACGGTACGTACAGCCGCGCGTGCTCGGCGTAGTTGAACGGGCTGCCGACCCGCAGCGTCGTTGCTTCGCTGAGGCCGGCCGGCTCGGTGAACCACGACAGCCGGTCGTCTTCGCCCAGCGTGGCGGAGGTGAATATCCAGGCCTTGGGCGCGGCGGCCATCTGCGCACGCAGCGCCTCGCGGATGTCGAGCGGCGATTCGACGAGTCGACACTGATTCGTCGTGATGTCGATCCAGCGCACATGGCCCGGCTGCGCCGCCTCGACGAAGCGTTCGGTCAACCCGTGCAAGTGCGCCATGCGGTCGGCCAGCTTGACGAAGTCCGGCGACAGTTCGGACACGGTGTCCAGCGCGGCATGTGCCGCCGCACAGGCCGCGCCCACCTGCGCCAACGACGCACCGAAGGCCGGCCGTGGCGCACGCTCGTCCCAGCGCAGCTTCATCGATCCGCGCGGCGCGCGCGGCCCGCTGTCGTCGGCAGTTCGCGTCGCGCCGACGCAGGCCAAGCGCAGCTCGCGCGCCGCACGGTCGCAGGCCGCAGCCAGCTCTTGCCAGGCGGCCAGACCGCGCGCTTGCTGCAAGCCGGCACCGAGCATGTCGCGCGCCGCATCGATCAACTGGCCACTCGACAAGGTGACGCCGAGAAACGCGACACCGGCTTCGGCCAGTTGATGCGCCTCATCGAACACCGCCACCTCGACGCTCGGCAACAGCTCGGCGACACCGCTTTCGCGCAGGCTCATGTCGGCGAAGAACAGGTGGTGGTTGACCACCACGACGTCGGCCGCCATCGCGTCGCGTCGGGCCTTCATCACATGGCAGGAGCGGTAGTCCGGGCAGTCGCCGCCCAGGCAGTTCTCGCGCGTGGACGTGACCAGCGGGATCGCGCTGCTGCGCTCGTCCAGGCCGTCGATCTCCGCCAGGTCGCCGGTGGCGGTGCCGTGCGACCAGGCTTCGACCTTCGCCAGCGTGCGCAGCGCCCAGCGGTCCGCCGGATCGCTCGACCGGCGCGCCTGCTTCATCCGGTGGGTACACAGGTAGCTGGCCCGGCCTTTCAACAACGCCACCGTCGTCGGCAGCGCGAGTGCATCGCGCAGGCGCGGCAGATCGCGCAGGAACAACTGGTCTTGCAGACTTTTTGTGGCGGTGCTGATCAATGCGCGGGCGCCAGACAGCAGGGTCGGCACCAAATACGCGAAGGTCTTGCCCACGCCGGTGCCGGCTTCGGCCACCAGGGTGCTGCGGGCATCGATGGCGTCGGCGACTTCGGCTGCCATGCGCAATTGCGCGTCACGTTCCGTGTAGCCGGGATCGGCGTTCGACAGGCTGCCGGTGGCGGAAAACGCTTGCAGCACCGCAGCGTGCAGCGGGCTCATCGAGCGCTCATCGGGCAGATTGCCGGTTCACTGGTGCACCCTAAACGTTTCGCGTCGTCCCGCCAAAGGGGAATTCGCGCTCGGGAAACCTGCGCCGCTCATGCCGGCCGCGGGGGGTCGAGCTCGGCCTCAAGGCGGGAAATCTGGTCTTTGAGCAGCAAGCGACGTTTCTTCAAGCGCCTCAACATCAACTCGTCTTCAGGCACGCTGAGCCGGGCCTGATCGATCAGGCCGTCAAGGTCGCCGTGTTCGATGCGCAGCTCGATCAGGTGTCTGGGCAATGAGTGCAGATTGGTGTTCATCAAGAGGTCGCTGCGAACTCTTCACGAGATTCCAACAGACAGAGCGATTATAGTTTTCGGCATGACTTCCACTGCGCAGGGCCACCGGCTGTCCGCCGCCACCGGCATCCACCGCGGCGATCGCGCGTACCAGCAAGACCAGGTGGAGATCATCCCCCACGCCCGCGTTCCGGGCTGCGCGCTGGGCGTGCTCGCCGACGGCATGGGCGGCAAGAGCGGCGGTCGCAAAGCGGCCGATCAGGTCCTGCTGACCGCGCAGCAACTCTTCGAGCGCTATGCGCCGAATCGCGATGACCCGGGCGAGACACTGAAGCAACTGGTGCTCGAAGCGCACCTGATGATCAAGCTGACCGCGATCACCTCTGAAGAAGAACCGCACAGCACGGTGGCGGCCTTCCTGATCAGCCCCTCGCGCGAGTGCCACATCGTGCACGCGGGCGACTCGCGGGTTTATTACTTTCGCGGCACCGAAATGGTCAGCCGCACCAGCGACCACTCGTTCGTGCAGCGGCTGGTCAACGAAGGCCAGTTGTCCGAAGAGCAAGCCAACAGCCACCCGCAGTCGAACCTGCTGACCGGCTGCCTCGGCACGACGCAGGACCCGCCGCTGACCGTGCTGCACATCGCGCGCATGGAGCGCGGCGACAGCGTGCTCGCTTGCAGCGACGGGCTGTGGCACTACTTCACGCCGCGCGAAATCGGCGCGATCGTCGATGCCCTGCCGCCTCGCGAAGCCAGCGCGATGCTGATCGACAAGGCCCGCCAGCGGGCGCGCGGCGGCGGCGACAACCTGTCGCTCGCGCTGGTGCGTGTCGACACCCTCGACGCCTGACCCGCGCGTCATCGAGCCAACGCCGTCAGCGAGGCGGCGGCACCGCCGGTGACGCAGGTGCTGCGGGCACCGGTAGCGGCGCAGACGGCGGCTTCAGGGCAGCCCGTTCGGCGTTGCGTTTGAGCACGCTGTTCCGGCGCGCCTCGATTTCACGCAGCCGGTCGGATGAATGTTCCATCGCGCTCGGATCCGGCATCGGCTTGTGTCGCTTCGGCGTGCGCGCCGGGTCGGTCGCCATGACATCCGCCACACCGGTCGACGTGCTGGCGGCATCCGGTATCGGCACAGGCATGTCGGCCGACGGCATGTCGCCCGTCGGGCCGATGGAGCGCAGCCTCGGTCGGATCAACGGTCCCGGTGCGGAATGCGGCGCCGCGATCGCTGGCGCCGAGGCGGCCACGGACGGCGTTGGCGCGACCGTCGCGCCGGAGCTCGATTCGGCTTTCGCACGGATGCGCTCGGCGCGGTCGACGGCGCGTTGTTTGCGCTGCTTCTCGTCGAGCAGGAGCAACTCTTCGCGCAAGGGCCCGACCACCGATCGATGCTGCCTGCGGGCTTCGAGCAGGCACGAGTTCACCGCGAAGCGCTGGTGGCATTCGGCTTCCTGAGCGACCAGCACGGCATCGGCTTCGGCGCGCACCTCGTTGATGCGGGCCTTGTCGCTGTTTTCCGCACCCCCGGCAACGTGGCTGATGGCGAGCAGCGCCATCGCCAGCCAGCGGTGCGTGAAACGCGGAGGGACGGACGGGTTCATGTCAGCGCAGTCTCCACATCACGGCGGGCAAGGGCCAGGAATTCGGTCGATCTCATTTCGTGCAGACGCGATACGGTGCGGGGGAACTCATCCGCCAGCGGTCCTTCGGTATACAACTCTTCAGCGGCCACTTCGGCCGACAGCACGAGTTTGACGCGTCGGTCGTACATCACGTCGACCAGCCAGGTGAAACGTCGCGCTTCGGACGCGAGACGCGGCGACATCTGCACCACGCCCGACACCAGCACGGTGTGGAACTGAGAGGCCAGTTCGAGGTAATCGTTCTGCGAGCGCGGCCCACCGCACAGTTCCTGAAAGTCGAACCACACCACACCCCCCGCGCGGCGCCGCGCCTTCAGCACCCGATGCTCGATGTGCAGTTGCGGGCTCTCGTCACGGGACTCGGCAAGCCGCTCGAACGCGGCCGTCATCGCGGCATCGGCCAGCGGTCCCAGCGGTGTCTGGTAGAGCTCGACCTGTTCGAGCGTCAGGCAGCGGTAGTCGATTCCGGCATCGATGTGAATGATCTGCAAGCGGGCCTTCAGCAATTCGATGGCCGGCAGGATGCGCTCGCGGTGCAGGCCGTTCGGGTACAGCCCGTCGGGGTGCAAATTCGAGGTAGTCACGATGCTCACCCGGTGATTGAACAGCGATTCGAGCAGGCGATACAGGATCATCGCGTCGGTGATGTCGGCCACGTGGAATTCATCGAAGCAGATCAGCCGGAAGCGGCGCGACATGCGCTCACCCAGCACCTCCAGCGGATTGACGGTGCCGTGCAGGTCGGCCAGTTCGCGGTGCACTTCGCGCATGAACTCGTGGAAGTGCAGCCGTGTCTTGCGTTGCAGCGGCACGGCATTGAAGAAGCAGTCCATCAGCAAGCTCTTGCCGCGCCCGACCCCACCGTACATGTAAACGCCGCGCGGAACCTCGGGGCGGATGATCAAGCGCGTGAGCGGATTGCGGCGCCTCGATTTGTAGGCGATCCACTCGTTCTCGCAACGCTCCAGCGCGTCGATCGCACCGAGCTGAGCCGGATCGGCCGTGTAACCCCGCGCGGCGAGGGTTTGTTGGTAAAGGTCGCGTACGGGCATCAGGTAGGCGGTGCGGCTCGCTTGCGCCTGTCATTCCCGCGCAAGGCGGGAATCCATCGGTGAGGCCAAGCAGCGCCACGATGGTTCCCTGCCTGCGCGGGGAAGACAGTGCCTAAAAAACGGATGCTTTTGAGCGTTCAGGCTTAGAAGTTCAATGTCCGCTTGTCCACCGCCAATGCGGCTTCCTTGGTCGATTCGCCGAGAGACGGATGGGCGTGGCAGATGCGCGCGATGTCTTCGGCGCTGGCCTTGAACTCCATCGCCACCACCGCCTCGGCGATCAATTCCGAGGCGAACGGACCGACGATGTGCACACCCAGGATCTCGTCGGTCTTCGCGTCGGCCAGCATCTTGACCATGCCGGTGATGTCGCCCATGGCGCGCGCCCGTCCGTTGGCTGCAAACGGGAAGGTGCCGGCCTTGAACTCGCGCCCTTCGGCCTTGAGCTGCTGCTCGGTCTGCCCGACCCAGGCGATCTCGGGCGCGGTGTAGATCACCCACGGCACCGTGTTGAAATTGATGTGCGGATGCTGGCCGGCGATGCGCTCGGCCACCGCCACGCCCTCTTCTTCGGCCTTGTGCGCGAGCATCGGGCCGCGCACCACGTCGCCGACCGCCCACACGTCGGGCAGGTTGGTCCGGCAGTCCTCATCGACGGCAATCGCGCCGCGCTCATCGAGCTTCAGGCCCACCGCTTCGGCGTTCAAGCCGATCGTGTTGGGCACACGGCCGATCGAGACGATCAGCTTGTCGACCTCGAGCTTCACGGCCTCGCCCTTGGCGTTGGCGTAGCCGACGGTGACGCTCGACTCGCCGACGCTCACCTTGTCGATCTTCACCCCGAGTTCGATCTTCAAGCCCTGCTTGGTGAACGCCTTGTGCGCTTCCTTGGCGATCTGCTGATCGACGACGCCCAAAAATGTCGGCAAACCTTCGAGCACGGTCACGTCCGAACCCAAACGGCGCCAGACCGAGCCCATCTCCAGCCCGATCACGCCCGAGCCGATGACGCCCAACCGGTCGGGCACCTCGCCGATGCGCAGCGCGCCGTCGTTCGACAAGATCTTGTCTTCGTCGAACGCCGCACCCGCGAGTGAGCGCGCGTTGGAACCCGTCGCCAGGATGATGTGCTTGCCAATGATCACCTCGTCGGTCGCACCGGTCACCTGGATCTCATAGCCCGCATCAGCAGCTTTCAGGAACGAGCCTCGCCCGTGGAAAAACGTCACCTTGTTCTTCTTGAACAAATACAGGATGCCGTCGTTGTTCTGCTTCACCACGGTGTCCTTGCGGCCCAGCATCTTGGCCACATCGATGCTCAGGTCCTTCAGGCCGATGCCGTGGTCGGCAAAGCTGTGACCGGCTTGCTCGAAATGCTCGCTGGACTGCAGCAGCGCCTTCGACGGAATGCAGCCGACGTTGGTGCAGGTGCCGCCCGGTGCGGGGCCGCCCTTGTCGTTTTTCCACTCATCGATGCAGGCGACGCTGAACCCCAGCTGCGCCGCGCGTATCGCAGCCACGTAGCCGCCCGGGCCACCGCCGACGACGACGACATCAAATTGCTTGCTCATGGGACTCGTTTCCTTAGATGTCGAAGAGAAGGCGCGCCGGATCTTCCAGCGCTTCCTTCATCGCGACCAGGCCCAGCACGGCTTCGCGGCCGTCGATGATGCGGTGGTCGTAGCTCATCGCGAGGTAGTTCATCGGGCGGATCACGATCTGGCCACCCTCGACCACCGCGCGGTCCTTTGTCGCATGCACGCCGAGGATCGCCGACTGCGGCGGGTTGATGATCGGTGTCGACAGCATCGAGCCGAAGGTGCCGCCGTTGCTGATCGAGAAGGTTCCGCCGGTCAAATCGTCGAGCGACAGTTTGCCTTCACCGGCCTTCTTGCCGTACTCGGCGATCTTCTTTTCGATGTCGGCGAAGCTCATCTGATCGGCATTGCGCAGGATCGGCACCACCAGCCCGCGCGGCGAACCGACCGCGATGCCGATGTCGAAATAGCCGTGATAGACGATGTCGTTGCCGTCGACGCTGGCGTTGATGACCGGGTACTTCTTCAGCGCGGCGACGGCGGCCTTCACGAAGAAGCTCATGAAGCCGATCTTCACACCGTGCTCCTTTTCGAACTTCTCCTGGAAGCGCTTGCGCATCTCCATCACCGGCGCCATGTTCACCTCATTGAACGTGGTCAGGATCGCGTTGGTGGCCTGCGACTGCAGCAAGCGCTCAGCGACGCGGGCGCGCAGCCGCGACATCGGCACGCGTTGCTCGGGGCGATCGCCCAGGTTCATCGTGGTGGGTGCGGCCACCGAAGGCAAGGCGCGAGCAACCGAAGGCGCGACCACCAAAGCCGTCGGTGCGCCGGTTTTCGCCAGGGCGGCGGCGGGTGCCGGCCCCGCGACCAAGGGCGCCGCAACCACCGGCGCTTGCAAGCCAGAGGCCAGCGCCTCGGACACGTCGCCCTTGGTCACGCGCCCTCCCTTGCCGGTGCCCGCGACCGAGCCCGGCTCCAGTTGGTGATCGGCCATCAGCTTGGCAGCAGCCGGCATCGCGACACCGGACGCTGCGCCCGCGGGTTCAGGCAGCGGCGTCACGGCGTCTGGCGCGACCGCCTTGACTTCCAGCGGGCTCACCTGCACCGGTGCGGCCGTGTCGATGCGCGCGATGACTTCTTCGCCGACGCAGCTCTCGCCGTCCTCCTTGACGATTTGCGCCATCACGCCAGCAGCCGGAGCGGGCACCTCCAGCACGACCTTGTCGGTCTCGATTTCGACCAGGATTTCGTCGAGGGCGACGGCCTCGCCAGGCTTCTTCTTCCACTGCAACAGCGTGGCTTCAGCGACGGATTCCGACAACTGAGGGACTTTGACTTCAACGATGGGCATGATGTTCTTTCTGGGTGTGCGAGCGTCGGCCGCCTGGTCCCGTGGCGGGTCCGTTCAATGAACGGGCGGGGCGACCGTGCTGGTGGGCAGGCACGCCGCGTCGAGCGCGGCGCGGCGTGCCGCTGACGATGCGGATCACTTGGTGAGCACGAAGCCCTTGAGCTTGCCGAAGGCCTGGTCGAGCAGCGACTTCAGTTGCTCCTGGTGCAAGTGGGCATAGCCGACCGCCGGAGACGCGGACGCCGGGCGGCCGGCGTAGCCGAGCTTTTGCCCCTCGACCATGTTCTCGTGGATGTAATGCTGCACGAAAAACCACGCGCCCTGGTTCTGCGGCTCGTCCTGGCACCAAACGATCTCGGTGGCGTTCGGAAACTTCTTCAGCTCGGCAGCGAAGGCCTTGTGCGGGAATGGATACAACTGCTCGATCAACAAGATCACGGTGTCGTTTTGCTTCTTCGCATCGCGGCGCTTGCGCAAGTCGTAGGCGACCTTGCCCGAGCAGCAGACCACGCGCTTGACGCTTTGCGGGTCGATGTCGGGGTGGTTCGGGCCGATCACCGTGCGGAATTCGCCCTTGGTGAATTCGCCGAGCGGCGACGCGGCGTCCTTGGCGCGCAGCAGCGATTTGGGCGTCAGGATGACCAGCGGCTTGCGGAACATGCGCACCATCTGGCGGCGCAGCACATGGAAGATCTGGCTGGCCGAGGTCGGCTGCACGATCTGCATGTTGTTGTCGGCGGCGAGCTGCATGAAGCGCTCCAGGCGAGCCGACGAATGCTCCGGCCCCTGCCCTTCGTAGCCGTGCGGCAGCATCAGCGTCAGCCCGTTGGCGCGACCCCATTTCACTTCGCCCGATGCGATGAACTGGTCGATGACCACCTGCGCGCCGTTGGCGAAGTCGCCGAATTGCGCTTCCCAGATCACCAGCGTGTTCGGCTCGGCCGACGCGTAGCCGTACTCGAAGCCGAGCACCGCTTCTTCGGAAAGCAGCGAGTCGATCACGACGTAAGGCGCCTGACCTTCGGCCACATGCTTGAGCGGCGTGTAGGTGCCCTCATCCCACTTCTCGCGGTTCTGGTCGTGCAGCACGGAGTGGCGGTGGGTGAACGTGCCGCGTCCGCAGTCTTCACCCGACAGGCGCACCGCGTACCCACTGGCGACCAGCGACGCAAAGGCAAGGTGTTCGCCCATGCCCCAATCGACGCTGATCTCACCGCGGCCCATCGCGGCGCGGTCGCCCAGCACCTTCTCGACCAGCGGGTGGACCTTGAAGTCCTTCGGCAGCGCCGTGATGCGCTCTGCGAGGCGCTTGATCTCGGACAGCGGCAGTGCGGTGTCGGCCGCATCGGTCCACTTCTTGCCGAGGAATGGGGCCCAATCGACCGCGAACTTGCTCTTGTAGTTGGTGAGCACCGGACTCGAGGTGTGCTTGCCTTCGTCCATCGCGGCGCGGAAGGTCTTGGCCATCGCATCGGGGCCGTCGGCGGGCAGCACGCCCTGGGTGACCAACTTGTCGGCATAGAGGCGCCGCGTTCCCGGGTGCAGCGCGATTTTTTTGTACATCAGCGGCTGGGTCAGCGCCGGCGTGTCCTGCTCGTTGTGGCCGAGCTTGCGGAAGCAGACGATGTCGACCACCACGTCCTTGCTGAACTCCTGCCGGTAATCGAGCGCCATTTGCGTCGCCAGCACCACGGCCTCGGGGTCGTCGCCGTTGACGTGCAGCACCGGCGCTTCGACCATCTTGACCACGTCGGTGCAGTACAGCGTCGAGCGCGTGTCGCGCGGGTCGCTGGTGGTGAAGCCGATCTGGTTGTTGATCACCAAGTGCACCGTGCCGCCGGTGAAATAACCGCGCGTCTGTGCCAGCGCCAGTGTCTCCATCACCACGCCTTGTCCGGCGAATGCCGCGTCGCCGTGGACGATGATCGGAAGCACCGAGCTGCCCTTCGCATCGCCGCGCCGATCGAGTCGGGCCTTGACCGAACCTTCGACGACCGGGTTGACGATCTCCAGGTGCGACGGGTTGAACGCCAGGCTCAGGTGCACCGGGCCGCCCGGCGTGGTCACATCGCTGGAGAAGCCCTGGTGGTACTTCACGTCACCCGAAGGCAAGGCCTCGGGTGCGGTGTGATCGAACTCGGCAAACAACTCGGCCGGCGTCTTGCACAGCGTGTTGACCAGCACATTGAGTCGGCCACGGTGGGCCATGCCGATGACGATTTCCTGGACGCCCTTGATGCCGCCGCGCTGCACCAATTCGTCCATCGAGGCGATAAAGCTTTCACCGCCTTCTAGCGAGAAGCGCTTCTGGCCGACGTATTTGGTGTGCAGATAGCGCTCCAGGCCCTCGGCCGCGGTGAGCTGCTCCAGGATGTGCATTTTCTCGGCTGCGCTGAAGGTCGGTTTCGAGCGGATGGTCTCCAGCCGCTGCTGCCACCAGCGCTTTTCCGCCGGCTCGGTGACGTGCATGTACTCGGCACCGATCGAGCCGCAGTAGGTCTCGCGCAGCGCCTGCAGGATCTGCCGCAGACTCATGTTCTCGGCGGTCGAGAAGTAGGTGTTGCTGGCGCTGAACATGATGTCCATGTCGGACTCGGTCAGGTCGTAGAAGACCGGTTCGAGCTCGGGAATCTTCGGGCGCTCGTGGCGCTTCAGCGGATCGAGATCGGCCCAGCGCGACCCGAGAAAGCGGTAGGCCGCGATCAGCGACTGCACATGCACCTGCTTGCGGGCCACCGCCAGATCGGCGCTGCTGGCCTTGGCGCCGAACGCATTGGCCTTGGCGCGCTGGGCGAACGATTCGACCACCGGCGCGTGCGCCACATCTCGTTCGTCGGAGCCATCGACCGCCGGCAGGTGCTGCAAGGCGTCGAAGTACGCTCGCCAGTTGTCTGCAACCGAGCCCGGGTTGTCGAGGTAGGCCTCGTACATCTCTTCGACGTAGGGCGCATTGCCCCCGAACAGATGCGAATTCGCTCTGTATTCCTGCATCATTTCGCTCACCTTTTACGCCGGTTTCCAGCGCGACAGTGGGTTAAAAACCTTCCGCGACCCGGCTGCACCGGTGGGCGGACAAGCGACCCGACTAAGCTGCAAATCAGCGTAGGGGACGGGAAGGACCATTCAAGTCACAGCGAACATCCTAACACCCGGGACGTGCCGTCGAGGCTCGATGAATGGGCGGTGTTGCAGGGCTTGATCCGCCCGTCGGCGCCGTGCAAGAACGGCGACAACCAGACCGGCATGGCGCTGCACCAGACAATCTCCATCCACCCCGACGCACCGGCCAAACCGGCCTGGGGCGAGCACTGCAATGGCTGCGGCGTGTGCTGCGCCGCCGAGCCGTGCCCGGTCGGCGTGCTGGTGTCAGGAAGACGATGGGGCGCCTGCCGCGCGCTGGAGTGGCACGCCGCCGGGCAGCGCTACGTTTGCGGCATGGTGAACCGGCCGGAGCGTTATCTGGGCGTGGATCGCCCCTGGTTGAACCGAGCGGCCTCGGCGCTGACGAGGCGCCTGATCTCAGCCGGCTCGGGCTGCGATTCCGACGCGCAAACGACCGATTGAGCGTCGTTCAATCCGGCGCGAGTCGCGTTCGCGCCTGCGCGTACTCTGCCTGCAACCGCGCCACCAGCTCGCGTGTCGGCAGCACCTGCTTGACCGCGCCGATGCCCTGCCCGCTGCCCCAGATGTCCTTCCACGCCTTGGCGGCCAGCATCGCATCGGCACCGAAGTTCATCGCGCCGGGTTCGCTGACGGGCAAGGCCTGCGGGTCGAGCCCGGCATTGCGGATCGAGCCCACCAGGTAATTGCCGTGAACGCCGGTGAACAGGTTGCTGTAGACGATGTCGTCGCTGGAGCTGTCGACGATCATCTGCTTGTAGGCGGCCGAGGCGCGCGCCTCTTCGGTCGCGATGAAGGCAGATCCGATGTAGGCAAAGTCGGCGCCCATCGCCTGCGCCGCCAGCACAGCGCCGCCAGTGGCGATGGCGCCGCTGAGTGCCAACGGGCCGTCGAACCACTCGCGGATTTCCTGGATCAGCGCGAACGGGCTCTTGACGCCCGCGTGGCCGCCCGCACCGGCCGCCACCGCGATCAGGCCGTCGGCGCCCTTCTCGATCGCCTTGCGGGCAAAGGCGTTGTTGATGATGTCGTGCAGCACCACGCCGCCGTAGCTGTGCGCGGCGTCGTTGATCTCGGTGCGCGCGCCGAGCGAGGTAATGACGATCGGCACCTTGTGCTTCACGCACAGCGCCATATCGTGTTCGAGACGGTCGTTGCTCTTGTGGACGATCTGGTTGATGGCGAACGGCGCCGCCGGTTGCATCGGATGAGCCGCGTTGTGGGCCGCCAGCGTCTCGGTGATCTCGGCCAGCCAGTCGTCGAGTTGCGAGGCCGGGCGGGCGTTCAGCGACGGCATCGAGCCGACCACGCCCGCGGTGCACTGCGCGATCACCAGTTGAGGGTGGCTGATGATGAAGAGAGGCGCGCCGATGATGGGCAACGGCAGCTCGCGCAGCACCGCCGGGAATGGAAAGCGGGCGGCGCTCAAAACGAGTCGACCGCCATGGCGTTGACGCTGTCCGCTCCGTCGACAATGGCGTCTCGCAGGCCCGGCGCGGTGCTCAGGATGTGCTCGGCATAAAAGCGGGCGGTCGCGACCTTGGCTTGCAGAAAGGCCGCATCGCCCTGACCGTCCGCGAGCTGCTGCTCGGCGATCACCAGCGCACGCGCCAATTGCCAGCCGGCCAGCAGTTGGCCCGCCAGCATCAGGTAGGGCACCGATCCGGCATACACCGCCGTCGGCTGGGATCGCGCTTGAGCGACGACGAAATCGACCACGTCGACAAACGCGTTGCGCGCGGCTTGCAGGCGTCGGTGCATGGCCATTGCGGACGCGCTGGTCTGCATGGCCAGCACCGCTTCGGTCTCGGCGATCTGCAGTGCGATAAATCGCGCCAGCTCGCCCCCGTCGCGCAGCGTCTTGCGCCCGACCAGGTCGTTGGCCTGGATCGCCGTGGTGCCCTCGTAGATGGACAAGATGCGCGCATCGCGAAAGTGCTGCGCCGCGCCAGTTTCCTCGATGTAGCCCATGCCGCCGTGCACCTGAATGCCGAGGCTGGTGACCTCGATGCTCATCTCGGTGCTGTACCCCTTGACCAGCGGCACCGTGAATTCATGAAACGCCTGGCTGGCCTGGCGGATTGCCGCGTCGGGGTGGTGATGCGCGGTGTCGAACGCCGCTGCCGACACGCAGGCCAGCGCGCGGCAGCCTTGGATGTGGGCGCGCATCGTCATCAGCATGCGCTTCACGTCGGGGTGGTGAATGATGGCTGCGCCGAGGGGCGCCGACGCATCGACCGGTCGGCTCTGCACCCGATCCCGCGCATATGCCACCGCGCGCTGGTAGGCCCGCTCGGCGACGCCGATGCCCTGCACGCCGACCGTGAAGCGCGCGGCATTCATCATCACGAACATGGACTCGAGGCCGCGGTTTTCCGCGCCGATCAATTGCGCGATGGCACCGGCACCGACCGCGCCCTGGTCGTCGCCGAACACCAGCACCGCGGTCGGGCTGGCCCGGATGCCGAGCTTGTGCTCGATCGACGCGCAGTACACGTCGTTGCGCGCGCCCAGCGATCCGTCAGCGTTGACGAGGAACTTCGGGCACAAGAAAAGGCTGATGCCCTTGACCCCCGGCGGCGCGTCGGGCGTGCGCGCCAGCACGAGGTGCACGATGTTGTCGGCCAGGTCGTGCTCGCCATAGGTGATGTATATCTTTTGACCGCTGATGCGGTAGCTGCCGTCGCTCTGCGGCACCGCCTTGGTCCGCACCATCGCCAGATCGGAACCCGCCTGCGGCTCGGTCAGGTTCATCGTGCCGGTCCAGGTGCCGTCGATCATCTTCGGCAGGAAGAAGCGGCGCTGCTCGGGGCTGCCGGCCGTCAGCAGCGCTTCGATCGCGCCATCGGTCAGCAGCGGGCACAGTGCGAAGCTGACGCTGGCGCTGTTGAGCATCTCGGCGCAGGCCGCGCCGATGGTCTTGGGCAGGCCCTGCCCGCCGAACTCGACCGGATGCTGCAGGCCCTGCCAGCCGCCTTCGGCGAACCGGCGAAACGCCTGCTTGAAGCCGGACGAGGTGGTAACTGCACCGTCGCGCCAGACCGGCGGATGCTTGTCGCTCTCGGCGTTCAGCGGTGCCACCACTTCGGCGCAAAAGCGTGCGGCTTCGGTGAGCACCGCCTCGGCCGTATCGAGCCCTGCATCCTCGAAGCCGGGCAAGGCACGAAACGCCTGCAGCCCCGCCAGTTCCTTCATGCAGAACAGCATGTCTTTGACTGGCGCGAAATAGCTCATGGAAAGAGTCTCGCTAAAGCGCCGCCACCAGTGCGGGCACCGCGACGAACAGATCGGCCTCCAGCCCGTAATCGGCGACGCTGAAGATCGGCGCCTCGCCGTCCTTGTTGATTGCAACGATCACCTTGCTGTCCTTCATGCCGGCCAGGTGCTGGATCGCGCCGCTGATGCCGACGGCCACATACAGCTGCGGCGCGACGATCTTGCCGGTCTGGCCGACTTGCCAATCGTTCGGCGCATAGCCCGCATCGACCGCCGCCCGGCTGGCGCCGAGCGCGGCGCCGAGCTTGTCGGCCAAGGGCGTCAACACCTCGTTGAACTTCTCGACACTGCCGAGTGCTCGACCGCCGCTGACGATGACTTTGGCGGCGGTCAGCTCGGGCCGGTCATTGCGGGCGATCTCGCTGCCGACGAAGCTGGCTTTACCCACATCGGCGACCGCAGCAATCACCTCGACCGCCGCCGAGCCGCCGTCGGCAGCGACCGGATCGAAGCCGGTGGCGCGCACCGTGATGACCTTGACAGCGTCGGCGCTCTGCACGGTCGCGATCGCGTTGCCAGCGTAGATCGGGCGCTCGAAGGTGTCGGCGCTGACGACCTTCGTGATGTCGGAAATCTGCGCCACATCGAGGCAGGCAGCCACGCGCGGTGCGATGTTCTTGCCCGACGCCGTGGCGGCGAAGAGCAGGTGTGTGCAGGCGCCGCCCGCCGCAGCGACCACGGCCAGCACCTGTGCCGCGACGGCTTCAGCCAAGCCGTGCTGGAAGCAGGCCGCATCGGCATGCAGCACCTTCGCAACGCCGGGAATGCGGGCGGCCGCCTGCGCCGCGCCGGCCGCATCGAGGCCGGCCACCAGCACATGCACATCGCCGCCGATCTTCAGCGCAGCGGCCACGGTGTTGAAGGTCGCCCCTTTGAGCGACGCGTTGTCGTGTTCGGCGATCACCAGCGTGGTCATGTCAAATCACCTTCGCTTCGTTCTTGAGTTTGGAGACCAACGCGGCCACATCGGCCACCTTGATGCCTGCGCTGCGCTGCGCCGGTTCGCTGACTTTGAGCGTCTTGATGCGCGGCGTCACGTCGACGCCAAGCCCGACAGGCTTGAGCATCTCCAGCGGCTTCTTCTTCGCCTTCATGATGTTGGGCAGCGTCACGTAGCGCGGCTCATTCAGTCGCAAGTCGGTCGTGATGACCGCGGGCAGCGTGAGCTTCAGCGTCTCAAAGCCGCCATCGACTTCGCGGGTGACCAGCGCATGTCCATCGATCACCTCGACCTTCGACGCGAAGGTGGCCTGCGGCAGATTGCCGAGCGCGGCGAGCATCTGCCCGGTCTGATTGCAATCGTCGTCAATCGCCTGTTTGCCCATGATCACCAGCCCGGGCTGCTCGCGGTCGACCAAGGCCTTCAACAGCTTGGCAACCGCGAGCGGCTGCAATTCGACTTCGGTTTCGACGAGGATGGCGCGATCGGCACCAATCGCCATTGCGGTGCGCAGCGTTTCCTGGCAAGCCAACACGCCGCAAGACACCGCGACGATCTCGGTCACGAAGCCCTTCTCGCGCAGCCGAACCGCTTCTTCGATGGCGATCTCATCGAACGGGTTCATGCTCATCTTCACGTTGGCCAGGTCGACGCCACTGCCATCCGTCTTGACGCGCACCTTGACGTTGTAGTCAACAACACGCTTGACTGCCACCAGCACCTTCATGCCCTTTGCTCCTGTAGTCACAGCGACCAGCAAACCCATGATCTCAGGTTCCGAGCCAAGCCCGTCGATTCCAACTTCGCGCGGTGCCTGGGCCGTTGTCTGTCCGTCCGCCTCCAGTCGCACGACTTCGAGCAGCATGCTGGTAGTCCCAGCGGCGGCCGGAAG
>JANMTL010000128.1:0-9874 GCA_031390425.1 Rhizobacter sp.
GTCAGCGGCGAGTACGCGATGTTGAAGGCTGCGGCCGCCAACGGCTGGCTCGACCACGACGCGGTGATGATGGAAAGCCTGCTCGCCTTCAAGCGGGCCGGGGCCGACGGGGTGCTGAGCTACTTCGCGCTCGATGCGGCGCGGCTGATGAAATCGCTGTGATCCCACGCTGAACCGGCGATGCGCATTTTCCATATCGACGGGGATCAGTTCGCCGAACTCGATGCGCTGCCCCAAGCGCTGCCCGCGTCAGGCTACCTGTGGATCGGCAGTGCGCGGCGCGAGTTCGAGGTGCAGACGGCGACGCTGCAATCGGCGCTGCAAAACTGGACCGGCGGCCAACTGGTCGATCTGCACATCGCCGATTTGCTGAACAACCAGTTGCCTTCTCACTTCGACTACACCTCGTGGTACGACGTGCTGGTGTTCAGGCGGCTGGCGGCCGGTGAAGGCAGCGCCGCGCTGTTTCTCGACGACAGCAAGGGCACGCTGGCGACGGCGCGAGCGGCGCTGGAAGCGATCGACACCAGCCCGGTCGGCTTCGCGCTGTTCGACCGGGTGCTGCTGACGGTGCACCCGACCGACTGCCAGGTGCGCGAGTTTTTTGCCAACCGACTGCAGCAGCAGATGCTGCCTTCGGGGGGCGGCGATGAGAGCAGCGCCGAAGCCCGCAGTGCCTCTAGCATGCCGACCAGCGCACCCGACCAGATGCTGCGCATGGTCAATCACATGGTCGACAGCTACCTGGAGTTGCGGCGGCTGCTGACCAAGCAATTGACCTACCTGCAGCAAGAGCTGTTCAACCCGCGCGGCCGTTTCGACAACTGGCAGATCTTGCTGGAATCTCGCAACTCGCTGCACCTGCTCGAAGACACCTGCGAAGACCAGCGCAGCGCCATCACCGAATGGATCGATGCGCTCGACGAATGGCCGGCCGAGGCCGACAGCCACGCCCAGCGCGAGCGAGAACTGCTGCGCGTGCGCTCGCGCGACGTGCTGGAACACATCGAGCGGGTGCTCGGCCATGTGCGTCGGCTCGAATCGTCGACTGAAACGGCGGTGCAGATGCATTTTTCGGCGCAGAGCAACCGCACCAACCACATCATGCGGACGCTGACCGTGCTGACGGCCATCTTCATGCCGCTGAACCTGGTCACCGGTTTCTTCGGCATGAATTTCGAGGGCCTGCCGCTGATTCACAGCCGAACCGGCTTCTGGGTCATCTTCCTGGTGATGCTGGTGATCGGTGTCAGCATGAGCGTGTTTTTCTGGCGCAAGCGGTACCTGAGTTCGTCGCGCTAGGTTGCCGCGCGCACGGTCGGGCCGTCATCCCCGCGCGGGCGGGGATCCATCCTAGGCCGGTTGTTCTGACGGGGCATCGACACCCGCTCAGTGCGCATACGGATCGGCGAACCCGAGCGCCAGCATCAGCTCGCTTTCGCGCGACTCCATGCGCAGGGCCTCGTCATCACGTTGGTGATCGTGGCCTTGCGCGTGCAACGTCCCGTGCACCAGCAGGTGCGCGTAATGGGCGGCCAGCGGCAGCGCGAGCGCGCGCGCTTCGGCCTCGACCACCTCGGCGCACAGCACCAAATCCGCATGCACCAGCGGTGCGTGGCTGTAGTCGAAGGTGAGCACGTTGGTCGCGTGGTCCTGGCCGCGAAAGTCGCGGTTCAGCGCGCGTGCTTCGTCGGCGCCGACGATGCGCACCGTGACATCGCCCGGCGCGTCGAGCGCAGCGCGGATCCAGCGCGCCACGTGGTGCCGAGGCAGTTGCGCTCGATGCGCGCGGGGCAGGTCCTCACGCGCGAACTGCAGCGACAGCGACAGCGCGGGCCGCACGACGCTCAGACCGCGTCCGAGCGCGACGCGTCGTAGGCGTCGACGATGCGCGCGACCAGCGGGTGCCTCACCACGTCGCCCGAGGTGAATCGCGTGGTGGCGACGCCGCGCACCCGTTTCAGCACGCGCTCGGCGTCGATCAGGCCGCTCATCTGGCCGCGCGGCAGGTCGATCTGGCTCACGTCGCCGGTGATCACGCACTTGCTGCCGAAGCCGATGCGCGTCAGGAACATCTTCATCTGCTCGGGCGTGGTGTTTTGTGCCTCATCGAGGATCACGAACGCGTTGTTCAGCGTGCGCCCGCGCATGAAGGCCAGCGGCGCGACCTCGATGGTCGCCTTCTCGAATGCGCGCGTGACCTTGTCGATGCCCATCAGGTCGTAGAGCGCGTCGTACAGCGGGCGCAGGTACGGGTCCACCTTCTGCGCCAGGTCGCCGGGCAGGAAGCCCAGCCGCTCCCCGGCCTCGACCGCCGGGCGCGTCAGCACGATGCGTTGCACGCTGCTGCGCTCCAGTGCATCGATCGCGCAGGCGACCGCGAGGAAGGTCTTGCCGGTGCCGGCGGGCCCGATGCCGAAGGTGATGTCGTGGGCGAGGATGTTGCTGAGATACACCTGCTGGTTGGGCGTGCGCCCGGCCAGGTCGGCGCGCCGGGTGCGCAGCACGGTGGCGGTCTTCGCAGGCACGTCGGTGGGTGCGGCCTCGACATCGGACGACCGCTTTGCGCTGGGAATAGCGCGGCCCGCGCTGTCGGCGGCGGCCTCGACCAGCGACAACTGGAACGCGTCGGCCGCCAGCGGGCGCTGGGCGCGGTCGTACAGCGATTGCAGCAGGCCGACCGCACGCTCCGCCTGGGCCTTGCCACCCTCGACGCTGAACGACTCGTTGCGCCGCGTGATCGTCACATCGAACGCCGATTCGATGTCGCGCAAGTGGCTGTCGAGGCTGCCGCACAGATGCGCCAGCCGGGCGTTGTCGAGCGGAATGAAGGCGTGTCTGAGGATCAAGTGCGGCCGATCTTCGAGGGGGTCGACCATTGTGGCGCGAGCGCCGACGGCGACGCGTTTTACCCGGCATTTCGACGCGCCGGAGCCGCCGACACTCCTGCACAATCGCCGCCCATGCGGACCCGCGCTGTGCTCCATCTCCTGGCCCTGTGGGCGCTGTTGGTCACTGGCACGGCACACGCCGCCGTGCTGACGATCACCTCGGCGCAGGCCATCAACAGCAACGAAGCTCGTTTTCCCGGCACCGGCACACCGGAGCAGGTCACCCTGCCCGATCACTGGGCGCTGACCCGCCCGAACCACGACGGCAGCGTGTGGTACCGGGCCACCTTCAGCCAGCCGATGAACCGCGCCGACGACGACCTGCTGGCGCTGTACATCGAGCGGGCGTGCAGCAACCTCGAAGTGCACCTGAACGGCCGACGCATCTTCAGCGGCGGACGCATGACCGAGCCGCTGACGCGCAACTGCCACCGACCGCAGTTGATCAGCCTGCCGGCAGCGCTGCTGATGCAGCCGACGAACGTGCTCGACGTCCAGGTGCAGGGCTCGGCGCTCTCGCATGTTTCGTCCCGGGCGCGGGCGGGCGGGCTGTCGGTGCTGCGCATCGGCCCCACCGCCGAATTGACCGCACTGTACGAATGGCGCCAGTTCTGGAGCATCGGCACCGTCCAGATCACCGGCATCACGCTGATCGCGCTCGGCGGCTTTTTGCTGGTGCTGAGCTGGATCAACCGCAGCGAAATCTTCCTGATGTATTTCGGCGCCCTGCTGATTGGCTGGGCGCTGCTGTCGTTGCGCGTGTGGTGGCCGCACTGGCCGTGGGACACCCGGGTCTTCGAGTTGCTTGCGTGCAGCGCGTTTGCGCCGGTGGTGGCGATGGCGGTGCAGTTCCTGCTGAGCTACGCGGGGCTGCGTTCGCGCTGGGTCGCCGTCGGCCTGCTGGTGCAGTGCCTGCTGGTGCCGATCAGCCTGATCGCCGCCGCCCCGAACCACGTCTTCACGGCCGCCAATGCCTGGCTCCTGCTGATGGCCGCCGAGCTGTTGGCGGCGATTGCGCTGTACCTGCGGCTGGCCTGGAAACACCGGCGTGCCGATTTCTGGCCGATGGGCTTGTCGCTCGGCGCGCTGGGCGCGATCGTGCTGCTCGAACTGGCGGCGCAATGCGGCTGGCTGCCCCTGCCGCCGCCCCAGCTCTCGAACTTGGTGTTGCCTTTGCTGCTGCTGGGCATCGGCTCGCGCCTGTTGCAGGTGTTCGGCCGCGCGCTGCAAGCGGCCGAGGTCAACCGCACGCAACTGGAGAAGCGCGTGCTGGATGCCACCGCCGAGATCGAGCGCAATTTCACGCAAATGTCGGCGCTGCGTGTCGAGCAGGTGACCGAAAAAGAGCGCAAGCGCATCGCCGCCGACCTGCACGACGACCTCGGCGCCAAGCTGCTGACCATCGTGCACACCAGCGAAAGCGAACGCATCTCGACCCTGGCACGCGAGGCGCTGGAAGAAATGCGCCTGTCGGTGCGCGGGCTCACCGGCCGACCGGTGCGGCTGGCCGATGCGCTGGCCGACTGGCGCGCCGAGACGGTGTCGCGGCTCGGCCAGGCCAACATCGAAGCCGACTGGCGCAACCCGGTCGACGAGATCGATCAGCAGCTCAGCGCGCGCGTCTTCGTGCAGACCACCCGCATCCTGCGCGAGGCGGTGAGCAACATCATCAAGCACAGCAGCGCGTCGCACTGCAAGGTGCGCACCTCGGTCGATGCGCAGCATTTCGGTCTGCTGGTGCAAGACAACGGCAAGGGCATCGCGATGGAGCTCGACGGCAAGCTCGATCGGGGGCACGGCATGTCCAGCATGAAGCACCGCGCCAAGCAGCTGCTCGGGCAGTGTTTGGTCGAGTCGGGTCCGGGCTACGGCACCGTGATCAGGCTCACGATTCCGTTGTAATTCATCGGTGAACGCATCCGATTCACTCATGACTCCTCCGTTTGGGTCGATAAAGCGATTGACGGAGTCCCGATGAACAACATCTTGCTGCTGGAAGACCTGCCTGAGATTCGCGCCTGGATGAAGGTGCTGGTCGTGCAGGTATTTCCCAACTCACACATCCACGAGGCCGCGCGCGTCCACGACGCACTGGAATTGACGACGGCGATCAAGTTCGATCTCGCGCTGGTCGATCTGGGCCTGCCCGACGGCTCGGGCGTCACCGTGGTCGCGGCGCTGCGCGAAACCCAAGCCGAATGCCAGTCTGTCGTGGTCACCATCCACGACGACGACGACCACCTGTTTCCCGCGTTGCAGGCCGGCGCGTTCGGCTATCTGTTGAAAGAACAATCGCGCGAATTGATCGCTGAGCAGCTCAAGCGCATGAGCGGCGGCGAGCCGCCGCTGTCGCCATCGATCGCTCGGCGCGTGATTTCGCACTTCGCGGCGCAATCGAAAACCAAAGCGCAGCAGCAGGCGCACGCGATGCCGCATGTGCTGCTGACCGACCGCGAAAACGAGGTGCTGCTGCGCGTCGCCAAGGGCTACACGCTGCCCGAGATCGGCGTGCAACTCAGCCTGTCTCGCCACACGATCGCCGACTACGTCAAGCAGATCTACCGCAAGCTCAACGTGAGCTCGCGTGCCGAAGCGGCGTTGGAAGCGCAGCGGCTGGGGCTGTTCCGAAGCTGATCACAACCGACCGCCGCGACCGGATAATCGGCCGATGATCGGACGACTCACCGGCACCCTCGCGGGAAAATCGCCCCCGCAATTGCTCATCGATGTGAACGGCGTCGGCTATGAAGTCGACGTGCCGATGAGCAGCTTCTACAACCTGCCTGTGATCGGCGAACGCGTCACGCTGCTGACGCACTTCATCGTGCGCGAAGACGCGCAGATCCTGTTCGGCTTCCTGACGCATGACGAAAGACAGACCTTTCGCCTGCTGATTAAGATCACCGGCGTCGGGCCGCGGATGGCGCTCGCGCTGCTGTCGGGCCTGAGCGTCGGCGAGCTGGCGCAGGCCGTCGCGCGGCAGGAAACCGGTCGGCTGGTCAAGGTGCCGGGCATCGGCAAGAAGACCGCCGAGCGGCTGCTGCTCGAACTCAAGGGCAAGCTCGGCGACGCGATCACCGCGCCAGCGTCGGTCGCCAACGACGCGCAGGCCGACATCCTGCAAGCGCTGATCGCGCTCGGCTACAGCGACCGCGAAGCCGCTGCGGCGCTGAAGACCCTGCCGACCGGGGCCAGCGTCAGCGACGGGATCAAGCTGGCGCTGAAGTCGCTCGGCTGACCGCGCCGCGGGCCGACTGGCCCGCCGGTCAGTGCTTGTGCTCGGCAGCGCCGTCGGCCGCGGGTTTGGGTGCTTCGACATTCACCGTCACGAACACCTCGCCGGCCTTCTCGAATTTCAGCGTCATCGGCAGCTTGTCGCCGGCCTTCAGCGGCCCCCTCAATCCCATCAGCATCAGGTGGAAGCCGCCGGGTTGCAGCGCGACGGTCGCACCCGTCGGCAGATCGATGGCGTTGACTTGCCGCATCTTCATCACGTCGCCCTCCATAGACATCGAGTGCATCTCGACCGATGCGGCCGCCGGTGTCGAAGCCGACAGCAGGCGATCGGCGGCGCCCTGGTTGGCCAGCTTCAGGTAGCTGGCACCTACCTGCTGGCCCGCCGTGGTCGGGCGCGCATAGGGATGGCCGATGTCGATCTGCCCGACCTTGAAGCTGTGCGCCGCAGCCACGATCGTCACCACCGCAAGTGCGAGACCGACGACGGTCGGCTTGATACCTTGAATGTTCATGCTTGCTTTCTGCTTGACGAATGAGCGGGTTGGATCAGTGATCGAAGCGCAGTTCCGCATGCACGGTGCGCTGCGGATACGGGTGGAAGGCCCAGTATTTTTCATTGTTCAGGTTGTCGATGCCGAGGCTCGCCTGCCACTGCCGATCGATGCGGTACTGCACCCGCACATCGGCCACGAAGTACCTCGAAAATCCCTGGTAAGTGAATCCGTGGGTGTCGCTGTTGTTCAACTGACCGAACTGCTTGCCGCTGAAGCGCGCACCGAGTGCGCCCCTCCAGTGCTCATCGTGCGTGTAGCTGGCGAGCACGCTGGCGCGCCAGTCGGGCACACGGGGCGCGCGCTTGCCGACCGTGTCGGGAAAGCCGTCGTTCTTCTCGATCTCCGAATCGGCGTAGGTCAAGCTGCCGCTGAGTTCGAGCCCGGCCACCAACACCCGCTGAGCCTGGAACGCCAGCTCGACGCCCTTCGTATCGATGCGATCGACGTTTTGCACCTGCGTGCCGCCGAACGTCGTCTGCGAATACAGCGCGTCGCGACTGCGTTCGACAAACACCGTCGTGAGCCTTGAAGGTCCAGTCGTCGTTGGCCTCGAACGAGACCGCTGCCTTTGGTGAAAACGCCGATTCGTTGCGGCTGCCGTAGTCGGTCGAGACCGCGCCGATGGCACGACGACCGTCTTCGGCCTTCCATTGCTCGTAGCGGCCGCCGAGCACTGCGCGCCATTGCGGCGCGAACCGCCACGCGTCCTGCACAAACAGGCTGGTCAGCGTCGTCTCGCCGGCGAATGCCGCCGCCGACGAGCCTGCAGAGGCCCCGATCCCGTCGGCCGTGTTCGATTCGCGCCGCCGCAGCTTGAATGCATCGCGCTGCACACCGAATTCCACGGTGTGCGTACCGTCGATGCCGGTCGGCCGCCAGATGCCCTTGAGCGCCAGGGTGTTCCAGCCGGTGCCGCCCTGATCGACGATGCGCCCGGCGCCGCCACTCAACGCGCCCGGCAACACGGTGGCGGCCACGGGCGAGCGCACGCGGTCCTGGTGGTAGTCGTACAGGCTTGCCGCCGCCTCCCAGTCCCAGGTGCTGCGCGTGTTTGACTTGAGCACCAGACCCTGCGCGATGTGTTCGAGCCGCGCCCGGCTGGGCGCGAGCACCGGCAGCGTGTACGCAACGCCGCCGATGTTGACGGCGCCGCTGTAGACCGCCTGCCCGGCCGCATTGCGCAAGACCGTTTCGGCCGAGCGCTGGGCTTCGTTGTTCCAGTGGCCGAGCGTGTAGCTGGCATGCAGAGTCGGCGTCAGGTCGTAGGCCAGCTTCAGCTTGGCGTTGTCTTGCTGCGTATCGGTTTGTGCGCTGCTGCCGACGTTCAATACCGGGGCGCCGAACTGGTTGCGGCCCGCAACGGCGCCGGTCACCGGCGTGCCGGACGCACTCGGCACGGTCGATCGGTTGACCCGCGCGAAGACCAGCGGCTGGCCGTCGTTGTCGAGGCGGCTCAGGTGCAACCACCACGAGAACGCACCGCTGCGGCTGCCGAGCGACGCGCTGCCCTGGTGGCCGGAGAACCGTTCGTCGGTGCCGAACTGCCGGTACTTCTGCGTGAACGCCTGCAGCTTCAGGTGCGCCTCGAACTGCGTCGGCATGCGCGTCACGTAGTCGACGATCGCGCCGGCCGAGTTGCCCGAGTACGCTGCCGAGAACGGGCCGTACAGCACATCGACGCGTTCGATCTCGTCAGGCGACACCAGCCCCCATCGTGGCGTGAACTCGGCGCCGTTGCCCAGCAGGTTCGACAGCAAGATGCCGTCGGCGAACACCAGCGAACGCGCGCTGTTGCCGGTGCCCGAGGCGCGCGACGCCAGCACCGCGTGGTCGTGATCGCCGATGTGGCGCTTGCGCACGACCAGGCTCGGGAAGTACTTCAGCGCATCCGACGAATCGGTCGCGTTGATGTGGCGTTCGATCTGCGCACCGGTGATGCCTTCGGTGGTGGTGGGTATCGCCAGCGGCAGCGTCGAAGGACGCCCGCCGGTGACCGTGACACGTTCGAGCGTGCGGGTGGCGTTGGTATCGGTGGGGCTGCTGACGGATGGATCGGCCCAGGCCTCGATCGAGCCGAGGGTGAGCGTCAAGGACACCATCAGCGAAGCCTGCGCAAGCCGAGACGAGATGAAGCGAGGCGAGATGAATCTGCGGCCATGTTGCATGGCGATCTCCTGAGGCGGGATGTCGAGGTGCAGCCGATCGACACGAAGGTCGATCGGCCACGATCCGCGTGCCGGTGAGATCACCGGCAACGGTCGATCACGAAGCTCAGAGGAGGGGTGGAGCGCGGGCCTGGACGGGCGCCCAGGCGAACAGCGGGCGCGGCGACTGCAAGTACAGCGCCGGCAGGTGGTCGGCGCCGTCTGGCAGCGCAAGGGTCGCGGGATCGGCCGGTGGCAGACCCAGCAACGCCGAGAACTGCGCGCACAGCGGGCAGTGCTCCATGTGGGCAGCAGCGCTCTGGGTCGGAACGTCGGGCGCGCCGGTGGCAGCCGAAGCAGCAGCCACGAAACGGGCACCGGCGGTCGAACAAATCTCCAACCACGGCCCGGTGCCGGTGGACGGGTTCATCGCCCGCGACAGCGTCGGCACCAGCGCGAGCCCGAGCATCGCGATCAACGCGATGCGCAGGACGAGCTGCAAACGGTGCCTGAAAAAATTCACGGGGCGAGTGTAGGCGCAGGCCCGGGACGGGGCCCTGTCGATAATGCGCCATGAGCATTCAGACCGACGATTTCGAGCCGCGGCGCGTGGTCAGCGCGGCGAGTGCGTCGCCGAACGAAGAAGCCATCGAGCGCGCGCTGCGGCCCAAGGGCCTGGCCGAGTACGTCGGGCAGGTGAAGGCGCGCGAACAGCTCGAGATCTTCATCGGCGCGGCGAAGAAGCGCGGCGAGGCGATGGACCATGTGCTGCTGTTCGGCCCGCCGGGGCTGGGCAAGACGACGCTGTCGCACATCATCGCCCATGAGCTGGGCGTGAACCTGCGCCAGACCTCGGGGCCGGTGCTCGAAAAGCCGAAGGACCTGGCGGCGATCCTGACCAACCTCGAAAAGAACGATGTGCTGTTCATCGACGAGATCCACCGCCTGAGCCCGGTGGTCGAGGAAATTCTGTATCCGGCGCTGGAGGACTATCAGATCGACATCATGATCGGCGAAGGCCCGGCGGCGCGCTCGATCAAGCTCGACC
>JANMTL010000132.1:0-9604 GCA_031390425.1 Rhizobacter sp.
GCCACAAGGTCATGCCGCGCAGCACGCTGACCGGCGAAGCCAACCTGCTGGTGTTGCCCAACATCGACGCCGCCAACATTGCCTACAACCTGCTGAAGACAGCAGCGGGTGGCGGTATCGCCATCGGCCCGGTGCTGCTAGGGGCCGACAAGCCGGTGCATGTGCTCACCCCATCGGCCACCGTCCGCCGCATCGTGAACATGACCGCGTTGACCGTGGCGGACGCCAACGCGGCACGCTGAGATCGTCGCAAGCGCCCCCGGCTTCGGGACTTTTGTGACGTTGGCAAGACAGCTTTTCGGCGCTGGCACGGCGTTCGCGGGCGACAGGCATCGCAGTCTCAACGAAGATTTCTGAGCATGTAAGCACACACTTATTGTGGGGTGTCCATGCCCTGAATTGAGGCGTTCGCTTGAGGTTTTCGCCCCGATTCGGTACCATCTGCCTTTCCAAATTTAGGGACAACCCGTGTTTTTCTCTGGCCCATGGAGAGATAGGCAACGCATCGCCAGGTCAGCAAAGTCAGCCGCACTCGCGGTTTCATTGATTGCCGCGGTGTGGGTGCCTGGCGTCGCCACAGCCAGGGCCCCACTCGCTGAAAGCGTCGCCGAACGCGCTGTTGTGTCACTCGCGCAGCTGCCTGCCGAGGCGCAGCAAACGCACCGGTTGATTCACGCGGGTGGTCCCTTTCCGTACCGAAAAGACGGTTCGGTGTTCGGCAACCGGGAGCGCTTGCTGCCGATGCATGCCCGCGGTTTCTACCGCGAATACACCGTTCCGACGCCGGGCGCGCGCAACCGAGGGGCCCGGCGCATTATTTGTGGCGGCCCGCAGTTGAAAGCGCCTGAAGCCTGTTTTTACAGCAGCGATCACTACGCGAGCTTCGGCCGCATCGTGCAGTGATCACCGCTTTGATTTTTTGCCCTTAGGAGGAACGAGTCCATGCTTTTGCAGACCGTCCGTTCGAACATTGTTCAATCGATCCGCGCTTACCGCGTCGAGGACCTGATGCTGGCAGCGCAAAACGCCGATCAGCATTTCCTCTATGCGAATCTGACGACGGCCCAAGCGAAGCAGGATGTCCTCGACACCATTGCCGAGTCGTTCCTGTTTCCGCTGCACTTCGGCAAGAACCTCGATGCGCTCTACGACTGCATGACCGATCTGGTCCACAAGGCCGGCTCGCAACCCGGTTTCGTTGTCGTGCTGGAGCAGCTGCCGGACAACCCGCGTTTCGATCGGGAGGCGCGAGAACAACTGCTCGATGTATTCCGAGACGCGGCCGATTTCTGGGCCGAGCGAAAAGTCGCTTTCAGGTGCTTCTACTCTTTTCAGTAGCCCGCTCACAAGAACTCGGTTCTTGGGAGCGGGCTACCGAAATGCCCAGCCCCTGCGAAAAGCCCGTCAAGCCTGCCGCCAAGAGTGCGGTCGGCGCCAACTTCGGCATGAACATGCCGTTGATGAGCAGCGCCTTCGACACCTCGATGTGGTTGAACGCCGCCTGACCGCGTGCTCCTTGTGCTGAAACAAAGCGGCCTGCGGGCCGCTTTTTTCATGGCCGCCTCACTTCATCGAAGGGCCGCGCTCAGCGACAGGTACTCCGACACCGCAACCTCCTCCGCACGACGCTGCAGGTCGAACTCGCCCACAAAGCTGCGCTCGTCGAGCCAGCGGCCGAGCGTGTTGCGCAGCATCTTGCGGCGCTGTGAAAACGCGACCGTGACCAGCTCGCCGAGCAACGCCGCATCGACGTCGGCACGCGGCGGCAGCGGCCGCATGCGCACCACCGCCGAGCGCACCTGCGGCGGCGGATCGAACGACGCCGGCTCGACATCGAGCACCGATTCGATGGCGTAGCGCCACTGCAGCATCACCGACAGCCGACCGTAGACCTTGCTGCCCGGCGCAGCAGCCATCCTCTCGACGACCTCCTTTTGCAGCATGAAGTGCTGATCGACCACCTGCGCCGCCGAGGCCAGCAAATGGAACAGGATCGGCGTCGAGATGTTGTAAGGCAGGTTGCCGACCACCCGCAGCGGCTGGCCCGCCGCCACCGACAGCGCGGCGAAATCGACCTTCAGCACATCGGCCTTGATCACGTTCAGCGCCGGCTGACGCTTCAAGTACGCGGCGAGATCGCGGTCGAGTTCGATCACGGTGAGCCGCTCGCAGCGCTGCAGCAGCGGGAAGGTCATGGCGCCGAGCCCGGGACCGATCTCGACCAGCGCATCGCCCGACTCGGGGGCGATGGCGTCGACGATCGCGGCGATGGCCACGCGGTCGGTCAGGAAGTGCTGCCCGAAGCGTTTGCGGGCGATGTGGGCCATCACGCGCGCGCGGGTGGCGGACCGCTTAAATCTGCGATCGCGGTGCGCGGCGTGCGATCACTGGGGCGGATCGCGCAACTCCACATAGGCGCGTGCGCGCAGCTCCCGGGTCCATTCGGCATAGGCTTCTTCGTACTTCTTCTCGCGCAGCACGCTGCGGGCTTGATCGCGCTCTTGCTTGGTGTCGAGCGCCGCCTGCCGCCGCTCGTTGAGCTGGATCAGGTGCACACCGAAGCGCGACACCAACGGCTCGGACAGGCCGCCGATCGGCAACGCGTTCAACGCCTCCTCGAACTCCGGCACGAAGGTGCCTGCGGACGTCCAGCCCAGATCACCTCCTTGAGCCGCGCTGCCGTCTTCGGAGTTGTCTTTGGCGAGTTGCTCGAAGCTGCTGGTTCCCTCCTGAATCTGTCGCTTCAGCTCGGCCAGACGGCTCACCGCTGCGGCCTGATCGAGCTGCGCAGAGATGCGCAGCAGGATGTGGCGCGAGCGCGTCTCGGTGACCGAGAAAGCCTGACCATCGCGGCGCTCGACCACCTTGAGCACATGGAAACCGGCTCCGGTGCGCAGCGGTGCGTCGGCCACCTGCCCGGTTTTCAGGGCCCGGATGCGCTCGACGAACACATCGGGCAACCGGTCTGCCGGGCGCAGCCCGAGAGCGCCGCCCTTGGCCTTGTTCGGGTCGTCGGAGAGGTCGAGCGCGACGGCTTCAAACGGCTCACCCGACTTCACGCGGGCCAGCGCCACCTCGGCGCGGGCCTGGCGCTCGGCAACCACGGTGTCGCTGGCGCCGTCGGGCACCGACACCAGGATTTGCGCGATGTTGTACTCGGCACGGACGGATGCTTCGGTGCGCTGCTTGTCGATCAGCGCGTCGATGTCGGCGTCGGTGATGCGGATGCGCGCCTGCACTTCGCGCTCACGCACGCGTTCGACCAGGATCTGATCGCGGATGTTCTTGCGGAAACGGGCGTAGTCGATGCCGTCTTGCGTCAATCGCTCACGCAGTTGGGCCAATGACACCTGATTCTGGGCGGCTACATTGGCCACCGCGCGATCGAGTTCGGCTTCATCGATGCGCTGACCGCTTTCGCGCGCATGCGCGACCTGGGCGCGCTCGTCGATCAGCAGGTCGAGCAACTGGCGGCGCACCTGCGCTTCGGGCGGCAACACGGTGCCGGTGCGGGCGGCGTTGTCGCGCACCCGAACCAGACGCTGCTCCACCTCGGAGGCAGTCACCAGTTCCTGGTTGACAACGGCCAGGATGAAATCGCCGCTGCGCAACGAGGGGCTGGGCGCCGCGCTGCGGGCGGCCTGGCCGAAAGCTGGTGACAACGGACCGACCAGCGCCCCGACAGCGGCGGCAGCAACAACGAAGGCTCTCAAAAGGCGTCACTCATAAAAGGGGGTGAGGGTCTGCGGGCCCACCGGGCCGTCACGCAACAGCCGGTAGCCGGGCACATTGTCCTTCAGCACCTGCAGGGGGTTCGACCCGAGCCGCGACAAGCCGACCAGTTCGAGCTGGATCAACAAGCGGGTGGTCGATTGGGTCTGCCCGGTGGACAGCCGCTCGGCCACGACCCGCGTGATCCAGCACCCGGCATCGTATTCGAGCCCGAGGATCGCGTCGACCAGGCGGCTGTCGCGGGTGCTGTAGTTGACGCGGCCGACGGTGTAGAGCGCGCCGTTGCAGCTCGCCGGGTCGCCGCGCGCCGCGCCGGTCGAGTCGACGCTGTCGGGCGTGCGGCCGAACACCGGCCATTGCCAGCCGAGCTCGAGTTGTTCGGACAGTTTTCGCGTCTGACGGTAAATGGCGCTGACGGTGTGGAACGGCCTCGGTGAGTAGGTCGCACCGAAGATCGAGCGCACCGTCGTTCCGAGCTGCGGGCTGTACTGCAGCGTGGCCGACAGACTCCAGTTCGGGATCACGCTCGTCGAGCCGAGCAGCAGCAAATCCGAAATGCGCTGCGTGAGCGTGGTGCCCTGCGGCGTGACGCGCTGGTCGCTGAACAGATAGCGCTGCACCACGCCGAGGCGCATCGCTTCGCCACCCGTCAACGGGTCGAGCAGGCGGGTGGTCACGCCGGCGGTGAGCTCGTGCGAATCGGAGACGCGGTCGATGCCGGAGAACGCGTTCTCGGAGAAGATCGATTCGTAGTTGAAGTCGCGCGGCGCCGAGTCGAAGTTCGGCAGGATGCTCTGCTTGCGGTACGGGGTGTTGACGTACAGCAGCCGCGGCTCGAGCGTCTGCCGCAAGCCCTTGCCGAACCAGGACGATTCGCGCTCCAGCACCCACGCGCTGTCGAGGCTGAACGACGGGATCACGCGCGTGGCCTGCTTGCGGCCGTCGGCCAGCGGGCGGTCGAGCGCATAGGACGCGGCGTTGACCGACACCTTCGGCGTCAGCGTCCAGCCGGGGGTGATCCAGGGCCGGCTGATGCTGGCGAGCGCATGCGCGCGCAGGCCGGTCGGGCGCCGCGTGTCGACGGTGCCGATCGGGTTGGCAAAGCGGTTGAACTCGCCCTCGAAGCCGACCTCGAAGCCGTCGCCCAACGGCTGCAGGGTGCGGGCGCCGATCTGCGGCAAGCGCTCATAGGGCGCATCGATCAGGCTGTCGGCGTTTTGCAGAACCTGCCAGCGCTGCGCCCGGGCGTAGGTGGTCCAGTTGCCGCCGAACGAGTCGAACGGGCGGGTCAGCTGGATGTCCGACAGCAGCAAACGCGGCGTGATGTTGGGCAGCGTGCGCTGAAAGTCTTTCCAGTAATTGTCATCGGAGACCCGCTGCACCTGGATCGTCAGCCGGGTGTCGTCGGACCACGCGGCCTGGTGCTGCGCCCCGAACGCATAGCGCGATTGGCGGGCCTCCCGGTCATAGGGCAGCCCGGTCAGGCTGAACTCGCCGCGGTAGGCCGGTTCGAGATAGCGAAACTCGGCGCCGAGGCCCGGGCCGCGCCGCAGGTTGGCCGACGGGGTAAACGTGGCGTCGCGGTTCGGCGCGATGTTCCAGTACCAGGGCACCTCGACGCGCAGGCCGCTGCGGCTGTCGATGGTGACGCTCGGCGGCAGCCAACCGGACTTGCGTTCTTCGGTCAGCGGGAAACTCAACCTCGGCGCCCACAAAATCGGCACCCCGAGAAAGCGCAGCACCGCGCCTTCGGCGATGCCTTCGTTGTTGTTGAAATCCATCTTGACGCGGTCGCTGGTCAACAGCCAGTCCGGGTCCCCGCTGCCGTCGGCCGGGCAACTGCTGTAGGTCGCTTTGGTCGCGACCGTGCGCTGGCTGTCGATGAAATCGATTCGGTCGGCCTTGCCGCCGGCACCGGCGCGGCTGAAGAAGTAAGTCGGGTTGAGAAAGTAGCCCTCGAAGCGCTGGATCTTCAACTGCAATTCCGGGCCGGTGTAGCGGTTGCCCTCTTGCGTGATCACCACCTGCCCGCGCGCCAGCGCCAGGTCTTCGACGTGGTCGTAGCTCAGCAGGTCGGCACGGATCGTCAAGTCGCCGCGGCGCAGCACCGCGTCGCCTTCGGCCACGGTGTCGAGATCGGGGCGGCCGCGCACCGACTGCGCCTGCACCGAGATCGGCAACTGCTTGCCGGCCTCGCCGCGCGGCAGCGGCTGCAGCGTCGGCGCGAACCGCAACTCAATGCCGGATTCGGAGGTGACAAACGGCTTCGACGACAGCGGCGCGGGCGCGGCCGCTGCTGCGGGCGCGGCAGCAGCCGCCGGTGGCGGAACCGAGCCGATCGGCGGCCGGCCCCATTGCGCCCGCGCCGGGCCGCTCAGCGCCAGCAGCGCCGCCACCAGCGGCACCAGTGGCCATGCGCGGCGGCGGCCTGGAGCGACATCGGATGTCGGGCCACCGGGACACAGCAAACGGGCAGGTGGACGAAGCAGCAAGGCGACGGGAGGCAGACGGGGGAGGTGGCGAGCGCCACGAGCGCGAGCGGCGGTTTGTAAAATTGATTATCCATGAGGGTGTGGCCGCGACCGCCCCCAGATGACCCGTCCTTTTCGCGCTACCGCGCCCTCACGCCGCCTTGTCATGACCGCATTGCCTGCTTCGATCACGACCGATGTTTTCCCTGCGGTCGCCTGGCCGGACGCCGCGCGACGCGACGCGCTCCAGCACTGGCTGGCGACGCTCGCTCCGGCCCACGGCCTGCGCATCGAGACGCTGCGCGCCGCGTCCAGCGACGCGAGTTTCCGGCGCTACCTTCGCATTGACGGCAGCGCGAGTTGCATCGTGATGGACGCGCCGCCCGAGCACGAAGACGTGCGGCCTTTCGTGGCGGTGGCCGAGCTGATCGGAGCCGCGCGCCTGAACGCGCCGCGGGTGCTGGCGCAAGACGTCGAACACGGCTTTTTGTTGCTGAGCGACCTCGGCACGCGGCTCTACCTGGGTGAGCTGCAAACCGCCGTGGCAGCCGCCGACCCCACCACCGTCGACCGCCTGATGCGCGCTGCCATGTCGGCACTGGTCGTCTGGCAGCAACGCGTCGATGCGAGCAGCCTGCCGACCTACGACGAGGCACTGCTGCGCCGCGAGCTGGCGTTGTTCCCCGAGTGGTGCGTGCAGCGCGAGTTCGGCGTCACCTGGAACGCCGAAGAACAGGCCACCTGGGCCGCCACCTGCGATCTGCTGGTGCGCAGCGCGCTGGCCCAGCCGACCGTCGCGGTGCACCGCGACAACATGCCGCGCAACCTGATGCGGTGCGAGGGCACCTCGGTCGGTGACGGGGTGCTCGCCAACCCCGGCATCCTCGATTTCCAGGACGCGGTGCGCGGGCCGATCAGCTACGACGTCGCGTCGATGCTGCGCGATGCATTCATCAGTTGGGAAGAAGAACAGGAGCTCGACTGGGCGATCCGCTACTGGCAGCAGGCGCGCAAGGCGGGCCTGCCGGTGCCGGCCGATTTCGGCGAGTTCTGGAAGCCGCTGGAATGGATGGGCCTGCAACGCCACCTGAAGGTGCTGGGCATCTTTTGCCGCCTGAAGCACCGCGATGGCAAGCCGGCTTACAGCGCCGACCTGCCGCGCTTTTTCGCTTACGCACACAAGGTGGCGGTGCGGTACGAAGGCTTCGGCCCGCTGGCGCGCTTGATCGAGCCGCTGATGGGCGCCACGCGGGTCGACGCGTTTTATTGACGCGCGATGTCACCCGGTTCGCAGCGGCGGATTGTGCAGTCGCTCAGTGGGTGAGCGGTTGGCGCAACTCGTACAAATTGCGTTGACGCCCACGAAGACCGCGCGCACCTGGTCGGGCTGGCCCAACTCGGTGAACGCATCCGAAATCGCGTTTTTGTATTTCAGCTTGAGCAGCGGTGACAGCTTCTCGGCGTCGAGTTCATCGACCTCTTGCCTGACGTGCTGCGCCAACACGAAATCGATCTCGGCCAGCGGCTCGCGGCCAAAGCCCTTATCGGCCAGACCGGCCAGCAGCGCTTTGCGGGTGTCGGGCACGCTCCAGATGCGGCGCAACTCGTCATCGTCCTTGAAGAACTCGGGCAGCGTTCCGTAAAGCGTCTCCACAAATTGCGCTGCCGACATCGGCCGCCCGTCGGCGCTCCAGAAGCTGGTGGCGGTCATGCTCTGGATGCTGCGCGCCTTGCCGTCGGAAAGCCGCACCCTGATCTTGGCGGCGCGTGCCTCGGTGGGCGTTTCGATCGCTGATTCTGCAGCTTCCATTCTGGACATGATCTGGCGAAAATGCGGCTCTGTGAATTTACCCGCCTCGACACTCTCGTTGCTGCTCACCGTGGCCATCGCGCTCGGCCTGATGGCTTGGGAGCGACTGCGCCCGAACCGCCGGTATCCACTGGACTGGACCTGGGCGCTGCGCGTCGGTGGGCTCGGCAGCGTGGGCATCGTGTTGACGCTGGTGGTGGGCGCGCTGATCGAGTCGTTCGTTGTCGCGCCCGGGCACCTGCAACGGGACAGCGCGCTGACCGGGTTGCCGGGTGTGCTGCAGGGCTTCATCGGCTACGTGTGCGTGACGTTCTTCGTGTACTGGTGGCATCGGCTGCGCCACCACAGCGATCTGATGTGGCGGATGTTTCACCAGCTCCACCACAGCACGCACCGCCTGGAAGCGGTCACCGCGTTCTACGCGCATCCCACCGATTTCGTGGTCAATGCGCTGATCGTCAGCGGCGTGTCCTATGGCGTGCTCGGCGTTGGCCTGGATGCCGCCGCGTGGACGGCTTTCTGGGTCGGCGTGTTCGACATCTGGGAGCACACGAACATCAAGACCCCGAGGTGGCTGGGCTACATCGTCGTGCGACCCGAGATGCACCGGGTGCACCACGAGAAAGACCGCCACCGCAGCAACTACGGCATCCCGCTGTGGGACATGCTGTTCGGGACGTTCGAGAACTCGAAGCGATCTGTCGATTGCGGTTTCAGCCCAGCGCAAGAAGGCCAGATCGGGCCGATGCTTCGGTTCAGGAAGGTCGATCGGTAGCGTGATCGCAGCGGGTCATTTCGATGCAAGAAATAGAAAACCTTCGCTAGACCGCGTGAACGCTTGTTCTAGCCCGTAGCAGGTACTCATGTGTACACGGACGTGTACACGAAGTCTGCATGCGGCATTCGCGCAAAGAGGAAAGCAGACGTGGCTCAAGGCTCGAAATACTGGCCTACTCCACCGGCCCGGCCTCGAACGATTCGACCGGCGACAGTTTCACCAGGGCCGTGGCCTGCTCGACTGTCCCGAACAGCCATGCATCTGTGTCGTCGGCTTCAATCGACACCACGCTGCGTTTGTCCTGTCGATCGCTGCTCAGCTTCGGGTCGGGCTTGTGCATGCGCCGCATCAGCGGGTGCGCATCGGCATTCAGCGTCAGCATGGTGTAGCTCTCGACGATTTCGCCGCTGGCCTTATCGATCCAGGTGTTCCACAAACCGGCGAGCCCCCACGCCAGCCCGTCGGCACGCCGAAAGCGCCACCAGACGTTTTTCCCAGACTCCCAATTCGGTTCGTCGAACGATGCGGCCGGGATGATGCAGCGCTGCGCTCGTGCCCATGGGTGCTTGAACGTGGCTTTGGCCGACAGTTCCTCGGATCGTGCGTTGCTGGTCGAGTAGGTCAGCTTCGGCGACTTCGCAAACCACGGGATCAGTCCCCACTGCCCGATAACCGCCTCGCGTTCGAGGTCGGTCGCGTCCCGTGCCGCGCGGATGAACAGACCGGCTCGGCTCGGGAAAATCTCCGACATCGGCCAGCGACCTGAGAGGTTCAGTGCGAGCGGGAGTCCGGCGGGCGTAGACCGACAGGTTT
>JANMTL010000159.1:0-1758 GCA_031390425.1 Rhizobacter sp.
CGGCATCTTGATCGGGCTGATCTACGCGCTCGTCGCGATCGGCCTGACGATGATCTTCGGTGTGATGGACATCGTGAACTTCGCGCACGGCGAGTTCCTGATGCTCGGCATGTACAGCGCGTTCTGGCTGTTCGCGCTGTACGCGCTCGACCCGCTGCTCACGCTGCCGCTCACGGTGCTGATGCTGTTCGCCTTCGGCATGCTGCTGTACAAGCTGGTGATCAAGCGCATCACCAATGCGCCGATGCTGAGCCAGATCTTCACCACCTTCGGCCTGATGATCCTGATGCGCGGCGTGGCGCAGTTCCTTTGGAAGCCCGACTTCCGCTCGATCGAGAACTCCTGGGTCGCCGGCAGCGTGAAGCTTGCGGGCGTGCAGCTCGGCCAGCCGCAGCTCGTGGCTGGCCTCGGCGCGGTCGTGATCACCGCGGTGGTGCACGCTTTCCTGACCCGCACCCGGCTCGGTTCCGCACTCGAAGCAACGGCCGCCGACAAGGAAGCGGCGCAGCTGATGGGCATCGATTCGCACCGCATGTTCTCGCTCGCCTGGGGCATCGGCGCCGCCTGCGCCGGCGCCGCCGGCGTGCTGCTCGCCACCTTCTTCCCCATCTTCCCGGAGGTCGGCGCGAATTTCATCCTGATTGCCTTCGTGGTTGTGAACCTGGGCGGCTTCGGCAGCGTGACGGGGGCATTCTGGGCCGGCATTCTGGTCGGTGTGATCGAGGTGATGGGCGGGTTGCTTCTCGGCCCGCAGTACAAAACGGCGGTCGTGCTGGTGCTGTTCCTCGCGGTGTTGATGTTCCGGCCCCAGGGCCTGATGGGGAAAGCATGAACTCGTTGAAGATCACTGCGGGGCTGGCGATAGCGGCGGCATTGCTGCCGTTCGCGACAAGCAATCCGACGCACCTGAACCTGGCCATCCTCGTGCTGATGGCCGCACAGCTCGGCGTCGCCTGGAACCTGCTGGGCGGTTATGCGGGCCAGGTCTCGCTCGGCCACGCGGCCTTCTACGGGCTGGGCGCCTACGCCTCGACGATGCTGCTGTTGAACTTCGGCATCAACCCGTGGCTGGGCATGCTGCTGGGCGGGCTGACGGCCGCTGCACTGAGCTTCCTGTTCGGCTGGTCGTGTTTCCGCCTGAAGGGCCACTACTTCGCGATGGCGACAATCGCGGTCGCCGAACTCGTGCAGATCGTGTTCACGAACTGGGACTTCGCCGGCAGCGCCGTGGGCCTGACGATCCCGATGAGCGGCCAGGGCTGGGGCGCGATGGTCTTCGCGGAGAAGGCGCCGTACTACTGGCTCGCACTCGGCCTGCTGGTGCTGACGCTGGCGGCCACGCTCGCGGTCGAGCGCAGCCATGTCGGTTACTACCTGCGCGCCATCAAGGACGAACCCGACGCCGCGCGCAGCATCGGCATCGACATCGCGCGCTACAAGCAGATCGCGTTGTCGCTGAGTGCCTTCTTCACGGCGCTGGGCGGCAGCCTGTACGCACAGAAAGAGCTCTACATCGATCCGGCCTCGGTGCTCGGCACGGGGCTGTCGATCAAGATGGCGCTGGTCTCCATTCTCGGCGGCGTCGGCACGCTGTTCGGCCCGGTGGTCGGTGCGGTCGTGCTGACCGTGATCGAAGAGGCCACACGCGTTGCGTTCGGTGGCACCGGGCGTGGCACCGACACCATCATCTACGCCGGCCTGATCGTCGTGATCGCGGTGTTCTACCCGAACGGCCTGCTCGGCTGGCTGCGCGAGCGC
>JANMTL010000161.1:0-3220 GCA_031390425.1 Rhizobacter sp.
GTCGGCGGCATCCTGCAGTTGATCGAACCCTTCGAGCGCGACGGCACGTTGGTGCGCCGCGAGCGCACCGAGATCGAACGCGACATCGCCAACTACACGGTGATCGAACACGACGGCGTGATCTTCGGTTGTGCGGCGCTCTACCCGTATCCCGAAGCGCACACCGCCGAGATGGCGGCGCTGACGGTCAGTCCGCAGGTGCAGGGCCAGGGCGACGGCGACCGCATGTTGAAGCGCGTCGAACAACGTGCGCGCGCGATGGGCCTGGCAAGCATCTTCGTGTTGACCACGCGCACGATGCATTGGTTCATCAAACGCGGCTTCCAGTCCGTCGACCCCGATTGGCTGCCGGATGCACGCAAACGCAAATACAGCTGGGACCGGCGCTCGCAGGTCCTGGTCAAACATCTCAATTGACGATTGGAGCGCCAGATGACCCGCATGGTCCAGTGTGTGTACCTGAAGAAAGAGGCCGAGGGGATGGTCTACCCGCCGTACCCAGGCGAGCTCGGCAAGCGCATCTACGACAGCATCAGCAAGGAAGCCTTCGAGCTGTGGAAGAAGCACCAGACGATGTTGGTCAACGAGAACCGACTGAACCTGGCAGACGCTCGCGCGCGCCAGTACCTGGCAAGGCAGATGGAGCAGTACTTCTTCGGTGACGGCGGCGACAAGCCGGCCGGCTACGTGCCGCCGCCCAGCCCCTGACGGCTCAGGGAAATGAGAATCGTTCGCATTTAAGTGCGATACTCCAGTGCACCTTTGTATTGGAGTTCGCCATGTCCCGCCTGCACACGCTCGCCTGCGCCGCGCTTGCCGTTTTGACCGCCAGTTCGACTTTCGCGCAGGCGCCGAGCGCCCAGCCCGCGACGCTGAACATCTACTCGGCCCGCCATTACCAGACCGATGAAGCGCTCTACGACAACTTCACGCTAGCCACAGGCATCAAGATCAACCGGGTCGATGCCGACGATGCCGGCCTGCTGGCGCGCTTGAAGACCGAAGGTGCTTCGAGCCCTGCCGATGTGATCTTGCTGGTCGATGCGTCGCGCCTTTGGCGTGCCGAGATCGACGGGTTGTTCCAGCCGGTCAAAAGCAAGACGCTCGAGGCCCGCATCCCGGCGACCTTGCGCGGCAAGGACGAAGGCCAGGGCTCGTCCTGGTTCGGCATGTCGTCACGCGCCCGAGTAATCGTTTACAACAAGGCGAAGGTGGCGCTGACCGACGTCGACACCTACGAGGAACTGGGCGAGCCGAAAAACAAGGGGCGGATCTGCACGCGCTCGGGCTCGCATCCGTACAACTTGTCGTTGTTTGGCGCCCTCAATGAACACTGGGGAGCCGAAGCCACCCAACGCTGGCTGGCCGGGATGGTCGAGAACATGGCGCGCAGCCCCAAGGGCGGCGACACCGACCAGGTCATGGCCGTGGCGAGTGGCGAATGCAGTGTGGCGTTGACCAATACCTATTACCTGGCGCGCCTGATGCGTTCGCAGAAACCTCAAGACAAGGAAGCGATGGAAAGAGTAGGCGTGGTGTTTCCGAATCAATCGAGTTTCGGCACGCACGTGAATATTGCCGGTGCCGCGGTGGCCCGCAACGCCAAAAATCCCCAGGCGGCGCGTCAATTTCTGGAGTATCTGGCCAGCGATACGGCGCAGCAGCACTTCGCCAACGGCAATAACGAGTGGCCGGCAGTGGCGAATCAAATAATCGACAACCCTGCCCTCGTCGCTCTCGGTAAATTCAAGGCCGAAAAGGTCCCGGTGTCAGTGATCGGCATGAACCAGATTGCGGTGCAACGCATGCTGGATCGCGTCGGCTACAAGTAAGTCGAATAGATTGCGGCGAGGCACACCATGGGGCCGGTGCTACATTGGTGCCCCGTGGTTGTAAAGGATGCCGCAATGGCAAGCTTGAGTGAATTGCTGGCCCAGCGGGCCGAACTCGAAAAACAGATTGTGCAAACTCAGCGCGAGGAGCGCGAATCGGCTTTGAACCAGATACGCGAACTGATGGGTCAATATGGTTTGAGTGCGGCCGATCTGTCGGGCCGCAGTGCGCCGAAAGCGGCCCGCGGCGCCAGCGCCGGCGCCAACAAGGGCACCGGCGCCAAGGTGGCGGCGAAGTACCGCGACGCCCAGACTGGCGAAAGCTGGAGCGGCCGCGGTCTGCAACCACGCTGGCTCAAGGCCGCAGTGGCTTCCGGCAAGAAACTCGGCGACTTCGCTCTTTAGCCAGTCGGCACTGGCGGCGCGGTGGGGTGCGCCCGCTAGACTGGTGTGATGATTCCTGCAGGCTTCGTCGCCGAACTGCTCTCCCGCGTCGACATTGCCGAGTTGGTGGGCCGCCACGTCACGCTGAAAAAAGGCGGCGCCAATCTGATGGGCTTGTGTCCATTTCATGGCGAGAAGTCACCGAGTTTCTCGGTCAGCCCCAGCAAGCAGTTTTACTACTGCTTTGGCTGTGGCGCCTCCGGCGATGCGATTCGTTTCCTGACCGAGCACACCGGCGCCAGCTTCCGTGATGCGGTGGGCGACCTGGCCCAGCAGATCGGGCTGCAGGTGCCCGACGACACCCGCAGCGACGACGAACGTTCGCAGGCGCAGCAGGCCAAGCAGCGTCAACTCACGCTGATCGACGTGCTGACCCGCGCCGGCGAGCACTACCGCAAACAGCTGAAGGCTTCGTCCCGCGCCGTTGACTACCTGAAGGGGCGCGGCCTCAGCGGCGAGATTGCTGCGCGCTTCGGCATCGGCTACGCGCCTGAAGGCTGGCGCCCGCTGGCCAGTGCCTTCCCGCAATACGACGATCCGTTGCTGAGCGAATCCGGCATGGTGATCGTGTCGGGCGAGGACGGCCAGGAGCAGAAGCGCTACGACCGCTTTCGCGACCGCATCATGTTTCCGATCCGCTCGGTGCAGGGCGAAACCATCGGCTTCGGCGGACGCGTGCTCGACCGTGGCGAGCCGAAGTACCTCAACTCACCCGAGACGCCGCTGTTCGTCAAGGGGCGCGAGCTGTACGGGCTCTTCGAGTCGCGGCCGGGCATGCGCGCGCGCGGCCATGCGCTGGTCGTCGAGGGCTACATGGATGTGGTGGCGCTGGCGCAGTCGGGCTTCGAGAACGCCGTCGCAACGCTGGGCACCGCCTGCACCGAAGAGCATGTGCGCAAGCTGTTCCGTTTCACCGACGCGATCGTCTTCAGCTTCGATGGCGA
>JANMTL010000219.1:0-12807 GCA_031390425.1 Rhizobacter sp.
CTCGGGCATGCATGTGCACCAGTCGGTGTTCAAGGACGGCAAGAACCTGTTCGCTGGCGATGGTTACGCCGGGCTGTCGGAGTTCGCGCTGTTCTACATCGGCGGCATCATCAAGCACGCGCGCGCGCTGAACGCGATCACCAACCCGGGCACCAACAGCTACAAGCGACTGGTTCCGGGCTTTGAAGCACCGGTCAAGTTGGCTTATTCGGCGAAGAACCGCTCGGCGTCGATCCGCATTCCGTATGTGGCGAACCCGAAGGGCCGTCGCATCGAGGCGCGCTTCCCCGATCCGCTGATGAATCCGTACCTGGGCTTTGCGGCACTGCTGATGGCCGGACTCGACGGCGTCGAGAACAAGATCCATCCCGGCGAAGCCGCGACGAAGGATCTGTACCACCTGCCGCCCGAAGAGGACAAGCTGATCCCGACGGTGTGCCACAGCCTCGATCAGGCGTTGGAGTACCTGGACAAGGACCGTGCGTTCCTGACCAAGGGCGGTGTCTTCACCGACTCGTACCTCGACGCTTACATCGACCTGAAAATGCAGGAAGTGACCCGCTTCCGCATGGCCACCCACCCGGTCGAGTTCGACATGTACTACAGCCTCTGAGGCTGGCTTCGCATCAAAAGGGACGGCTAAAGCCGTCCCTTTTTCATTGCATGGGGAATTTCGGGCGTGCTCGACAATCCGAGATGGATCGAATCGGTGCGTGCGAGGCGCCGCCTCGGGATCGTGGGTGTTTCGAAAGAGGGCCATCGGATGATGTGTTTGCGCAGCGGTCAGGCGATCGGGTGGTGGGTGGCCGCGGCAAGCCTGTGGTTGTTCGCCGGTGCCGTGCGAGCCCAGGGTGACGCACCGGTTTTCCGCTGCCCGGGCAACCCGGTGCTCTACACCGATGCGATCAGCGCGAAGGAAGCCCGCGACAAAGGCTGCCGCACGCTGGAAGGCGCGCCCATCACGGTGATTGCCGGGCCCAAGCGGGCGAGCGGTCCGGCGGCGAGTGGCACCCCGCCGGCCTCGGCACCGCGTTCTGCGGACACCCGCGTCGATCCGAGCGAGCAGCGCGCACGCGACAGCGATGCCCGCCGCATCCTGGAAGCCGAGTTGCGTCGCGAAGAGACGCGGCTGGCCGAGCTGCAGACCGAATACAACAAGGGCGAGCCAGAGCGGCTCGGCAGCGAGCGCAACTACCAGAAGTACCTGGACCGGGTCACCGACCTGAAGTCCGGCATCGCGCGCAAGGAAACCGACATCGCGTCACTGAAGCGCGAGTTGTCGAAGCTGCCGTGATGATGGGGCGCATGCCCGCGTCGCGCGTGCGCTCGCATCGGGCCTGACCATGGCGATCGCGCCTTCACCCTACGCTGCGTTCGACCACCTCGCCACGATGGTGGCGGTGGTGCGACCCAACGGGCACTGCGTCTTCGCCAACGCGTCGTTCGGTCATGTGTTGGGCTGGTCCAGCCGCAGCGTGTTGCGCGATTCGCTGTTCGACTGGTTCGTCGATGCGCAAATCGCCCGCGACACCGTGGCCGCGCTGGTGCGCAACGACTTTTCGTCGAGCCGCTTCGAAGCCGCGCTGCGTCGCCCGGCGGCGGCGCACGGCGAGCCGCTGCCGGTGCATGTGATCGTCAACCAGATCGACGGCACCAGCGATGTGTTGATCGAGCTGGTCGAGATCGAGCAGCAAACCCGGCAAGACCGGGAAGAGCGCGCGCTCGGTCAGGCGCGTGCCAACAAGGAGCTGATTCGCAACCTGGCGCACGAGATCAAGAACCCGCTCGGCGGCATTCGTGGCGCGGCGCAACTGCTGGAGATGGAGATCGAGTCGCGCGAGCTGACCGAATACACCCAGGTCATCATTCAAGAGGCCGACCGGCTGCAGGCGCTGGTCGACCGGCTGCTGGCACCGCATCGCAAGCCGCATGTGGTCAGCGACGTGAACATCCACGAGGTCTGCGAACGGGTGCGTTCGTTGATCCTGGCCGAGTTTCCTCGCGGCTTGCGGGTCGAGCGCGATTACGACACGTCGATTCCGGACTTTCGGGGCGATCGCGAACAGCTCATTCAAGCGGTGCTCAACATCGGTCACAACGCGGCGCAGGCGCTGGCGGAGCAGGTGGTCATCGGCGATGCGTTGATCACGCTGCGCACGCGCATCGCCCGTCAGGTCACACTCGGCAAGCAGCGCTATCGACTGGCACTGGAATTGCATATTCAGGACAACGGCCCGGGGATTCCGGAATCCATCCGCGATCGAATCTTCTACCCCCTGGTGTCGGGGCGCGAAGGTGGTTCAGGGCTGGGGTTGACGCTGGCGCAGACGTTCGTGCAACAGCACCAGGGAACGATCGAGTGCGAAAGCGAACCCGGCAGGACCCGATTCAAGATCGTGATTCCGCTGCCCTGAGCTCTCTCCTGTGCACCGCAGCGCGTCGGTGCCGTCCATTGAAGAGGCAGTGAATGAAACCGATCTGGATTGTTGACGACGACCAATCCATCCGCTTCGTGCTGGAAAAGGCGCTGGCACGAGAAGACCTCGCGGTCCGCAGCTTCACCAACCCGCGCGACGTGCTGATCGCACTCGAAGACGACGTGCCGCAGGTGCTGGTGTCGGACATCCGCATGCCCGGCGGGTCGGGCATCGATCTGCTGGCGAAGGTCAAGCAAAAGCATCCGGAGCTGCAGGTCATCATCATGACCGCCTACTCCGACCTCGACAGCGCCGTCAGCGCGTTCCAGGGCGGCGCGTTCGAGTACCTGCCCAAGCCGTTCGATGTGCCGAAAGCGGTCGAGCTGATCCGCCGCGCGCTCGACGAAAGCATGCGCGAAGCGGTGCGCGACGAGCGCCTGACCGAGATGCCCGAGATGCTCGGCCAGGCGCCGGCGATGCAGGACGTGTTCCGCGCCATCGGCCGCCTGAGCCAGAGCATCGTCACCGTGCTGATCACCGGCGAGTCGGGGTCGGGCAAGGAGCTGGTGGCGCATGCGCTGCACAAGCACAGCCCGCGCGCCACCGGCCCGTTCGTCGCCATCAACACCGCAGCGATCCCGAAGGACTTGCTGGAGAGCGAGCTGTTCGGTCACGAGCGCGGTGCCTTCACCGGTGCACAGACCACGCGGCGCGGGCGCTTCGAGCAGGCCGACGGCGGCACGCTGTTTCTCGATGAGATCGGCGACATGCCGTTCGACTTGCAGACGCGGCTGCTGCGTGTGCTGAGCGACGGTCAGTTCTACCGCGTCGGCGGCCACAACCCGATGCGCAGCAATGTGCGCGTGATTGCCGCGACGCACCAGAACCTCGAAGACCGGGTCAAACAAGGGGTGTTTCGGGAAGACCTGTTCCACCGACTCAACGTGATTCGCCTGCGGTTGCCCGCGCTGCGCGAACGGCAGGAAGACGTGCCCGCACTGGCCCGATTTTTCCTGCAAAAGAGCGCCAAGGAACTCGGTGTCGAGGCCAAGCGCATCACCGACACGGCGGTGGCTCAGATGACGCGCTTCGAGTTCCCGGGCAATGTCCGGCAGCTTGAAAACATCTGCCACTGGCTGACCGTGATGGCGCCTGCTCAAACGATCGAGCCGAAGGATTTGCCACCCGAGTTGCTGGCGATCGCACCGGCGGTGGCCGCGCCGATCAGCGCGTCGTCGGCCGCAGAAGGGTTCGCTGCACCGTTGCCGTCGACCGCGATGGCCGAGCCGGTGACGGTTGCGCCACAGGACCAGCCGCAAGCACTGCCGTCGACCGCCGAGATCGCTGCGATCCCCTCACGCTGGCTGGCCGATCTCGAACGTGAATCGCGCAGCCTGCTGCTGGCCGGTGAGCCCGAAGTCTGGGACACGTTGACCCGAAAATTCGAGGCGCAGTTGATCCACACCGCGCTCGAGATGACCCGGGGTCGCCGCATCGAGGCGGCGCAAAAGCTCGGTATCGGCCGCAACACCATCACGCGCAAGATACAAGAGCTCGGGCTCGACGACTGAGCTGGTGGCAGCCTCGGGTGCGATCAGGCGGAATCGCGCAACGTCAGCCACACCGGCGCGTGATCGCTCGGCCGCTCGTTCTTGCGCGGCAGCTTGTCGATCGCGCATGCCGTCACCCGTGACTTGAGCGCGTCGCTGATCAGGATGTGGTCGATGCGAAGGCCCTGGTTCTTGCGAAACGCCAGGTTGCGGTAGTCCCACCAGCTCCAGCTTTTGGCCGGTTGCTCGAACAACCGAAACGCGTCGTGCAGGCCGAGCGACAGCAGCCGCTGGAAATGCGCGCGTTCTTCGGGCGTGCACAAGATTTGCCCGGCCCAGGCGACCGGGTCGTACACATCGCGGTCTTCGGGTGCGATGTTGTAGTCGCCGACCAGCACCAGGTGCGGGTGGGTCTTCAACTCCTCGCCGATCCAGGCGTTGAGGCCTTCGAGCCAGGCCATCTTGTACTGAAACTTGTCGCTGTCGGGTGCCTGTCCGTTCGGGATGTAGGCGCCGATCAAGCGCACGCCGTGCAGCGTGCCCGCGATCACGCGCGTCTGTTCGTCGGCATGGCCCGGGATGTTCTTGACCACCGCGTCGACCGGACTGCGCGTCAGCAGGGCGACGCCGTTGTAGGTCTTTTGCCCGAACCACTGCGACTGGTAGCCGACCGCCGCCAGCTCGGCATGCGGGAACTTGTCATCGGTGAGTTTGGTTTCCTGCAGGCACAGTGCATCGGGCTGATGCGCGGCCAGCCAGTCCAGCACCTGAGGCAGGCGCACGGTGAGGGAGTTGACGTTCCAGGTGGCGAGTTTCAAAGCAGTCCCAGGTGATTGTTTTCGTTGAACAGTCGTCTTGGCGGTTTGGACGGAACCCCATGCGCCTACGGGAATTTTCCGTATGCGATGGCGGCCGTCGCCTACAGGCCACGTTCGGTTGCAGCCATCCTACAAGCCACCGGTTGCGTCGGCTTTGCGGCGCAAGGGCTCAGCCCGCCGCCCTGCGGCGCAGTCGTCGCCAGCCCTCGAAGCTCCCTTGCACCGCCAGCGCCAGCACCGCCGCCGGCACGGCGCCCGACAGCAGTACCGCGGTGTCGTTCAATGCCAGCCCGGCGACGATGCGTTCTCCGTAGCCGCCCGCACCGATGAAAGCCGCCATCGTCGCCGTGCCCACGTTGATGGTCGCGGCGGTCTGCACACCCGCCAGGATGGTCGGCGCGGCCAGCGGGAGTTGCACGAGGCGCAGGCACTGCCCGCGCGTCATCCCGAGCGCGATGGCAGCCTGCGCGAGGCCGGGGCGCACCTGCGACAGGCCTGCATGCACATTGCTCACGATCGGCAGCAGTGCATAGAGGAACAGCGCGATCAGCGCGGGCACGAAGCCGATGCCACCGACGAGCACGATCAGGAAGGCCAGCATCGCGAGCGAGGGCACCGTCTGAATCAAACCGACCGTCCCTAGCACCACCTGCGCCAGCGCCGGTCGGCGCCAGGCCAGCACACCGAGCGGCAGGCCGACTGCGAGCGCGAGCACCAGTGACCCAAGCACCAGCATCAGGTGCTGACGGGTCAGGCGGCCCAGGTCGTCGGCTATCAGCCGCTCCCACACGCCTGCTCGGGCGCGCGCAGGGCTGCGGGTTGCTGCCGCATTCGTGGCCGATGTTCCAGGCGCCGACGCGGACGGATCGCCGATCGGTACGTCGAGGCCCGCCACGAACGCACGCGCCACCTCGTCGTACGGTCGCCCGTCGAGTTCCACCGTGGCGTTGAGCGCGATCATGCGGCGGGCATCGATGCGGCCGGCCAGCCGCTGCAGCGGTGTGGCATCGAAGCCGATGCGCATCAGCAGCACGGCGTCATAAGCCGGGAAGAACGCGCGGTCGTCGCGCAGCACACGAACACCCTGCCGGGCGATCTTGGCGTCGGTCGAGTAGATGTCGATCACGTCGACCTGACTTTGTTGCAGGGCCTCGTAGGCGAGGCCGTGGTCCAGTCCTGACGGTGTGCCGAAGGGCAGCGCATAGGCCCGGCGCAGCGCCTCCCAGCCGTCGGTGCGGCCGAGGAACTCGTGCGACAGGCCGAGCCGAAGGTCGCGTGCCGAGCGCCTGGCCAGATCGCCGAGCGTGGTGATGCCCAGACGCGCGGCATCGGCCTCGCGCATCGCCAGCGCATAGGTGTTCTCGAAACCGAGCGGCACGGCCGCCTTCAGACCGCGCGGGGCGAGCCAGCGGTTCAGCTCTTCGAGCGAAGGCCTGCCTTCGCGCTGCAGCAGCTCGCGCACGATCGTGCCGGTGTATTCGGGATAAACGTCGATCGCGCCGCTGGCGAGCGATCGCTCAAGCACCGCTGTGTTGCCGAGGCCCGGCCGGTGCGCCGCCGCGATCCCGGCCTGCTGCAGCGTCTCACGCACGATCGCGCCGAGCAGGTAGGACTCGGTGAAGCGCTTGGAGCCGACCTGTACGGCATCGACGGCGTGCGCCGACAGCCCGATCGAGAGCGCCAGCAGGATCAAGGCGCCCACACGAGTTGGGCGCCCCGCGACCAGACGCCAGACCCACCCTTGCACCCGCCGCGTCGCCCCTGTCTGCATCGTCCCCAGATTGTGCGGTCGCCGGAGCGCCCTTGCTTCTCTCAGACCCGGTTGACTCCTGAGCCGAGACGGTCGCGAATCCCATCGTCTGCATCAACAGTGGCAGCCCTGGGCGCGATCGGCTTTGATTCGCCCGGCCGACACTTCCGACGCTGCCGTGTCGCGGTTTCGTCGGGGTCCGATGGGCGGCAGGCGGGTGGCTCCGGATCGCGGTCGACCTGCGTCGATCGTCGGCGGTCGGACGGGCGTCGCAGCCGCTGTGTTCGCTGCCGCACAGACCCGGTGCACGGCTGTGCCTACGCTGTTTGTGAAGCATGAAACCGACCGTGATCGAACCCGCAGGCATCGCACAGCCGGCCCCGCAGGCACTGGTGCTTTCCGGGCATTGGACGGCGCACGGTATGGGCGACATCGAGCGCCAGTTCGCTGCACTGCGACTCGCGACGACCGCGCCGGTCACCGCCGATGGCGAACGCATCGAGGCGCTGGACACGGCGGGTGCGTGGACGCTGCACCGGCTTTTGCACCGGGGTGTGGAGGGCGCGCAAGGCGAAACCGGCGCGCGCCACGGAGCCATCGCCGTGCACGGTTTGCGACCGGAGCACGCCCGGCTGCTCGACCTGGTGTCGAAACGCATCGCTGCGCAGGCGGCCGAGCCTGCGGCATTGAGCGTGCGCAGCCCGGGGCTGCTCGACCGCGTCGGCCATTCGACCACTGCGGTGTTCCGGGAAGCGGTGGCGCTGCTGGCCTTCGTCGGCGAAGTTGCCATCACCTCGGTGCGCTGCATCGCGCAGCCGTCGCGCATCCGGTGGGGGCCCATCCTCTACAACATCCGCACGGCCGGGGTCGATGCACTGCCGATCGTGGGGCTGCTGTCGTTCCTGCTCGGCGTCGTCGTGGCCTACCAAGGCGGCGATCAGCTCAAGCCGTATGGCGCCAACATCTACATCGCCGATCTGCTGGGGCTGTCGATGCTGCGCGAGTTCGCGCCACTGATCACCGCGATCATCATCGCCGGGCGATCCGGCTCGGCCTACGCCGCGCAGATCGGCACCATGGCCGTGACCGAAGAGATCGATGCGATGCGCACGCTGGGCATCGAGCCGCTGGAGATGCTGGTGCTGCCGAAGGTCGTCGCGCTGGTGATTGCGTTACCGCTGCTGACGGTGTTCGCAGACGCGCTCGGCGTGTTCGGCGGCATGTTGATGGCGCGTGCGCAATTGGGGGTCGGCTTCGGCGAGTTCATCGACCGCTTCGCCAAGGCGGTCAGCGTGACGACCCTGCTGGTCGGCATCGGCAAGGCGCCGGTGTTCGCGGGGGTGATCGCCGTGGTCGGTTGCTTCCAGGGCTTTCGCACCCACGGCGGGGCTGACAGCGTGGGTCGCCAGACCACGCGCAGCGTCGTTCAGGCGATCTTCCTGGTGATCGTCGCCGACGCGCTGTTCTCGATCGCGTTCAGCGCGCTGGATCTGTAGATGAATCACACGTCCTCGCCAGCCGATGCCGTCATCCAGGTGCAGCACCTCTCGACTCGCTTTGCAGAGCACGTCGTGCACACCGACATCAACCTCGAAGTGCGCCGTGCCGAGGTGTTCGCCTTGATCGGCGGCAGCGGCTCCGGCAAGTCGACCTTGCTGCGCGAAATGATCCTGCTGCACCGGCCCGACGCCGGTTCGATCCGCGTACTCGGTGCCGACCTGCAGCAGCAGGACTCCGCCGCCGCCGAGGCCCTGCGCCAGCGTTGGGGCGTGCTGTTCCAGCATGGCGGCCTGTTCGGATCGCTGACCGTGCTGGAGAACGTCGGCCTGCCGCTGCGCGAGCACACCGAGCTCGACGACGCGCTGATCGACGACATCGCCGCGTGGAAGATCGCGATGACGGGCTTGGCCCCCGAGGTCGGCGCGCAGTACCCTGCCGAGCTGAGCGGCGGCATGCTCAAGCGCGCTTCACTGGCGCGCGCGCTGGCGCTCGATCCGGAACTGCTGTTTCTGGACGAGCCGACCGCCGGGCTCGATCCGATCAGCGCCGGTGGCTTCGATCGGTTGGTGCTCGAACTGCGCGATCTGTTCGGCCTGACCATCGTGATGGTCACGCACGATCTCGATTTGTTGTGGCAAGTCGCCGACCGCGTTGCGGTGCTCGGTGAGGGCAGCGTGCAGGGCTTGGGGACGATGGCCGAGCTGTCGCGGATGGATCACCCGTCGATCCGGCCTTACTTCGAAGGCGCTCGGGGCCGGGCGGCTCAACCACCTCCGCACCTCGCGGTCGACACCCATCCCGAGGAGCCGTCATCGAAACCAAGGTGAACACCACCCTGGTCGGCGCCTTCGTGCTGTTGCTCGGCACAGCGCTGGTGGCCGGGGCGCTGTGGCTGGCGTCGGGCGGCGCTTTCCAGAAAAAGTACGACCTGTATCTGGCCATCGAAGACGAATCGGTGGCCGGGCTGAACCTGAACGCCGCGGTCAAGTTCAACGGAGTCGAAGTCGGCAAGGTGCGCGACATCCAGCTCGACTCGCAGAACCCGGAGCGCGTGCGATTGCTGTTCGCGATCGAACGCGGCACGCCCATCCGGGAGAACACCGTGGCGGTGCTGAAAACCCAGGGGCTGACCGGCATCGCGTATGTCGAGCTCGGTGGCAGCACCGGCGAGGCGCCGCCGCTGCGTGCCAAGGCGCCCGAGCGCTACCCGGTCATACGCACCAAGCCCTCGCTGAGCACCCGGCTCGAAAACGTGCTGACGACGGTGCTCGCCAAGCTCGACAGCACGTCGAGCAACATCGACGCGATTCTCAGCAACGAGAACCGCGAGGCCTTCAGCCGCACGCTGGCCAACCTGGCCCAGGTGTCGCAGGCGATCGCCGCACGCACCGACGCGCTCGACGCGGGCATCGCCAGCGCTTCGCGCACGTTCGATCGCACCGCCCGCGCCAGCGCCCAACTGGAGCCGGTGCTCGAGCGCATCGGCCGCAGCGCCGACGCAGTCGAGAAGCTCGGCGACGCGGCCGCACTCGCCAGCACGCGCGCGGGTCGCACGGTCGATGCGGTCGGCGCCGATGTGCAGCGCTTCAGTGCGCAGACGCTGCCCGAACTGCAACGCCTGCTGGGCGAGCTGAATGTGCTTTCCACGTCGCTGCGGCGCGTCACCGAGCAGGTCGAGCGCAATCCGTCGGCCCTGCTGTTCGGTCGTGCGCCGGTGCCGCCGGGACCGGGAGAAGCCGCGATCGGCGCGCCCGCCACGACGCCTCTTCAGCCTGCAGTTACCCCGAGCCCACCATGATGCTGATGTCGTTTCGCAAGCTGTCGTGGTGTGCTGCCGCACTGATGCTGATGGGGTCTGCGGGCTGCTCCGGGCTGCTGCCGAAGCCGGCGCCGTGGCCGTCGTTCTACACACTGGATGGTGCGCAAGCGGCAATCGACGGGGACGCTTTCGGGACCCGAGCCGTGCCGCATGCGCTCGGCGGTGGGCCGACGCTGGTGGTTCATCCGCCGCATGCGGCGGCCGGGTTCGACAGTCGGCGCATTGTCTACACGCGCGAGCCGCATCGACTCGCCTATTTCGCGCACAGCGAATGGGTCGACACGCCGTCTCGCATGCTCGCACCGCTGATCGTCTCCGCCGTCGTTCGAGGCGGTGCGCTGCACGCGGTGGTGCCAACGCCGAGCGCGGTCGCGGCGGACATGGGCCTCGATACCGAAATCGTGCGCTTGCAGCACGATTTCAGCGTCACGCCGAGCCGAGTGCGAGTGACGCTGCGCGCCACGCTCGTCGACAGCGCAACGCGCAAGGTCTTGGCGAGCCGGGAGTTCGATGAGACGGTGGACAGCGCCAGTGAGGACGCTCAGGGCGGCGTCACTGCGGCCCACCGTGCGGTGCGGCTGCTGCTCGAGAAATTGTCGGCCTTGTGCAACGAAGCGGCGCTGGCTTGGCGCGCGTCCGAGGCCGCTCGCCTTCGGGACGCGTCGGGGGCTGCAAATGCGCCTTGATTCACGCCGAGCTGCGCCCGTGCGGCCCGCCTCGGGTGCGTGCCGAGCGGGGGCACAAGCGGGGGGCACAAGCGGGGGGGCGCGAGCGCCACGCTGTTGCTTACTTCTTCATCATTTCTTGATCACCGGGCTTCTTCACATTCAACTGGTCCTTGGCCATCATGTCCTTGCACATCGTGTCCATCTTCATCATCGAGTCGTCTTTCTTCATGCCGTCCTTCTTGGACATCGTCATGTGATCCTTGCACTGCTGCAGGGTCATGTCTTTCTTCATCATGGCGTCATCCTTGATCACATCGGCCGCCGAAGCGGCACCACAGGCGATCGACATGCAGGCGAACATCACAGCGGTTGAAATGTTTTTCATTTAGAACTCCAGAGGGTTGGTAAGAGAGGCTGTAGTGTCGGGAAGACATTCATTCACCCATGTCGGACGCTGCCTTGCCTTCCTGTCAGACCGGCGCCGATCCCCACCCGTTCGAAAGCAGGCCTTTTATGGACAACGACTCGGTCGCAAGCGCCGGCCAACCCGCTCCGCCGCGACGCATCTACCGGCATCGCTGGCCGGTGCGGGTGATGCACTGGATCAACGTGATCTGCCTGGTCATCTTGTTGATGAGTGGGCTGAACATCTTCAACGCTCACCCGGCGCTGTACTGGGGCCGCGATTCGAACTTCGCCGCGCCGTGGATCGCGATCAAGGCCGAAACCGTCCACGGCGGCCTGATCGGCGTGACGCAGGTGGCCGGGCACCGCTTCGTCACAACCGGCGTGCTCGGGCTGTCGGAGGTCAGCGGCGAGCAGAAGGCGCGCGCCTTCCCCAGTTGGGCCACGATCCCGGGCCCGCAGTGGCTGGCGATGAGCCGCCACTGGCACCTGTTCTTCGCTTGGCTGTTCGTCGTCAACGGTGTTGCTTACGTGCTCTACACCGTCATCAGCCGCCACCTGCAACGCGACCTGATCCCAACCCGGTCCGAGCTGCGTGCGATCGGCAGTTCGATCAAGAACCACCTGCTGCTGCGGCATCCCACCGGTGAGGCCGCCAAGCGCTACAACGTGCTGCAAAGCCTCGCCTACCTGATCGTGATTTTCGGGCTGCTGCCGCTGGTGGTGATCGCCGGGCTGGCGATGTCGCCTCGGCTCGACGCGGTGTACGCCGGTTGGGTCGATCTGCTCGGCGGCCGGCAGTCGGCGCGCACGCTGCACTTTCTCGCGGCGCTCGGGCTGCTGCTCTTCACGCTGATCCACGTCTTCGAGGTCGTCGTCGCCGGCGTGTGGAACGAAATCCGATCGATGGTGACCGGCTGGTACACGCTGCCCGCCGACAAGGCAACGAAGGGGCCGCCATGAACACCTACACCTTGACGCGCTTGAAGCTGCGCGATCGGCGGCGCATCTTGCGCGGTGCGCTGCGCGGCGCCATCGCTGCCGGCACGGGCGTGCTGGCGGGTTGCGACCGGTTGTCGAACAACGCCTCGTTCGTCGAGGTGCTCAAGAGCGCCGAACACCTCAACCAGGCGGCGCACAAGATCGTCGCGCCGCGCGCCTCGATGGCGCAGGAGTTCCCGGTGAGCGACATCGCCCGAACCTTCCGAGGCAACGGCACGTTGAATCCCGCCGACGTCGACTACCAGGCCTTGCGCAGCGGCGGCTTTGCCGACTACCGCCTCAGCGTCGGTGGCCTGGTGACGCAGCCCGCCGAGTTCACGCTCGCGCAGTTGCGCGCGCTGCCGTCGCGCACGCAGATCACGCGGCACGACTGTGTCGAAGGCTGGAGCTGCATCGGCCAGTGGACCGGGGTGCCGCTGGCACTGCTGCTCGACGCAGTGCAGCCACTGCCGCAGGCGAAGTTCGTGGTGTTTCACTGCTTCGATTCGATGGACGCCGTCGCGCCCGGCAGCCCCGACTCGCACTACTACGAAAGCATCGACTTCGACGATGCGCGCCACCCGCAGACGATCCTCGCCTACGAGCTCAACGGCCAGCCGCTGCCCGTCAGCAACGGCGCGCCGCTGCGCTGCCGTGTCGAGCGACAGCTCGGCTACAAGCAGGCGAAGTACGTGCGGGCGATCGAGCTGGTGGCCAGCTTCGACGCGATCCGCGGCGGCAAGGGCGGCTACTGGGAAGACGAGGGCTACGAGTGGTACGCGGGCATTTGATCGCTTCGCGCTTGTCGCTCGGCGCGCTGTTCGAATCGGCCATGCCGATTCGGTTCAAGTGGCGGCGATCAACACCGATATGAACCCATGACCGCCGGAACAATTACC
>JANMTL010000242.1:0-24527 GCA_031390425.1 Rhizobacter sp.
CCCGTTCGACGATCTCGATCGCCCGGTCGACACCGGCGCAGAAGCCGCGTGGCTCGGCCAGCAGCACCTCGTTGACGCTCTGGTCCGACGAGCTCATCACAGAACCCCGATCACACGCACCTCGAAGGTGACGGGCTGCCCGGCCAGCGGGTGGTTGAAGTCGAACAGCACCCAGTCGCCGCCGACCTCGCGCACCACACCGCCGTAGCCGCTGCGACCGTCCGGCGTCGGAAACTGCACCACATCGCCGATGTTGAAGGCCGCGTCCGGGTCGCCCAACTCATCGAGCAGCGTTCGCTTGACGCGTTGCAGCAGTTCGGGGTTGCGTCCACCGAAGGCTTCGCCTGCGGCCAGCTCGAAGGTGGCACGGGTGCCTTCTTGCAGGCCGAGCAAGCGCAACTCCATGGCACCCGCCAGCTCGCCGGTGCCGAGCGACAAGGTGGCCGGCTTGTCGTTGAACGTGTTGATGATGTCCGCCCCGTCCGGCCCGGCGAGGCGGTAATGCAGCGTGAGGAATGACCCCGCAAGGACTGAGTTCAAGGGCGTGACCGGTTGGATAGACTGTGGCGAAGTTTACGAGTCGGCCTCAAGCGCGACATCACCGCAGGCCTTCACCGTGCTCAAAGACCTTCCGCCTGCCGCCAGACCCCGCGAAAAGCTGCTGGCGCTGGGCCCGGGTGCGCTGGCCGATGCCGAGCTGATCGCCCTGCTGCTGCGCACCGGCTTGCCCGGCACCTCGGTGCTGCAACTGGCGCAACAACTGCTCGACGCGTTCGGTGGCCTCACTGGCTTGCTGCGAGCGAACGCGCTCGACCTGAAGCGCATCAAGGGCCTCGGGCCCGCCAAGCGTGCCGAGATCGGTGCGGTGATGGAGCTGGCGCGTCGCTCGCTGGCGCAAACGCTGGCCGAGCGCACGGTGCTGTCCTCGCCACAGCAGGTGAAAGAGTACTTGCAACTGCAACTCGCACACCGCGATCACGAGGTGTTCGCGGTGATGTTCCTCGACGTGCACCACCAGTTGATCCGTCTCGAAGAAATGTTTCGCGGCACGCTGACCCAGACCAGCGTCTACCCGCGCGAAGTGGTCAAGCGCGCGCTCGACCTGCAGGCCAGCGCGGTGATCCTGGCGCACAACCACCCGTCGGGGGTGGCCGAGCCGTCGCGCGCCGACGAGTTCCTGACCCAGACCCTGAAGAGCGCGCTGAACCTGATCGACGTGAAGGTGCTCGATCACGTGGTGGTCGGGCAATGCAGTGTGATGTCCTTTGCCGAACGGGGCTTGCTGTGACGGCGCCGCGCAAGGTGCGCAGCCTGCAAGACCTGAAGGTGCTGAGGAAAGCGCTCGCCGATGCGGCCGCTGAAGTGGCTCGCCGCGAGGTCGAAGCCCGCGCCGAGGCGGCGCGCACGCGGCGTGAGCGCGATCTGTTCGCCCACACGATCGGCGTGGTGACGCCGCTGCGGCGCGGCGTCGTCATCGCACTCGAACGGCCGCGCGCCGAGCCGCTGCCGCGCCAGCGCGAACGCGACGAAGCGGCCGTGCTGCGCGAGGCGATCTCGGACGAGTTCGATGTCGAGTCGCTGCTCGAAACCGACGATGCGCTGTCCTATCGCAGCAGTGGCATCGGCCCGGAGGTGGTGCGCAAGCTGCGACGCGGTGTGTGGGCGATTCAGGCGCAGCTCGATTTGCACGGCCTGCGCCGCGACGAAGCGCGCGAGCAGCTTGCAGACTTCCTGCGCGAGGCGGTGCGCCACGGGGTGCGCTGCGTGCGGGTAATCCACGGCAAGGGCAACGGCTCGCCGGGACGCGAGCCGGTGTTAAAGGCCAAGGTCAAGACCTGGTTGGTGCAAAAAAGCGAGGTGATCGCCTTCGCGCAGGCCCGCGCAGCCGATGGCGGGCACGGGGCATTGCTGGTGCTGTTGAAGCCGAGCGGGCCAGCACGCTCGGCGGCGCCGACGCCGAACGACCGGCATCCAGCTCGGTCGCGCAGCGTCGCCCGCGACTGAGCGCCGCCGGTCAGGCGCTGCGCATCCTGTCAGCGGCGCCGACGACCGATTCAGCGCGTTGCCACAACACCGGCTTGCCGAGCCGATCGCACGGCGCAGCGGGATGCTCGGTGCTCACGCCAGCAACCTGTCGGCGAGCAGCCCGATCGCCGTCGCAGCCGGGCAGCCGGGCACCGACTCCACCAGCAACTGGCGCTTCAGGATGGCTTCGCGCACCGCCGGGTCGGTCGGCACCTCGCCGACGAGATCGAGCTTGAGCCCGCCCGCCGGCGCGCTGAGCAGCGGCGATACGTAGCGGTCGATCACTTGCTGCAACTGCCCGCAGATCGTGCGGCCGTCCCCGAGGCGCCCGACCTGGTTGACGACCAACCGGATGACGCGACGCGATTGCTGCGTGGCCAGCACCTTGATCGTGGCGTAGGCATCGGTCATCGAGGTCGGCTCGGGCGTCGCGACGACCAGCACCTCGTCGGCCAGCGAGACCGCGAACAGCACGACATCGGAAATACCGGCGCCGGTGTCGAGCACGATGCAGTCGAAGCGGGGTTTCATCTTTTCGATGATGGCCAGCAGTTGCTCGCGGATGTCGCTGGTCAGCCGCGAATACTCGACCAGACCCGAGCCGGCCAGCAGCACCGAGAAGCCGCCCGGCGCCGGCAGGACGGCGTCTTCGAGCAGGGCCTTGCCGGTGAACACATCGTGCAACGTGATCTTCGGGTGCAGGTTCAGCACCACATCGAGGTTGGCCAGGCCGAGGTCGGCGTCGAGCACCAGCACACGCTGACCTTGCCGCGTCAGCGCCGCTGCCAGGTTGGCCGAAATAAAGGTCTTGCCCACCCCGCCCTTGCCACTGGTCACGGCGATCGTGCGCGCGCGGTGGCCGCTGGCAGGCGGGCTGGATCGGGCGGTGGAATCGTTCGGGGCGGTCATTCGAGATCCTGGAACTGTGAGGTGCCGAAAAGCATGCCCTTCTCCTCGGCGCTGACTTGGTAAACGGCTGCCGGCTCCAGGCACACCCGGTTGCGGCCCTCGGCTTTGGCGCGGTAGAGCTGGCGGTCGGCGCGCTCGATCCACAAGGCGGCCGACGATCGAACCCACTGCGGCGCAAATGCGCCGCCGAGGCTGATCGTCACCTGCACCTCGGTGCCCGGCGCCACGTTGACGGGGCGACGCTCGACCTTCGAGCGAATGCGTTCGGCCACCGCGTGCCCGAAGGCCGGCGGGCAATTGGGCAGGATGATCGCGAACTCTTCGCCACCGTAGCGCGCCACGGTGTCCATGGGGCGTACGCAGTCTTGCAGCGCTGCGGCCACCGCCTTGAGCACCTGATCACCGGCGGGGTGGCCGTGGGTGTCGTTGACGGCCTTGAAGTGATCGATGTCGGCCATCAGCACCAGTGCCGGTTCGCCGGCGCGCGCCACGCGGTCGATCTCGCGGGCGATCGTCAGCTCGAACTGGCGGCGGTTGGCCAGGCCTGTCAGCGCGTCGCGGCTGGAGAGCTCGCACAGCGCGTCCACCACCGCCTGCAGCCACGGCATCGACCCAGGCCCGGCATCGACGTTCAATTCGCGGCCGGCCTGCTTCAGCAACTGCAAGGCAGTCTGAAGTTGCAAATCACCCAAAAGGTCGACGTCAGACATGACAGGGTTGTAAGCGGGTAAATGTCGCACCAGCGCTCAGTCTAGCGGCGCGAGATCGGAGCAGCGCCCGAGACAAGCCCGCGAAATCGGCCCACTTTCGGCGATCGACCCGCCGGATCGAACCGCCGCGCAGCACGTCGGGCCGATGGAGGAACCGCGGGTGTATCCGCCACGGCGCGCTACGCTGACGGCAGGAAAAGCTGCTGCAGGTCGTTCAAAAAATCGTAGCCGCGCGGCGTCGGCTGGATCCAGTTCGGCTCGCGTTCGAGCCAGCCATTGCGCACCGCCTGGTCGAGCGGCCGCTCGATCGCACTCAGCGGCAAGCCGGTGCGTTCGGTGTAGCGCGCCAGCTCGACGCCTTCTTTCAAACGCAGCCCGTTGAGCATGAACTCGAACGGCAGTTGCTTTCGCGGCACCTCTTCGTCCTGCGCCACCGCGTGTGTGGCCAGTGCCTTCGCCATGTAGGTGCTCGGGTCGCGAAAGCGCACCTGGCGCACCACGCGGTGCGGGTAGCTGATCTTGCTGTGGGCACCAGCGCCGATGCCGAGGTAATCGCCGAACTGCCAGTAGTTCAAGTTGTGCGCGCAGCGGTGGCCGGGTTGTGCGAAGGCCGAGACCTCGTAGCGCGACAGGCCCGCAGCCTCGGTGCGCTGCGTGATGTGGTCGAGCATGTCGAACGCGCTGTCGTCGTCGGGCAATTGCAATGCGCCGGACGGCGGGTGCTTGGCGAAGTAGGTGTTCGGCTCGATCGTCAGGTGGTAAATCGACAGATGCGGCGGCTTGAAGGACAACGCGGTGGCGAGATCGCTGTCGAGTTCGGCCAGCGTCTGGCCGGGCAGCGCGTACATCAGGTCGAGGTTGTAGGTCTCGAAGGCCGCGCTCGCCTCGGCCAGCGCCGCCCTGGCCTGCGCGCCGTCGTGGACGCGGCCGAGCGCCGCCAGCTTGGCATCGTCGAAGCTCTGCACGCCGACCGACAGCCGCGTGACGCCGGCCGCGCGGTAAGCCCGAAAGCGGTCGCGCTCGAAGGTGCCGGGGTTCGCCTCCAACGTGATCTCGCAGCCGGGCTCCAGCGGCAATCGGGCACGGATGTCGCCGATCAACTGACCGATGCTGTCGGGGCTGAACAGGCTCGGCGTGCCGCCGCCGATGAACACCGTGTGCATGCGCCGGCCCCAGATAAACGGCAGCGCGGCTTCGAGGTCGCAGCGCAGCGCGTCGAGGTAGCGTGCAAACGGTGGTTCGAGTTCCCCAGATGCCTGGTGCTGGTGGGAATTGAAATCGCAGTACGGGCACTTCTTCAGGCACCACGGCAGGTGCACGTAAAGCGACAGCGGCGGCAGCGCAGCGAGGTTCAGCGTGCCGGGGCGCAGATAGCGGGCGAGCAGTCGGCCTGCGTCCACGCTGACCGCCGCCGATGCCGACTCCGGCTCATCAGCAACGAGCACGATCGGGACGTCAGCCAAGGCCCCACACCTCGCGCATCTGCTGCAGCATGTCCCGCGATGCTTGACCGCGGTGACTGCACCTGTTCTTCACCTGCGCGCTCAACTCGGCCACCGAGCGCCCAAACTCGGGGATGAACAGCAGCGGGTCGTAGCCGAAGCCCGCATCACCGAGCGGCTCGCGCAAGATCACCCCCGCCCAGCGGCCCATCGCGATCAGCGGCTGCGGGTCGTCGGCTGAACGCACCGCCACCAGCGCGCAGACGAAGCGCGCGCCTTTGCCCCCTCGCCTCTCCGGGGAGAAGGAGTCGGCCAATTGCTCCAGCAGCACCCGGTTGTTCGCCGCATCGCCCTTTCCTTGCCCAAAGTCCTGCGCGTAGCGCGCCGAGCGCACGCCCGGCGCGCCGCCGAGCGAGTCGACACACAGGCCCGAGTCGTCGGCGATCGCCGCACCTTGCGCGTGCTGCGCGGCATGGCGCGCCTTGGCGAGCGCGTTCTCGATGAAGCTGAGGTGCGGTTCTTCGGCCTCGGAGATGCCGAGGTCGCCCTGGCGGACCAGGGCCACGCCCAGCGGTTCGAACAGCGCTTGCAACTCGGCCAGCTTGCCCGCGTTGTTCGAGGCGAGCACCAATCTCACGGCGTCACAGCGCCAGTGCGCGCCGTTGTGCCGCGACCAGTTGGCGGATGCCGTGATCGGCCAGCTGCAGCAGGCTGTCCATCTCGCCGCGCGAGAACGAGGCGCCCTCCGCTGTGCCCTGCACTTCGACGAAGCCGCCCGCGCCGGTCATCACCACGTTCATGTCGGTGTCGCAGGCCGAGTCTTCGGTGTATTCGAGGTCGAGCAAGGGCGTGCCGTCGACGATGCCGACCGACACCGCCGCGACGAAATCGCGAATCGGCGATGCGCCCAGCTTGCTTTGCGCCATCAGGCCGCTGACCGCGTCGTGCGCCGCGACAAAGGCGCCGGTGATCGCTGCAGTGCGGGTGCCGCCGTCGGCCTGGATCACATCGCAGTCGAGCGAGATCGTGCGCTCGCCGAGCGCCTTCAGATCGAACACGCAGCGCAGCGAGCGGCCGATCAGCCGTTGTATTTCCTGGGTTCTGCCGCTCTGCTTGCCTTTGGCCGCCTCGCGGTCGCTGCGGGTGTGCGTGGCGCGCGGCAGCATGCCGTACTCGGCGGTGACCCAACCGCGGCCCGAGCCGCGCTGGTGCGGTGGCACCTTTTCTTCGACCGACGCGGTGCACAGCACTTTCGTGTCGCCGAACTCGACCAGCACCGAGCCTTCGGCGTGCTTCGTGTAGTGACGCGTGATGCGAACCGGCCGCAGCGCATCGACGCTCCGGCCCTGCGTGCGTTCAAAACCCATGCTGGGCTCCTTCAGTTCTTTTTTTGTTGAGACGAGCGCCGGATGGCGTCGTTGATTTCCTTGATCGAACGCTCGATCTCGGCATCGTCGAGATCGTCGGTCGCGTCGTGGCCGAGCACGCTGGCCTGAATGGTCGATGCAAACACATCATCGCCCAGCTCCTGCGTCGACACGCCGGCGCGGCTGGGGTCGGCTTCGGAGCCTTCCCACTCGATCGCCATCACCGACACGTTGTCCGACTTCGGCCCGCCGTTGCGCAGCGCCAGCTCGACCAGTTCGGGCACCGCCTCGGCGATCGGGCGGCAGGCCAGTTGCTCGGTGATCGACTCGTCGGTGACCGTGCCCCACAAACCGTCCGAACAAAGCAGCAGGCGGTCACCGGCTAGCAGCGTGAACGGACCGGCGGTGTCGATTACCGGCTTGCCCGGGCTGCCCAGGCAGGTGAACAGCACGTTGCGGTTCAGCCGCTCGCGCATCGGCACCACCGAATTGAGTGCATCCTGCAGCTCGGAGTAAGAGTGATCTCGCGTGCGTGACACCAGTTTGCCGCCGCGCACCAGGTAAAGACGCGAATCGCCGCAATGCGCCCAGTAGACCGAGTCGCCCTGCAGCACGCACGCCACGACCGTCGTGCGCGGCGTGTCGGCCAGCGCCTTCTGGGCGGAATAACGCAGCAGCTGCTGGTGCCCGGCGAGGATCGCCTGGTTGAGAAACGCCAGCGGGTCAGCGATCGTCGGTTTCGAAGACTGCTGAAACAACGCCGACATCGTTTGCAACGCGAGTTGCGATGCCACCTCGCCCTCCGGGTGTCCGCCCATGCCGTCGGCCAGTGCGAAGAGCCCCGAATCGCGGGTGTACGAGTACCCCATGCGGTCTTCGTTTTTTTCGCGGCCGCCCTTGCGGCTGACTTGGTAGATGGAAAAGCGCATTCAGTGCCCGCCCGAGCGCCGGGCCGCCCCCGGCCTGGCTGCGCCCCGCCAGTGGGCAAAGCGGCGTGGCAGCCTCATGGCGTCACGCCTTGGCACCCGTGGTCAGGTTTTCCAGCTGCAGCTTCAGCCGCTCGCCGAAGCTCAGCTTTGTGTAGCGCCGCTCGGTCTCGCGCGCGAGTTCCTTTTGCAGAGCAAACACGCTGTGCGGCCGCGACAGCGGGTCGAGCGACATGCACCACTCGGTCACCTCGATCAGGTTGTCCGAGTAGACATTGCGCAGCCGCGACAGGCTGAGCGCCAGCCGATCCTTCTCTATGCGCTGCGGCGCGTCGTTGGGCGGATAACCCTGCATGCCCGCATAGATGCACGCGCCGATCGCGTAGATGTCGGTCCAGGGGCCGAGCGTGCCGTCGCGCCGGTACATCTCAGGCGCGGCAAAACCCGGCGTGTACATCGGGCGAATGAAGTTGCCTTCCTTGCTCAGCACCTCGCGCGCGGCGCCGAAATCGAGCATCACGGCGCGGTTGTCGTTGGTGATGAAGATGTTGGCCGGCTTGATGTCGAGGTGCAACATCTTGTGCTGGTGCACGATGCGCAGGCCGCGCAGGATTTCATCGAACAGCGAGCGAATGGTCGATTCGCGGAAGACCTTGTCGCGCTTCAGATCACGCGCGGTGACGATGAAATCCTGCAACGTTTCGCCCTGCAGGTAGTTCATCACCATGTAAACGGTTTCGTTCTCGCGGAAGAAATTGAGCACCGACACCACGCTGGGGTGCGAGATCTGCGCGAGCGAGCGTCCTTCTTCGAAAAAACTCTTGAGGCCGAGTCGGTACAGCGGCTGCTTTTCGGGTTTGACCCGGGGTGTCAGCTCACCGGGCGAGCGTTCCGCCAACGACGACGGCAGATACTCTTTCACCGCCACCATGTGCCGCTGCGCATCCTCGGCGAGGTACACCACACCGAACCCGCCAGCCGCCAGTTTCTTGACGATCTGGTAGCCGCCGACCACGGTGCCCGAGGGCAGCGGAGCAGGCTTCAGCTTTGACATAATCGAATGTTTGCACAGGGTGAAATTCAAATGCCAGTCTACAGCATGACCGGCTACGCCAGCGCCAGCGCGGGCCCGCCTGAAGCACCCTCTTCTGCGGCGACTTCGGACCTTCCCGTGAGCCGCTCGGCCACGGCAGCGCGGGCCAGCGTCACGGTGGAGTTGCGATCTGTCAACGCTCGCTTTCTCGACCTGAACCTGCGGCTGCCCGATGAATTGAGGGCCCTCGAACCCGCGCTGCGTGAATTGCTGACCGCGTCGTTTCGGCGCGGCAAGATCGAGTTGCGCCTGAACGCGCAAACCACCTCCGACACCGCATGGCCGCAGCCTCAACCCGAGCAGTTGAACCGCTTGTCGCATGTGCAAAGCACGATTCGCGGTTGGCTGCCGACCGCCCGCGAGCTGTCCGTCAACGAGGTGTTGCAATGGTGCAAAGCCGGGGCCGTGACCGAACGCCTCGACGAAGCCGCCCTCGATTCGACCAAGCACGCCGTTGCCGGGCTGCGCGAAGCCCGTGCGCGCGAGGGCCAACGCCTGGTCGACGTGCTGATGGACCGCGTCGACCGCCTGCGCGAGCTGGCCGCCCGGGCCGAACCGCTGGTGCCTGCCACCGTTCAACGCCAGCAGCAGAAGTTTCTGGAGCGCTGGCAAGAGGCGTTAGAGCAGACCGGAGCCACGCAAACCGTGTCCCGCGAGGCGCTGACCGAACGCGCACTGAACGAGGCGGCCGCGTTTGCGATACGCATCGATGTGGCCGAAGAGCTGGCGCGTCTGCGATCGCACCTCGACGAAATGGCGCGCCTGCTGAAGGCGGGCGGCGAAGTGGGCAAGCGGCTGGATTTCCTGATCCAGGAGTTGTTGCGCGAAGCCAACACCCTGGGCTCCAAAGCCTCATCCCTCGAACTCACCAACATCTCGCTCGACATGAAGGTGCTGATCGAACAACTGCGCGAGCAGGTGCAGAACATCGAGTAAGGCCAGTGATGCACCGGATCACTGCACGAAGTACGACAGGCAGCGCGTGGCTGCTGATGCTGCTGTGCGGAATGGCCGGCGCGCAGATCCCGACCCTGACGCTCGACACCTTGCCCCGGCCGTCGACGCCGCCGCCCGAGATCGGCCCGATCGTGCCGTCGCAGGTGCTGCGCTGGCGGCAGGAGGCGCTGGCCTTCGAGCACGGCGACGGTGTGCCGCAAGACTTGCTGCGCGCAGCCGAGCTGTACTGCCGAGCCTCGCGCTACGGGGACGCCGACGCGCAGTACAACCTGGCATGGATGCTGACCCATTCGCGCGGCATCGAACGAGACGATGCGCAAGCCGCACACCTGTTCGCCGCTGCGGCCGAGCAAGGCATCGCGCAGGCCCAAAACATGCTGGCCTCGATGGGCACACCTCGCGGCGCGCCGCCACACTGCCTGCGCCCGCCCGAGTCCGACCCACTGCCGATGACGGCCACCGCGCTGTCAGTGCGATCCCAGCCAGCCCGCTCAACCGCGTTGCCGCCGCCCGCGCCGAGCAACGCGCCGGAGTCGATCGTCCGCTTCGTGGCCCTCGTGGCGCCCGATTACCAACTCGCACCGCAGCTGGTGTTGGCTGTGATGGCCACCGAATCCAACTTCAACGCCTGGGCCGTCTCGCCGAAGAATGCGCAGGGGCTGATGCAATTGATTCCCGGCACCGCAGCACGATTCAAGGTCCGCCAGATCACCGACCCCGGGCAGAACATCCGCGGCGGCATGGCCTACCTGCGCTGGCTGCTGGCTTACTTTGAAGGCGATCTGTCGCTGGTGCTGGCCGCTTACAACGCCGGTGAAGGCGCGGTTGACCGCTACCGAGGCGTGCCACCCTACGCGGAGACTCGCTCGTACGTTCGCCGCATCATCGCTGCAATGGGAGGTCAGCGTTCCCACCCGTTCGACGCGACGGTGACGCAGCCCTCCAGCGTGCTGCTGGAATCGCGTTCCTCGGCGCGGGTGCGCTGAAGAGAATCACCCACCCGCCCGCCCGCTTCACCCGAACCCGGTTCATCTGCGGGTCTTCACTGCTGAACTGCGCAGACACTTACAAACAATGTGCGGAATTGATGACAGTCCTCACCGGCGACGCCCCGAAGACGGATGGCGCCGGAATTTCAAGCGATGATGGCGCCGACAGCCACCCCGCTGGGATACCGATTTGGTTTCCGATATCTTGGTTTCTATGGATCGAAAATGAAATTGCACCATACCAAAGCCCTGTTCGCTGCGATTGTTGTTTCATTGCTCGCAATTGCCTGCAGCATTGAGAACCCAGAACAACAAATCAAGTCCGCAAAAGATTATCTTCAAAAAGAAGACAACAAAGCAGCGGCCATTCAGTTGAAGAACGCGCTGCAGAAGAATCCCGGTCTCGGCGAAGCTCGTTTCCTGCTCGGCACTATTTTTCTAAAAGATGGGAATGCCGTATCGGCAGAAATAGAGTTTCGCAAGGCGCTGGCGGCGAAATATAGAGAAACCATCGTTATACCCGAACTGGCCCGCTCGATGCTTCTTATCGGGCAAACCGAAAAACTGGTGTCCGAATTCGGCTCGCTTCGGCTCAATCAACCTGCCGCCGATGCAAGTTTGCGAACCACACTGGCGACAGCCTACGAAGTTTTAGGGAAAACCGATTCATCCGAAGCGGCGATGACGGCTGCTCTGACGGTTGACCCCAATCACGGGCCCGCGCTGCTGGTCAGAGCACGCCAGAAGGCCGCCGCCAAAGATCTCGACGGTGCGTTCTCGATTATCGAAGGTATTCTTTCAAAAGACCCCAAGTATGCAGACGCATGGAAGCTGAAAGGCGATATTCTTCAATACTCAAAGAATCTGGTGGACGACTCGCTCGTCGCCTACCGAAAATCAATCGAAATCAATCCAAAATTTTTAGCAGGTCACGTGTCTGTTCTGACCATCTTGCTGCAGCAGGGCAAGCTCGATGAAGCGACAAAACAGCTTGAAATGCTGAAAAAGGTGGCTGCAACAAACCTGGAGACCAAGTATTTTGAAACACTTCTGGCTTATCAGAAAAAGGATTACAAATCGGCCAGGGATTTGTCTCAGTATCTTTTGAGAGCGGCCCCCAACAACCCACGTATTCTTCAAATCGCCGGTGCGATCGAACTTCAAATGAAGTCCTACTCGCAAGCCGAGACCTATCTGACCAGGGCGGTCAAGACGACGCCCGAGCTGAGCTTGCCGCGCCGATTGCTCGTCGCGACCTATGTGTCTTCAGCGCAGCCGGCCAAAGCCCTTGCGGCGTTGACTGGCAGCCTGGACAAGGACGGCAACCTGGACCCCAGCATGTACTCGCTTGCCGGAGAGGTCTATTTGATGAACGGCGATGCAAAAAAGGCCGAGGAGTACTTCGCAAAGGCCTTGAAGTTGCAACCCGACAACGCCAACAGCCGCACCGCACTCGCCATCAGCCACCTGGCAGGTGGTCAGACGGCAACCGCTTTCGACGAATTGGAAAATATCGCGTCAACAGACTCCGGCACCAAAGCAGATCTTTCCTTGGTGAGCGCGTATCTGCGACGCAACGAGTTCGACAAAGCCCTCTCGGCAGTCGACAAGCTCGAGGCGAAGCAACCGGACAAGCCCGTGGCAGCCACGCTGCGCGGCCGAGTTCACGTGGCTCGAAAAGACATGGTTGCGGCGCGCAAGAGTTTCGAAGGGGCCTTGGTGATCGACCCGACGTATTTCGCGGCGGCGGCCAGTCTCGCCAGACTGGACATGATCGACAAGAAGCCAGACGACGCCAAGAAGCGCTTCGAGAATCTGCTGGTAAAGAACCCGAAGAATGGGCCGGCGTTGCTGGCCCTCGTCCAACTTGCTGTCGTCAACGGCGCCAAGATGGAAGAGATCGCAGCGCTGTTGTCCAAAGCGATCGACGCCAATCCGACCGATGTCATGCCCCGGGTGCTGCTGATCGAGCTGTACCTCAGAAACAAGGATGCTGCTCAGGCCATCGCTGCCGCGCAGAATGCCGTTACTACGGTGCCAACCAGCCCTGAGTTGTTGGAGGAACTGGGCCGAGCACAGATGCAAGCCGGCGAATTGAGTCAGGCCATCGCGTCGTTTTTAAAGCTGACTGGTTTACAGCCGCTGTCACCGCAGCCGCACATCCGTCTGGCCGAAGCGTACGCCGCGAACAAAAACAACCCGTCTGCGGAACAAAGCTTGTACAAGGCGTTGGAGATCAAGCCAGATTCCGTTGATGCGCAGCGCGGATTGATCCTTTTGAGTGTTCAGACAAAAAAATTCCTGGAAGCCACCAAAATTGCCCGCGATGTACAAAAGCAGCAACCCAAATCAGCGCTGGGATGGTTGTTTGAGGGCGACATATTGCTTGCACAAAAGAATTGGGATGCTGCTGCCACCGCCTATCGAACCGGTTTGCAGCGAGCAGCATCGCCAGATCTGGCAATCAAGCTACACACGGTTCTTATTGCTTCCGATAAGGCCACTGAAGCTGAAAAATTCGCGACAACCTGGCTCAAAGAACGGCCAAAGGATGTGGTTTTTTATTTGCACCTGGGTGATATGGCCTTGGTACGAAAAGACTATCCAGTGGCGGAAACTATTTATCAGAGTTTATTGAAAGCGCAACCTGATAATGCAGTCGCATTGAACAATTTGGCATGGGTAATGGGTCAATTGAAGAAAGATGGTTCGGTCACGTATGCGGAGAAAGCAAATGCATTGATGCCCAACCAACCGGATTTCATGGACACATGGGCCATGTTATTGGCAGATGGCTCCGATTACCCAAAGGCAATCGATCTGCTGACGCAAGCGTTGAAATTGCAACCGTCAAACCCTCGCTTGAGATTAAACCTTGCGAAGGTGTACGTAAAGTCCGGCGACAAAGGCAAAGCGAGAACCGAACTTGACGAACTTGTAAAGCTGGGCGCAACGTCACCTTATCAAGCCGAGGCGTCTGCGCTGATAAAGAACCTCTGAGCCCAAACCAAGAATACATGGCTGGTCGTTGCTCGAGAATCAGGGTGCACGCAGTCCCGTTGGTTTCGTCTGAACAAAGTTCGAGGTGATTTCCATGAAATCTGATTCCGGTAGAACCGATCTGGGCGAAGGCTTTCGTCAACTGTTCGAACTGACCCCGGCACTCGACGCCACCAGCCTGGAGCAGGTGTTTCGAATCCGGCACGACGTCTACTGTCGGGACCTGGGCTGGGAGCCAATGCGCGAAGATGGTCAGGAATCCGACGAATTCGACCGCCACTCATTTCATTGCCTGTTGCGTCGGCGCGGCTCGGGTGAGCCGGTCGGCTGCACTCGGCTGATCGTTGCTCGACCGGAATGTCCGCAATTCCGCTTGCCGTTCGAGGACAGTTGCCACGAGGTGCTCGACCGCACCGTCGTTGACCCGGCTCAACTGCCGCGTTACACGATGGGCGAAGTGTCCCGTTTGGCCGTGCTGAACACCTTCAGGCAGCGGAAAGAAGAGTCTGCGTCAGCGATCTCGGTCACCGATGATGACTTCGGCGGGCATGGACCCACCACCCGATTTCCATTCATCCCGGTGAGCTTGTATCTGGGCGCGGCCGCCATAGCTCGCCGGATCGGTGTCGAGCATGTTTTTGTGCTTACCGAGCCGCGTTTGGCCAGTCACTTCGTGCGCATCGGGTTCGACATTCGCACGGTGGGCGCAAGGATCGAACATCGCGGCATTCGGGTGCCGTCTGTGCTGAGTTCCAGCAAAGTGGTCGCCGGGTTGCGTCCCATGATTCAGCCTCTGTACGCTGTGATCGAAGACGCTGTCGAACAGGCATTCAACGCGCATCCCGAGGCATTGACTTGGCGAAACGTACGCACAAGCTGAGTTGTGTTCGAGACGCATTTGATCCGACCCGAAGGTCCATAGAAAAAGCCCATCGACTGACAGCCGATGGGCTTTTCTTTGCGTTTGATCAAATCAGCTGCGGATCAACTCCGCACCTGAAATCTCTCAACCCTTGCGACGACGCGATGTCAAACCGAGGCCGAGCAATGCGAGACCAGCCAATGCGATAGATGCTGGCTCAGGAACCACGTTGATCGTGAAATCGACGTTGTTGAATGAGTCATAAGGCGTAGCTGCACCGCCACGTCCCAACAAGCTTCCCGAGCCGCAGAACTCAAGACCGGTCGTCGGCGTGAAGGCTGGTGACAGGCAGGTTACGTCGTTAAAAATTCTGCCGCTGTTGTTGACGAGCAATTCAAGGCCGATGTTGAAGAAACCGCCGACTGACGAAGAACCGCCCGCTCCGATGTCTGCGATGTTGTCTGTAAAAGCGTTGGCTTGCCAGAAGGAATCACCACCGAAGCCAGCCACCCAAAGCAGAGATCCGTCAATGGCGTTTGCCTCGCAGGTACTACCGAAACCGATGGTTCCGCAAGCGATGCGGCTGTAGTTGTGCACTACGCCACCGTCAAAGAATGCGACGGCTGAACCGACGGGACCACCAATTTCAGTCGCGAAACTCGCGGTCGGAGCAAAGGTAAAAACAAACGCGCCAGGGCCTCCGGTTTTGTTGGTCACGGTGACGTCAAAAACGCCGCTCAGCTCGTTGTTACCGCTACCCTCGAGCAGGCTTCGCGATCCACCGCCAGAAAGAGATTCGACAGAGTCGATCCGAAAAATTCCACGCAAGCGGTCGCCAATGTCAACAATCGTGGCCCCGCCGTTGACGTTGATCAACGACTCTGCGCTGTTGTCGGACAGTTGATTTGCACCTGGGAAAAGCGATCCGGGCACCGTAGCAGCTTGCGCGCTGCCCAAAGTGAACAAGAGGCCGGCGGCCGCGCTTAAAACTGTTTTGCTAAAAAACTTCATTACGATGCTCCTTGACGTTGAATGACTTGAGGCTTGACGCAGTTGTCAGATGTCTGCGATGCGGTCTGCCGAGTCATTAAAGCAGGGTGCGTGCCAATCGCGTAAATGACATATGAAACAACAAGTTAGCGGTTTCAATCGGCGCGTATCTCGAGTTTTTGGTCCAATGTGTAAAAAAACTCGACGCTGCTCATCTTTCATCAAAGCTTGGGCGGAGTCCTCGCGCCAGAGTCGATTTCACTTTGTGCCTGCCCGATAAAGACGCAGGCTGCGGGTTGGCGCCTTCATGTTGGATCGAATCAGGCGATAACGTCGTGAAGTCGAGGGGCGCTGTCGATTGCGAACCGCGCCGGAACAACACTCCCATTTTTACAAAGCATTGCGCCGATGAACAAGTTTGCATTGATCCCCGTGTTGATCAGGGAACGGCTGAGTGAGCGGAGCCTGCCGAGAGAGCCGGAACCGGATCTGGTGATGGAAAACGCGGATCAAGTAGCCGCTTACGACAAAGCCGGCAGCATCGACGGCCTGATGGGCTCGGCGTACCTCTTCCATTCGGCACGGGTGAGCCAGGTGGTCCAGGGTCGCAAAGACGTGATCGACCTGGGATGCGGCCCGGCCGTTCAGTTGTGTCAGATCGCGCAACTCAACCCCGAGACGTCGTTTCACGGCATCGACCTGTCACCCACGATGCTCGACAAGGCCCGCGCCAACGCAGCCCGGCTTGGATTGACGAACGTTCGGTTTTCGCAGGGTGACATCACGGCGATCGATTTCCTGCCCGATGCCTCGGTCGATGCGGCGATCAGCACCATGGCCCTGCACCACCTGCCGACGCTCGATGACTTGCGCCGCTGTTTTCGCGGAATCAAACGCGTTTTGCGCCCGGGCGGCGCGACGTATCTCGTCGATTTCAGCCGCCTGAAGCGGTTGGATACCGTCATCTTCTTTGCTTATCAGAACGCGCGCCACCAGCCTCATCTGTTCACGCTCGACTACGAACGGTCGCTGCGTGCGGCCTTCGATCTGGCCGATTTGAAGCGCGTCGCCGAGGAAGAATTACACGGGCACGGCCGCGTGGTCAGCACGTTCATGGTACCGATGCTGGCGGTCATCAAGACCGAGGATCAACCTTTGAAGCCCGCGCAGCTCGAGCGGCTTCGGACCTTGCTGCACGCGATGCCCTCTCGCTACCGCAGCGACCTCAACGACATGCGGATTTTCTTTCGCCTCGGTGGCTTGAAGAACGACCCTTTTCAGGGGCTGTGACCGGTTGGTGCAGCGGTGGTGAGGTAATCGTCGAGCGGCCTGCGACCACTGGTGACCGCCGGTCGCGAGGCGCGACCCAGGCGAAACAGCATCAAAGGTGTGAGACCTGGGGCAATCGACTGCCAACCGGTCGCCAGCGACGATCGCAACCCGTCGGAGGCACCCTGGTCGGCGCTGGTCTGCAGCGGCAAAACGGCGGCGGCAGCCATCGGCTGCAGCGCAAGATCCAGCAAGGTCGCTTGAAGCCACAGCCGTTGAAAGGCGGTGCCGGCGGCGATGGCACCCGGCTCAGTCGGCAGAGTCGTCGTCAAGAGCCCCAGCGCCGGGGCCTGCCAGCAGGGAAGCCAGCCCGCGCGAAGTCCGAGCAGGCGGTGCGCACCCAGCCAGGTGAGAGGCTGCATCAGCCCCCAATGTCGCAGCGCTTTGAAGAGCGGCCGCATCGGCGGCTCGACTTCCAGCGCACCGGGCGGCAGCGCGCGGTCGGCGCTTTCGTTCCAGGACAAATCGAAACGAATCGACGAGAACAACTCCTGGTGCAACCGTTGGCGCAAAAAGCGTTCGCTTTCAGCCCGCCAAATCAAACCCAGCGCCAGCCGACGTGCGCTGCCCGTCAACCAAAGGAGTTGTGCGCCCTCGATGGACTGGACCGCCTTGTTCAACAGCGCCACGTCGCTGTCAGCCGGGCCCGGGCCGCGATACATGCGTCGGTTCGTGTGCCGGTTCGGAATCGCCGCCGCCAAGGCCTCTGTCGACACCGTCGGCGCGGGTTGAAAATCCATTTGAACGATCGGCCCGGAGCGATCGTTCAGGGACCAGCGTGTTCCCGCAGCAAAGCCAAGGTCCCCTGCCCGCAAACGCATGTTCTCGACCACGGCGCCGAGCGACATCAAACCCAATACGCGTCGGTGGTTCTCGCGGCAATCACGAAACTCGACCGTCGGCCACAGGCGCAGGCTGGCTTCGCCGACCTCGATGCGGAACACATGCTGGTTGTCCGCTGAGGGTGCCTGTACGCCGCTGCGGGCGATTTCCAGCAACTGGTCGTACGTCAACATGGTCGCGCCTCGGATCTCATCGGGAAACGGTCTCCGATGTCGGTTCAGCGACGGCTTCCGGTGCGTCGTTCATGCCCCGGCCCGCAATTTCTCAATCTGCCGAAGGCCGATCTTCAAGGCGATGCGCTGAAGCGGGTGGTTGTTGCCGCCGGGTCGCCAGGTGCGCACGAGCTTGTTGCGATAGGCGTCGAACTGAAAGCCGTGTGGCGCGGCAAGAACCTCGCCGCGCCCCAACAAGATTTTCAGCGCCTCGGTGGCCGCCACGCCCGCGCAGAGTTGACAGCCCATGAAGGTCGATGGCCCGCGATGTTCGGCCAGGTTGACGGTGGACGGGTCCACCAAGTAAGGGCGATGCAGCCCCGCAGGTGCCAAACCGACCAGAAACCGCAGCGCCTTCTCATCGTCCGGCCGGTCGCCCCACAGGAAGTAGTCCTCGAAGCTCATCTTGCCGGGCAAGAAATTGAGCAGTGCCGTGCCCATGCCGAGCGGCGCTGCAGTGACCGCTGGAATGCCCTGCGTCGAGCACGCCGCGAACGTGAGCTGGCGCGCGGAAAACGCAAAGAAATCCAGGCCGTCGACGTAGACATCGACGCCAGTCAAAAAGTCGGTCAAGTTCAAGCTGTTCACGCCGTCGGCAAAGACGCGGATGTCCAGCTCGGGGTTGATGTCTTTGGCCATCGCGGCCAGCACTTGCGCCTTCGGTTTGCCGTTGTTGGAAACGGTTGCGCCGACCTGCCGGTTGAAATTGGGAATGTCGAACAGATCGAAGTCAGCGATGTTGAACGCGCCGATGCCGAGCCGCGCAAGCGTCAGCAAATGACTGCCGCCGACCCCGCCCAAGCCGGCGATCGCCACCCGCTTGCGCCGCAGCACCGCTTGCTCGGCGTTCGTGACCCAACCGATGTTGCGTGAGAACGCATCGCCGTAAGAAAAAGCGACGCTCATCCGAAGCCGATCGCAAAAACGTGCATCGATGTCATGGCGCTCATCGTCTGTGGGCACTCATTGTGGCGTTCTTTGCACCGGGCGCAGACCCCGAAGCAGCGCAGGTTTTACCCGGCAATTCGCATCCCAGCGCGGTCAACGATCCCTCGTCAAAGATCAGCGCCGCACCGGCGGCACGTCGGTGCAAACACCTTCGAAAGCCTCGGCGGCCAGGCCGATGGTTTCGCCGAGCGTCGGGTGCGGGTGGATGGTCTTGCCGATGTCGACCGCGTCGGCGCCCATCTCGATGGCGAGTGCGATCTCGCCGATCATGTCGCCCGCATGCGTGCCGACGATGCCGCCGCCGACGATCGCGTGCGTGTCCGCACTGAACAGCAGCTTGGTGAAGCCCTCGTCGCGGCCGTTGGCGATGGCGCGGCCCGAGGCGCTCCACGGGAACAGGCCCTTCTTCACCTGGATGCCCTGCGCCTTGGCGTCGTCCTCGGTCAGGCCGACCCAGGCCACCTCGGGGTCGGTGTAAGCCACGCTCGGGATCACGCGGGCGTCGAACGCCGATTTGCTGAGGTGCGCATCGCCCAGTTGTTCTCCAGCCGCGACTTCGGCGGCCACATGCGCCTCGTGCACCGCCTTGTGCGCCAGCATCGGAGCGCCCACGATGTCGCCGATCGCGAAGATGTGCGGCACGTTGGTGCGCATCTGAATGTCGACCGGGATGAAGCCGCGATCACCGACGGCGACGCCGGCTTTCTCGGCGCCGACGCGCTTGCCGTTCGGCAAGCGGCCGACCGCTTGCAGCACCAGGTCGTAGAGCTGCTCCTTGAGTTTTCCTTCGCCCTCGAACTTCACCAGGATGCCGTCTTTCGTCGCTTCGGCACCGACGGTCTTGGTCTTCAGCAGGATGTTGTCGAAGCGCGGGGCGTTCAGCTTCTGCCACACCTTGACCAAGTCGCGATCGGCGCCCTGCATCAGCGCATCCTGCATCTCGACCACGTCGAGACGCGCACCGAGCGTCGAGTACACCGTGCCCATCTCCAGCCCGATGATTCCGCCGCCGATCACCAGCATGCGCTTCGGGTTCTGGCGCAGTTCGAGCGCGCCGGTGGACGTGACGACGCGGGGATCGTCGTTCGGGAGAAACGGCAGCTTCACTGCCTCGGAGCCGGCCGCGATGATCGCGCGCTTGAACTTCAGCACCTGGGTCTTTCCGTCGGCCATCGCGACGCTCAGATGGAACGGGTCGACGAACTCGCCGCTGCCCTGCACCACCGTGACCTTGCGCATCCTCGCCATCGCCGCCAAGCCACCGGTCAACTTGCCGACGACTTTTTCCTTGTGGGCTTTGAGCTTTGCCAGATCGACCGTCGGCTTCGGGTAGCTGATGCCCAGCGATTCGAAGTGCGAGACCTCGTCCATCACTGCGGCCACATGCAGCAGCGCCTTCGACGGGATGCAGCCGACGTTCAAGCAGACGCCGCCGAGCGTCGGATAGCGCTCGACCAGGACGACCTTCAGGCCGAGGTCGGCGGCGCGGAACGCGGCGGAATAGCCGCCCGGGCCGGCGCCGAGGACGAGCAGATCGCAGTCGGGTTCACTCGCAGAGGAGACGACTCCGTGTTCACTCCCTCTGGGAGCGGGTTGGGGTGGGGGCGCGGTCGGTGCAGGAGGGATTCTTTGTTCGGTTGAAGTCGATGTATTTGCCATCACTGCGCCCTCACCCCTACCCACTCCCAGCGGGAGAGGGAGTGAAGTCGAAGCCACCTCCAACGTCAGCATCACCGACCCCTGGTTCACCACGTCGCCGACCTTCACCGTCAGCGCCTTCACCACGCCCGCATGCGACGACGGGATTTCCATCGACGCCTTGTCGCTCTCCACGGTCATCAGGCTCTGCTCGATCTTGACGGTGTCGCCGGGCTGCACCAGCAGCTCGATGACCGCCACGTCCTTGAAGTCGCCGATGTCGGGAACCTTGATCTCGATCAGTGCCATCGTTTGCTCTGTTGCTCTTCAGAGAAGAACTCGGCGGAAGTCCGCCAGCACCGCGCCCAGGTAGGCGTTGAAGCGCGCTGCCGACGCGCCGTCGATCACGCGGTGGTCCCAACTCAGGCTCAGCGGCAACATCAGCCGCGGCTGGAACGTGCTGCCATCCCATCGCGCCTCGATCGCGCTCTTGCACACGCCAAGGATCGCGAGTTCGGGTGCGTTGATGATCGGCGTGAAATAGCGCCCGCCAATGCCGCCGAGCGAGCTGATGCTGAAACAGCCGCCGCTCATCTCGCCCGGGCTCAGCTTGCCGTCGCGCGCCTTCTGCGCCAGCTCGCTCATTTCCTTCGAAATCTGCAGGATGCCCTTGTGATCAGCGTCCTTGATCACCGGGACCATCAAACCGTTCGGCGTGTCGGCGGCAAAACCGATGTGGAAATACTGCTTCAGCACGATCTGTTCGCCGTCGAGCGACGCGTTGAAGTGGGGAAACTTCTTCAACGCGGCGACGCAGGCCTTGATCAGGAACGCCAGCATCGTGACTTTGACGCCGGCCTTCTCGTTTTCCTTGTTGAGCTGCACGCGGAACGCTTCGAGCTCGGTGATGTCGGCGTCGTCATGGTTGGTGACGTGCGGGATCACGACCCAGTTGCGGTGCAGGTTGGCGCCGCTGATCTTCTGGATGCGCGACAGGTCGCGGCGCTCGATCGGGCCGAATTTCGCGTAGTCGATCTGCGGCCATGGCAACAGGCCGGGGAAAGCGCCGCCGACTGCGCTGGCCCCGGTGCCGGGCGCCTTGGCCGCAGCCGCCTGCGTCGTCGCGGTGCCGGCCATCACGCGCTTGACGAAACCCTGAAGGTCTTCTTGCGTGATACGCCGCTTCGGGCCGGTGCCCGGCACCTCGGCCAGCGGCACACCGAGATCGCGCGCCAGCTTGCGGATCGAAGGCGAGGCGTGCGGCAAGGCGCCTTTCGGAACTGTCGGTTCGTGAGCGGGCACCGCGGTGGGCGGCAGCGCACGTTCAGATGCGGGCACCGGTACGTTGACGGGCGTCGAGGGCGGTACGGCGGGCGCGACCGTTGCGGCGGGCGGCTCGGTCTCGGCAGCGGCGACCACCGCTGGCGGCGGCGCCGTCGGCGCGCCGGCTGTCGGTGTCGCCTCGCCCGTCTCCAGCATCAGCAGCAACGTCCCCTCACCGACCTTGTCGCCCAGCTTGACCTTCAGCTCCTGCACCACGCCCGCATGCGAAGACGGGATCTCCATCGACGCCTTGTCGCTCTCGACGGTGATCAGACTTTGCTCGGCTTTCACCGCATCGCCCGGCTTCACCAGCAGCTCGATCACGTCGACCGTTTCGAAGTCGCCGATGTCCGGGACTTTTACTTCCACCAAGGCCATGTCCGGTCTCCGTCTCGTGTTCGTGTTCAGGCGTACAGCGGGTTGATCTTGTCGACCGGCAGGCCGTACTTGCGGATGGCTTCGGCAACTTTTGCGGCCGGCACCTTGCCCTCTTCGGCCAGCGCCTTCAAGGCCGCGACGACGATGTAGTGGCGATCGATCTCGAAGTGCGCACGCAGCTTGCTGCGGAAGTCGCTGCGACCGAAACCGTCGGTGCCCAGCACCTTGTAGCTGCGGCCCTTCGGAATGAACGCACGGATCTGGTCGGCGTAGTTCTTCATGTAGTCGGTCGACGCGATCACCGGGCCGGTGTGGGCATCGAGCTGGCGCGTGACGAACGGAACGCGCGGCTCGTCGGTGGGATGCAGCAGGTTCCAGCGATCGACGTCCTGGCCGTCACGCGCCAGCTGATTGAAGCTCGGGCAGCTCCAGACCTTGGCCGCCACGCCCCATTCGGCTTCGAGCAGCGCCTTCGCGAACTGCGATTCGCGCAAGATGGTGCCGCTGCCCAGCAGGTTGACGCGGGGCGCATCGTTGTGGGTGCCTACCGGCACATCGTCGAGCAGGTACATGCCCTGGATGATCTGCTCTTCGGTGCCCGGCGTCAGGCCCGGCATGGGGTAGTTCTCGTTAAGCAGCGTGATGTAGAAGTAGACGTTTTCCTGCTGTTCGACCATGCGCTTCAGGCCGTGGTGCAGGATCACGCCGACCTCGTGCGCGAAGGTCGGGTCGTAGCTGATGCAGTTGGGGATCGTGCCGGCCAGGATGTGGCTGTGCCCGTCCTCGTGCTGCAGGCCCTCGCCGTTCAGCGTGGTGCGGCCCGAGGTGCCGCCCAGCAAAAAGCCGCGCGCCTGCATGTCGCCCGCCGCCCAGGCCAGGTCGCCGATGCGCTGGAAGCCGAACATCGAGTAGTACACATAGAACGGCACCATGATCCGGTTGTTGGTCGAGTACGAGGTCGCAGCGGCGATCCAGCTCGCCATGCCACCGGCTTCGTTGATGCCTTCCTGCAGGATCTGGCCGGCCTTGTCCTCGCGGTAGTACATCACCTGGTCCTTGTCGACCGGCGTGTACTTCTGACCCTCGGGGTTGTAGATGCCGATCTGGCGAAACAGGCCTTCCATTCCGAAGGTGCGCGCCTCGTCGACCAGGATCGGTACCACGCGCGGGCCCAAAGCCTGATCGCGCAACAGGATGCTGAGAAAGCGCACATAGGCCTGCGTGGTGCTGATCTCGCGGCCCTCTACCGTGGCGTCGAACACCGGCTTGAAGGTCTCGATCGACGGCACGGTGAACTGCTCGTCCGCCTTCACGCGGCGCTTCGGCAGGTAGCCGCCGAGCGCTGCGCGGCGCTCGTGCAGGTACCTCATTTCCGGCGTGTCGTCGGCCGGCTTGTAGAACGGGATGTCGGCGAGTTCGCTATCCGGTATCGGGATGTTGAAGCGGTCGCGAAACACCTTCAGGTCCTCGTCGCTGAGCTTTTTCGCCTGGTGCGCGGTGTTCTTGCCCTCGCCCGCGCTGCCCATGCCCCAGCCTTTGACGGTCTTGATCAGCAGCACGGTCGGCTGGCCGTGGGTGTTGTCGGCCTTGTGGAAGGCCGCGTAGACCTTCTGCGCGTCGTGTCCGCCGCGCCGCAGGTTCCAGATGTCCTGGTCGCTCATCTTGGCCACCAGTTCGGCGGTGCGCGGGTCGCGGCCGAAGAAGTGCTGGCGCACGAAGGCGCCGTCGTTGGCCTTGAAGGCCTGGTAGTCGCCGTCCAGCGTCTCCATCATGATCTGACGCAACGCGCCGTCCTTGTCGCGCGCCAGCAGGGCGTCCCACTCCTTGCCCCAGATCAGCTTGATCACGTTCCAGCCCGAGCCGCGAAACTCGCCCTCCAGCTCCTGGATGATCTTGCCGTTGCCGCGCACCGGCCCGTCCAGCCGCTGCAGGTTGCAGTTGACGACGAAGATCAGGTTGTCGAGCTTCTCGCGTGCGGCCAGCCCGATGGCGCCGAGCGACTCGGGCTCGTCCATCTCGCCGTCGCCGCAGAACACCCAGACCTTGCGCTTGGCGGTGTCGGCGATGCCGCGGGCGTGCAGGTACTTGAGAAAGCGCGCTTGATAAATGGCCATCAATGGCCCCAGGCCCATCGACACGGTGGGGAACTGCCAGAACTCGGGCATCAGCTTCGGGTGCGGATAACTGCTCAGCCCCTTGCCTGCGCCCTCCTGGCGGAAGTTGAGCAACTGGTCTTCGGTCAGCCGACCTTCCAGGTAAGCACGGGCGTAGATGCCGGGCGCGCTGTGGCCCTGGATGTAGAGCAGATCGCCGCCATGGCCTTCGTGGTCGGCGTGCCAGAAATGGTTGAACCCGGTGGCGAACATGTGCGCCAGCGACGCAAAGCTGCTGATGTGGCCGCCCAGATCGCCGCCATCGGCCGGGTGCAGGCGGTTCGCCTTGACGACCATCGCCATCGCGTTCCAGCGCATGTAGGCGCGCAGCCGACCTTCCAGTTCGAGGTTGCCGGGATTGCGCTCTTCTTCGTCGGGCTCGATCGTGTTGACGTAGCCGGTGTTGGCCGAAAACGGCATGTCGATGCTGCTT
>JANMTL010000253.1:0-5288 GCA_031390425.1 Rhizobacter sp.
GGCTCGACAACGTCGCGGGCGCGATCTACTCGTTTGTCTGGGACGAGTACTGCGACTGGTACCTGGAGATCGCGAAGGTTCAGATTCAGGTCGGCGACGAATCGGCTCAACGTGCCACACGCCGCACGCTGATCCGCGTGCTGGAAACCGTGCTGCGCCTGCTGCACCCGATCACCCCATTCATCACCGCCGAGTTGTGGGAGCGCGTCGCGGTGGTGGCGGGCCGCAAGCCAGCGGGCTCGGCCGACAGCCTGGTCACCGCGCCGTACCCGAAGGCGCAGCTCGATCGCATCGACGCTCAGGCCGACGCCTGGGTCGCGCAACTCAAGGGCGTGGTCGGCGCCTGCCGGCGCCTGCGCAGCGAGATGAGCCTGTCGCCCGACAAGCGCGTTCCGCTGCTGGCTTTCGGTGATGCCGCCTTCGTGCGGGCCGCCACGCCGCTGCTGAAGGCGCTGGCCAAGGTGTCGGAGGTGCAGGTGCACACCGACGAAGCGGCCTACGCGCAGGCCACACTGAACGCGCCGGTGGTCGAGTTCGGCGGCACGCGGCTCGCGCTGCATGTCGAGATCGACGTGGCGGCCGAGACCGAGCGCTTGCGCAAGGAAATCGCGCGGCTCGAAGGCGAGATCACCAAGGTCACTGCGAAGCTGTCCAACGAGAGCTTCGTCGCCCGCGCACCGGCGGCCCTGGTGGCTCAAGAACAGGCGCGCATGGCCGAATTCAGCGCCACGCGCGATCGATTGCAGGCGCAGGCGCAGCGGCTCTCGGCCACGGTTTGATCGGCACAGCCGGTCGGAAACAGGCCCTTACCTTGCGGTGCCGTCTGACAAGTGGGCGTCTTTTGTGCGTGTGAGAATGAATTGAGAAAAGTACGACCGCCGCAACGCCAGGAGTGATGCCATGAAGATCAACAAAGCAATATTCCCCGTGGCCGGACTCGGCACACGCTTCTTGCCAGCCACCAAGGCGCAGCCGAAAGAGATGCTGCCCGTGGTCGACAAGCCGCTGATCCAGTACGCGGTCGAAGAGGCTTACGCGGCGGGCATCCGGCAGATGATCTTCGTCAACGGCCGCAACAAGCGCGCGATCCCGGATCACTTCGACACCGCCTACGAGCTGGAGGCCGAACTCGAAGCCGCTGGGAAGCACGAGTTGCTGGCGCTTGTGCATTCGATCAAGCCCGACGACATGGAGTGCATCTACATCCGCCAACCCAAGGCGCTGGGCCTCGGCCATGCGGTGCTGTGCGCGCAATGCGTGGTCGTCAATGAACCGTTCGCGGTGCTGCTGGCCGACGATTTGATGGTCGGCAAGCCGCCGATCTTGAAGCAGATGGTCGACCGCTTCGCCGACTGGCAGGCGTCGATCATCGCGGTGCAGGAAGTGCCCGAGGATCAGACGCGCCGCTACGGCATGGTGGCCGGTACGCCGGTCAACGACCGCATGATGGACATGACGCACATCGTCGAGAAACCGGCCCCCGAAGACGCGCCCTCGCGCCTCGGCGTGGCCGGTCGCTACATCCTGACGCCAGGCGTGTTCAAGGAGATTGCAAATCAGCCGCGCGGCGTCGGTGGCGAGATTCAACTGACCGACGGCATCGCTGCCTTGATGCGCCGCGAGAAGGTGTTTGCGTTCCGCTACGAAGGCAGGCGCTACGACTGCGGCAGCAAGGAAGGCTTTCTCGAAGCCAACGTCGAACTGGCCTTGACGCACCCGCAACTCGGGCCAGGGTTCAGGGCGTATTTGAAAACGCTCGAGCTGTAAGTCGCAGCGTTCAGCGCCTGCGCAGCAGGTGAATGAACTCGTCGGCCGAGGCCGTTTGTTCGACCAGCTCATTGCCGGTTTGCTTGGCAAAAGCCTGGAAATCGCGCATCGATCCGGGATCGGTCGAGACCACCTTCAGCACATCACCGCTCGCCATGTCTGCCAACGCCTTCTTGGCTTTCAGGATCGGCAGTGGGCAGTTCAGGCCGCGGGTGTCGAGTTCTTTGTTGATTGCAATCATGGGCGTGTGCTCCGGACTACCAACGCAATTCTAGAGATCAGACCGGGAACACGCCGGTCGACAAATAGCGGTCGCCCCGATCGCAGACGATAAAGACGATGGTTGCGTTGTCGAGCGTCTTCGCCAGTTCCAGCGCGACCCAGCACGCACCCCCCGCGGAGATGCCGGCGAAGATACCTTCTTCGCGCGCAAGGCGCCGCGCCGTCTCTTCTGCATCGGCCTGGCTGACCGACGCCGTCTCGTCAATGTGCGTCGGATCGTAGATCTTCGGCAGATACGCCTCGGGCCATTTGCGGATGCCCGGAATGCGCGAGCCCTCGCTGGGCTGCGCACCGATGATGCGCACCGCCGGATTCATCTCCTTCAGGTAGCGCGAGACGCCGGTGATGGTGCCCGTGGTGCCCATCGCGCTGACGAAGTGCGTGACCTGACCGGCCGTGTCGCGCCAGATTTCGGGGCCGGTGGTCTCGAAGTGGGCGCGCGGGTTGTCGGCGTTGGCGAACTGGTCGAGCACCACGCCCTTGCCGTCGCGCTGCAACTGGTCGGCCAGATCGCGCGCGTGCTCCATGCCGCCGGAGCGCGGCGTCAGCATCAGTTCGGCGCCGAAGGCGCGCATGGTCTGCGCGCGTTCGATCGACAGGTCCTCCGGCATGATCAACAGCATGCGGTAGCCGCGGATCGCCGCCGCCATCGCGAGCGCGATGCCGGTGTTGCCCGACGTGGCTTCGATCAGCGTGTCGCCCGGTTTGATGTCGCCGCGTTCTTCGGCGCGGCGGATCATGCTGATCGCTGCACGGTCCTTCACCGAACCGGCTGGGTTGTTGCCTTCGAGCTTGCCGAGGATCACATTGCCGCGCTGTGCGGCAGCGGCACCGGGCAGGCGCGCCAAGCGCACGAGTGGCGTGTTGCCGATCAGGTCTTCGAGCGAGGGGTAGATCGGCTGCTTCTTGGCCATGAAATCGGAGGTCTGGGCGGCGCGTGCGTGCCGTGGTGAAGGCGGCATTGCACCGCATCGGCTGACACAGAAATTCGGGTGGTGCCTCCGGTCGGAATCGAACCGACACTCTGTTAAGAACTGGATTTTGAGTCCAGCGCGTCTACCAATTCCGCCACAGAGGCCCAGCACAGCCCTGAATTATTCCACAGCCCATCGCAACAGCGAGTGCGTTGCTGCGCAACGCCTCGCAGGCCGAGGCCGCATCAAGTGCGGTTACGCTCGCGGGTTGCTTTGTCTGACCTCTTTTTGCATTCAGGATCTCGCGCATGCCCCCGATGCCTCCCATCACCCAAGCCCTGTTGCTGATCAATGTCGCCGCGTTCTGCATCGACGCGTTCCTCGGCCCCTGGTTCACCCGCTTGTTGGCGCTGTGGCCGCTGGGGCACGGCTTCCTGCCCTGGCAGGTGGTGACGTACGCATTTCTGCACGGCGGCCTCGGGCACCTGTTTTTCAACATGCTCGGCTTGTGGATGTTCGGCGCGGAACTCGAACGCGTGTGGGGTGCGAAACGCTTTATCCAGTTCTATGCGGCCAGCGTACTGGCAGCGGCCGCCGCGCAGTTGCTGGTCACGGCGTTGATGGGCTCGACCTATCCGACGGTCGGTGCATCCGGCGGCCTGTTCGGCCTGCTGCTGGCATTCGGCATGATGTTTCCGAACCGCACCATCATGCCGCTGTTTCCGCCGATCCCGATGAAAGCCAAGGTGTTCGTTGCGCTGTACGGCGGGCTCGAACTGCTGCTGGGCGTCTTCGGCAGCGGCTCGGGCGTGGCGCATTTCGCGCACCTCGGCGGCATGCTGGGCGGCTTTTTGATGCTGCGCTACTGGCGCGGGCAATCGCCGTTCGGTCGCAAGCGCTGAACTCCGCTCAGAGCGGCGCCACTCGAAGCCCGTCGCGCACCGTCGGGTACTCGAGCTTCAAGCGCAGCTCGCGCTTCAGGCGATCGTTGTCCAGGCGGCGCGATTCGCTCATGAAGCTCATCAACATCGGCGACAGCCGCTCGCGCGCTTCGGTCCGCGTGATGCGCGGCGGGCGCGGCAGGCCGCACACATCGGCCGCCAGATCGAAGTAGTCGCCCATCGTCAGGTCGGTGTCGTCGCAGGCGTGGATCACGCGCTGCGGCAGCGCGCGCATAAGGGCTGCAACGCAAGCGCGCGCCAGATCGTCGGCATGGATGTGGTTGGTGTGGACATCGTCTTCGCGACACAGCACCGCCGTGCCGCGCAGCAATCGTTCGCGCGGGTGGCCGCCCTCGCGATCCACCGCATAGATGCCGGGGATGCGCAGGATCGCGATGCGCGCACCGTGCGCCCGCCCGTACCAGCGCAGCTGCGACTCGGCATCGACCCGCCGGCGCGCCCGGTCGGTGGTGGGGTTCACCGCCCGTGTCTCGTCGATGCAATCTCCGCCGCAGTCGCCGTACACCCCGCTGGTGCTGCCGTAGACGATGCAGCGCACGCGGCCCTGGCGCGCCAACGCGTTCAGCAGGTTTCGGGTGCGTGGATCGGTGCGGCCCTGCAACGGCGGCGGCGCCAGGTGCAGCACCGCATCGGCCAGCCCGGACAGCCGAGCCAGCGTGGCCGGGTCGTCGAGGTTGCCGAGCAAGGGCACTGCACCGGCCGCACGCAATGCATCGGCACGCGAGGGAGTCGAGGTCAGCGCCAGCAAGCGATAGCGGCCCCGCAACCGGCGCACAACCCGCATGCCGACATCGCCGCAGCCGACGATCAGCAGGGTGGGACGTTTGAAACAGGGCGGCACAGTGGGCATCGCGAAAGTGAGCAAAGACGAAGAGGCGCAGCGGGCAGAATCCCGGCTCAGTTTACGTTTGCCTCCCTGGGCTGTTTGTCACCATGAGCATCACCGTCACGCTGCAACCGAGCGGCCGCAGTTTCACCGTTCAACGCGACGAGCCGATCCTCGCCGCCGCCATCCGCGCGGGCATCGGACTGCCCTACGGCTGTCGCGACGGCGCTTGCGGTTCGTGCAAATGCAAGCTGATCGATGGCCGCGTGATTCACGGGGCGCATCAGCTCAGCGCCTTGAGCCTCGACGAAGAAGAAGCCGGCTACGCCCTCACCTGCTGCGCCGCGCCGCAGACCGACGTGGTGCTGGAAGCGCGCAGCGTCGCCGGGGCCGATGCGATGCCGGTGCGCAAAATGCCCGCGCGCGTGATCAGCATCGAGCAGCCCGCCGCCGACGTCGCCATCGTCAAGCTGCAACTGCCGGCCAGCGATGCGCTGCGTTATCACGCGGGCCAGTACATCGACGTGCTGCTGCAGG
>JANMTL010000308.1:0-3981 GCA_031390425.1 Rhizobacter sp.
AATTATAGGCGATCACACCGCCGGGTCGGTGCCTGGTCGGGTTGAATCAACGCCCTTCGGCGGGCTCGGCGCGCATGAGTTGAGCAGCTAATTTCTCATCGATGCTGACCTTCAGGCGGGTCTTGAGTGCCGCGTAGTAGGCCTGCGTTTCTGCGTCGCCCCAGGCCTCGACGTACTGACTGCGTGTACGGGCCGGATCGGCGGCGACTGGATCTCGCCCGATCACTTTCTGGACTTTCGCGACGGCATAACCTTTCGCACCGAGATTGATGCCGATGAACGCGGGCAACGCCTTCGGATTGGCACCCAGCAACGCGTCGATCGTCGCTTGTCCGAGATCTTGCAGCTGCAGCCGCGACACCAAGCGCGACTCGATACCCATGTCGGTTTGTGGCGCCTGCTTCAACTGGGCCAGACGGGCTTCGCCTTCTTGCTTGGCCAGTGCGGCGGACTGCAACTCGATGAGGCGGGCGCGAACTTTGTCTTTGACGTCGGCCAGCGGCAATGCGCGGGCCGGATCGTACTGAAGCACCCGCCCCGAGACGAGTTGGCTCGGCGCGGTTTCGACTGCGTCGGAGTTGCGCTTGTTGCGCAGCGCATCGTTGGCGAACAGCGCATCGAGAAATTTCGGCGAGGCCAGCGGGCCCGTGGCGCCCGGCGCCGGCTGGCGGGTGACGCCTTGTGCGGTCTTCACCTCCAGTTTGAATTTGTCGACTGCGGGTTTCAGGCTGTCGGCCTGCTCGTAGACGACATTCGTGAAGTCGGCCGCCGCCTCTGAAAACTTGGCCTGCGCCAGTTGCTGGCGAAGCTCGGCTTCGATCTCCGGGCGCACGGCGTCGAAGCCGCGTTTTTCACCGCCGCGCTTGTCGGTCACCCGGATGATGTGGAAGCCGAAATCGCTTTCGACCACGCCGCTGGTCTCACCGACCTTCAAGGTGTACGCCGCGTCTTCAAACGGTTTGACCATCGCGCCGCGCCCGAAGAAATCAAGATCGCCACCCTTCACCGCCGACCCCGGGTCTTGCGAATTCTTCTTGGCCAGGTCTGCGAAAGCATCCGGCGTCTTCTGAATCTCGACCAGCAGCGCTTCGGCATTGCCTCTGGCCTTGGCGCGCTCGGGGGCCGCCAGCGCCTTGTCCGCAGCGATCAGGATGTGGCTGGCACGACGCTCTTCCGGCGTCGAGTAGCGCGCCGCGTTTTCGTCGTAGTACTTGCGCACGTCGTCTTCGTTGATCGGCACCTGTTGCTTCATCGCGTTCAGGTCGAGCACCACATACTCGATGCTGGCCTGCTCGGGCGCCTGAAACTGCTGCGCGTTGGCAACGTCCTTGTAGTACGCCTCCATGTCGGCGTCGGACGGGTTGACCCGAGCGGTGTAGGTTGCCGCGTCGAAGCGCTGCAGGAACACCTCGCGCTGCTGAAAGTACGAATCGACCGCGAGGTCTGCCGCGGCAGTGGACACGAGTCCGGTGCCCGACACGCCGAGCAAGACCTGCTGCACCGACAGGTCCTGACGCAGCCGGCGCACGAACAGGTCGCTCGACATGCCCTGCGCGGCGATGATGTCCTTGTTGACGCTGCCGTCGGCATTGCGGATCGACGCAAACTGCGGATCGGTGGCGAACAGGCGTTGCAAGCGGTCGTCGGTGGTCGAGAGCTGCAGCTTGTCTGCCGCGATCAGCATGACGCGTTGCCGAATCAGGTTGTCGAGGGACTGTTGCTTGCGCTGCGGGCTGTCGAGCAGTTTCGGATCGGTGTTGGGATTTTGTTGGCGCACGCGCTCGACCTGCTCGCGGTGCGCAGCGTCCCAATCGGCCTGGGTGATCGACTGTCCCGCCACTTCGGCGACGCTCTGGTTGCCACCTTCGCTGGCGCCCCGGTAGCCCTCCAGCCCTAAAAATGCAAACGACGGAACGATCAACAGCACCAGCAAGATCTGGAAGGTGCGCATGTACTTGCGGAAAAAATCAAACATCGATGTTCTCGAAGGAGCGCACGCCCGGTCGGCCGTGCAAAAGACATCAGGCGTCAGAAAACGGGGGTTCTTGACGCGAAAAAGGCGAACCAGAGTTCGCCTTCACAAGGAAACAATTCCAGATTTTATCCGCGACCACAGCACCCGGCCGCGACGCCCCGGCACTGGGCGTGGTGGGTGCTGAGGGGCTCGAACCCCCGACCTACGCCGTGTAAAGGCGACGCTCTACCAACTGAGCTAAGCACCCGTCGCATGGATTTACTTCAACGCGTCTTTCAGCGCCTTGCCGGGACGGAACTTCGGCACCTTGGCCGCCTTGATCTTGATGGCCGCGCCGGTGCGCGGATTGCGGCCGCTGCGGGCGGCGCGCTTGGTCACGCTGAACGTGCCAAAACCGACGAGCGTCACGCTGTTGTTTTTCTTCAGCGTCGATTTCACCCCGCCGATCAACGCCTCCAATGCGCGACCCGCGGCGGCTTTCGAAATGTCCGCTTGCTTGGCGATGTGTTCGATCAGTTCTGACTTGTTCACAAAGTGTCCCCCTCGAATATGGATTCGTATGTTTTTAGCCGACGTCGGCCGCGCGCCTCGTCAACCCACGGGCCACGCATCATTACAGCCGCGTGGTTGGTGGGTGTCAAGCCAGCCGCGCGATTCTATCGACGTGTTTTGCGCGACCCGCGCCGCCAGCACCGACTCGATAGCCCGCCCCACATCGACGCTGCCCGCTGCACCCAAGCAGAGGGCCGATGCCGCCACCGTTCATCGAGGCGATTCGATGGCGGGTCACGGCGGGTCTCCTCCGTGTGGTCGAGCGGTTCGGCGCGACGGTGTGGTCACGACCAGTGCCACGCCGGCGGCGGTCAGCACCATGCCCAGCAGCATCGACGCGGTCAATGGCTCGTCGAACAGCCACCACGCCAGCAGCGCGGTGACCGGTGGCACCAGGTACAGCAAGCTGGTGACCCGGGTCGCGGCGCCGCGCTGGATCAGTAAATACAGCAACGAGCTGCCGCCGAGCGTCAGCACCAGGACCGACCAGACCATCGCGATCACGAAAGTGGCATTCCAGCGGATCGCTTCGGATTCCCACAGCGCCAGCGGCAGGCTGACGATCAGCGCGGCCAGCAGTTGCACCGTGTTCGCGGTGCGAACGTCGCAGGGTGCGACGAAACGCTTCTGATACAGCGTGCCGACGGTGATGCCGAGCAGCGCAACGGCTGCCAGCCCCAGGTTCCACGGCGTGATCTCGCCGACGCCGAGCTTGTGCCACACGACCAGCGTCAGGCCGATCAGGCCCAGCGCCAACCCCGCCCATTGCCGCAGCGTCACCGCAGGGCGACGGTCCGATATCGAACGGCTCGACATCCACAGCGCGGTCAGCACCGGTTGCAGGCCGACCAACAAGGCCACGGTGCCGGCGCCGATGCCCGCCTTGACGGCGGCCCACACGCCGCCCAGATAAGCCGCGTGCATCAGCACGCCGGTGACGCCCAGGTGCAACCACTGCGTGCGGCCCACCGGCCACGCGGCGCGCGCGACAACGATCCACAGGCCGAAGCAGACGACCGACAGCGCGTAACGCATCGACAGGAAGGTGAACGTCGGCGCGTTCGGCATGGCGAACCGCGCGACGATGAAGCCGGTGCTCCAGATCAGCACGAACACCACCGGCATCGCCTGCAGCGCAGCAATGCTGCGCGTCGTCGGCACCGTCACTGCGGGGTCATCGCAAGCAATCTAGCGTGCTTTGGCGCGGATCTCGGGCAGCGCCTTTTGCAGGTAGTACACCATCGACCAAACCGTCAGTACAGCCGATGCGTAGATCAGCACGGTGCCCCACAGGTGGGTGTCGATCACGCCGAACAGCGTGCCGTGATACAGCAGAAACGGGATCGCGACCATCTGCACCACCGTCTTGACCTTGCCCAGCATGTGCACCGCCACGCTGCGCGAGGCGCCGATCTGCGCCATCCATTCGCGCAGCGCCGAAATGGCGATTTCGC
>JANMTL010000041.1:0-16930 GCA_031390425.1 Rhizobacter sp.
CGGGCTTCATCTACCTGGCGGTGGTGGTGGACGTGTGGAGCCGCCGCGTGGTGGGCTGGTCGATCGGCGAGCGCATGACGGCCGAGCTCGTGCTCGCGGCACTGAACATGGCGCTCGCGCAGCGCAAGCCGCGCGAGGTCATCCACCACAGCGACCAGGGCAGCCAGTACACGAGCATCGCCTTCGGCAACCGCTGCACCGAGATGGGCGTGCGTCCTTCGATGGGCAGCGTGGGCGATGCGTACGACAACGCGATGGCCGAGAGCTTTTTCGCCACGCTCGAATGCGAGCTCATCGAGCGGCGCAGCTTCAAGACGAAGGCCGAGGCGCGCACGGCGTTGTTCAGCTACATCGAGGGCTGGTACAACCCGCGCCGCAGGCACTCGGGGCTGGGGTTCTTGTCCCCGGCTAACTTCGAGAGGAAACACCACATGAACGAAGCGAACACGCCGCCGCGCGGCGAACACGGGTTACCCACCGTCGGCTCCAACGTGGCAGGCGCCACGCCGCCGATGGATAACCCTGCACCCGTGATCATCAGCGCACCCACCCCGGCTTGAGAATCAAGCCCTTACCCGTCCGTGAAATCGGGGCAAATCCAGACCACGGTTGGTACCGTCAAATGCACTGACGGTATCGGTTGTCGGAATCAGTCCGGGGACGAGATGCTCACTGACATGAAGTTGAGGGCGCTGAAGCCCACGGGGAAGATCTACAAGGTTGCCGACCAGCAGGGGCTGTCCGTCGCCGTCATGCGCACGGGAGTGTTGAGTTTCCGGTTCGACTACCGGATCAACGGCCGCCGTGAAACCTTGGTGATCGGCCAGTACGACTCAAGTCTCGGTGCCAGGAAGCTACGAGACGCGGAGGAACTGGACTACGCAATGTCCTTGACCCTGGCCGAGGCACGACTGCTGTTGACGCAAGCGCATCGATCGGTGGAGCGAAGCGAGAGTCCCTCGCGTGCCAAGGTTGAAAGGCGTGTCGAGGCCGCGGAAGCCTTGACCTTTGGCAGGTGGGCGGAGAAGTACTTCGCCGAGGCTGCTTTGGCCGAGTCCACCCGGCCATGCGCAAGTCGGTGTATGACCGGAACCCGGCAGTGGATTTTGGACTTCAAATCCACTCCACTGCCGGTCACGACGAAGGGTGCCGCTTTCGTCGGCACTCGGTCTCAGGCGCGACGCCACAGCGCCAGCTCACGCGCTCCCGACGGCTGCGGTGATAGTGCCTTACTGGGTCATTCGCACTAGCCCCGGGCGATGTTCGGTCATGGTCGCGACATCGATGGGTGACACGCTCTGGCGTAAGCAAATCAACCAGAAAGTTTTTTATGCAACCCCGTAAAGCCATCGCCGCCGCCATGCTGGGCATTCTTGGTGTGTTCAATGTGAATGCCGCGTTGATTCCTGTTGCCACCGACGGCAGCTGGAAATCGTTCGACGTCTCGGACATCCTTGCAGCCGATGCAGGCGTTGGTTGGATCGACATCAGTACCGGCGACGCACTGACGTTCGGTTTTACGGTCGAGGCTGGAACCGTGGCCACGCTGACGGTCGTTGACGCAGGCTTTGCTGGCGACCGGTTCAACGTGTTTGCAAACTCAGTCTTGCTTGGCAACACATCGGCCGCAGTCAGCTCGTTCCCTCTAGGCACAGTGGTCGATTTCGACACGGCGCTGGCCAACCCAGATTTCAGCCGCGGCATGTTCACATTGGCTGCGGGCAGTTACGTGATTGGTGGCTCGCTTTTCAGCAGTGTGCTCGACGAAGGCGGCGTGCCTTTGAACAGCACCTTGGGCGCGCTCAGAGTCGACGTCACGGCAGCTTCTGCCGTGCCGCTTCCGGCGGCTGCATTGCTGTTGTTGCCAGGCTTGGGTGCACTTGGCTTTGTTGCCCGTCGCCGTGGTTCCATTCAACTGAAAAAGGATTGACCATGACTCGCTTTTCAACGCTCGGTCGCGCGGTGGCGCTGGCACTCACCGCGCTCGGAACACTCAGTGCCACTGGCGCTGCTGTTGCCGCGCCAATCAACGTGAAGATCGTGGGCTTGAACGACTACCACGGAACGCTCGAATCGCCGGGTACCTTTGGCAAGAATACGGCTGTGCCTGCGGCCAGTCGCCCGGCGGTCGGTGGTGCGGATTACTTGGCGGCTTACGTCGCGCGAATGAAGGCGAGCAACCCCAACACGGTGGTGGTCGGCGCAGGTGATCTGATCGGTGCGACGCCATTGATATCAGCCTTGTTTTTCGATGAGCCCGCGGTCGAAACGCTGAACAAGATCGGCCTTGATTTTTCAGCGGTCGGCAACCACGAGTTCGACAAAGGCAAAGACGAATTGCGCCGCTTGCAAAACGGCGGCTGCAAGTTCAATGGGGCGGAGCAAGACACCAACAGCTGCAAAGGCTTTGGTTCTTCGGCCCCGGGCACGTTCGACGGCGCAAAGTTCAAATGGCTGTCGGCCAACGTCGTCGATAACGCCACCGGCCGCACGCTGCTGCAGCCGTTCGGCATCAAAACCTTTGGTGGTGTTCGCATCGCGTTCATCGGTATGACGCTCAAGGGCACGCCTGGCATCGTGACACCCACCGGCGTGGCCGGTTTGTCGTTCAACGACGAGGCGGCGACGGTCAATGCCTTGGTCCCGAAGCTGCGCGCTTTGGGTGCCGAATCGATCGTGGTGCTGGTGCACCAAGGCGGCTTCCAGGCCGGTGCGGGCAACAACAGCGACATCAACGGCTGCGTCGGCGATTTGGCGGGCAGCGAGATTGCCAAGGTGGTGGCTGGTCTCGACAACGCGGTCGATTTGGTCGTGAGCGGGCACACGCATGCGGCGTACAACTGCTCTGCTTCTACGCTCGACAACGGCATCACCGCGAGACCCACCGGCCTGCTGAATAAATCTGGCCGAAAGATTCCGGTCACTAGCACGCCGGCCTTCGGTCGCGCGTTGACCGAGATCGATTTGACGATCGATTCGGTCACGCGTGATGTCGTCGCGGTCAGCGTCAACAACCTGCTGGTGGACCGTGCCGATGCGGCGATCAACACAGCGATCACCAACAACCCCGAAGTCAGAAACATCGTCACCAACTACAAAACTGCGGTGTCTCCACTCGCCAATGCGGTGATCGCGAGCATCACAGCGCCAATCACCAATTCAGCCAACTTGGCGGGTGAGATGGAAGCGGGTGATTTGATTGCTGATGCGCAGTTGCAGGCGACCCAACCCGCTGGCTTGGGCGGTGCGGTCATGGCATTCATGAATGCGGGTGGGGTTCGCAACCCGGGCTTTGTTGCGACGGCGGTGGCGCCGGCGGTGCCAACGTATCCGTACAACCTGACTTACGGCAACGCCTTCACGGCACAGCCGTTCGGCAACAGCCTGGTCACGATGACATTGACGGCGCAGCAAATCAAAAATTTGCTGGAGCAACAATTCGTCGGCTGCCTGGGACAGGCGACACAACGCATTCTGCAGATATCGAACGGGCTGAGTTACACATGGGATGCCGCAGCGGCACCGTGCTCGAAGATCACCAGCGTGCAGTTCACGCCCACCGACTTGACGATGTCGCCACCGGTGATAACGGGTGCGGCCGACAACATCGTGATCGGCGGTGTGGTGCAAACGCCCGGCAAAACCTACCGTGTCACGGTCAACAATTTCATAGCCACGGGCGGTGACGGATTCAGCACGTTGATTACCGGCACGGACCAGTTGGGTGGCGCACAAGACATCGATGCCCTGGTGGCGTATTTGGCTGCATTCAAGGCACCCAATGCGCCCTACAACCCCGCCAGCGCGGTGTTGCAAAAGCCGCGAATCACGCGCATTGCGCCACCGCCGGTGTGATGGGCCAGGGTTGATTCACCTGACAGTGCAGCGCAGCTGCCTTCAGGCCGCTGTCTTGACCGGGGCAGCGGCATTTTGTATTTCAGTGCTGGTGGCTGCATCGGCGGTTGCAGCTGACGAACCCGCCTTCAGCCGCGAGGCGCAAGGCAGACTGCTGCGTGGTCCGGCGTTTGACGCGGCAGCCGACGCGGAGGCGTTCGGCAGGCTGGTTCGCGAGGCCGAATCGCATTTGGCGGCGGGCAACACCATGGCAGCACAGCGAGCGTTCGATGACGCAGCGTTGCTGCGGCACACCGCCGAGGTCGAGCTGGGTTTGGTTCGCACCTACATGCAAGCCGGCGGGTACCGACAAGCCGTCGCGTTTGCGGCGCATGCGGCTGGCGCTCACCGCGAGTACCCCGGCGGCATGGCCTTGTACGCATGGCTGTTGAAAGTGGGTGGGCAAGACGTTGCAGCGATGCATTTTCTCGATGAAGCCATTGCACGCTCGCCGACCCACGCTGCGTTGTTGGAGGCCCGGGGTGCACTCACTGCGGCCCGCTTGCCTGAAGCCGGGGTGCTGTTGCAAGCCCCGCTGCGGCTGGCCCCGTACGAGGGTCCGGCCGTGTCGGCGGTCGAGGCCCAAGTGGTTGGCAGTGGTGTGTTGATGCGCGATGGCCGCACTGCGTTGGTTCCCGCCGCCGCGATCGCATCTGCCCAATCAACCGGCCGCCGCATCTGGGCGCGCAACGGTCTTGGCCAACGCCGCCAAGCCACGGTGTTGCGGCCATTGGGCAGCACCGGCTTGGTGTTGTTGCAGCTCGATGCGGCATTCGAGTTGCCTGCCGAGGCGTCGAATGATGTACAGCTCACGCCGCGCGCGCCTTTTGCGGGCAGTCCCAGTTATGCGGTCGAGTACGGCGTGCATTCTTCATCGGCGAGCGCTGCGACAGTGGGCACCGCTGAGCCCGCGTGGCCATTGCTCAAACAAGGCTTTTTCGGCCGTGGTGGCAGCGCCCAGCTCGACGCGACCGCGCGCCCTTTGGCAATCGAGCTTCCGCCCGGCCCCCGCGGCGGTCCGGTGTTCGATCTGGCGGGTCGGCTTGCGGGGGTGGCGGTGGTGTCGCCCGAAGGCGTCGATCAACTGATTCCGGCTGCGGCATTCGCAGAGGTGTACGGGGTGGGGCCGGCCATCGAGCTGCCCGCTGCGGCGGCTGCCATGTCGATGGATTTGATCTACGAACGCGCACTGCTGATGGCCTTGCAAATCGTCGTGGAGCGCTGATTGATTCGGTGATCGAGCTGCTGCGAGGGTTAGCGAGGGAGTGACCTCCGATCCTCTTTCACCGACCAGGTTTTGAGTCCGCCTTAAATCCGACCCAGCTTCAGCCCGAAGTTGACTTCCAGAACTAGAAGCCGGTTTCGCGCACCAGCAAGGCGGCCACGCTGCTCAGCGTGCGGGTGAGCCAGGCTTGTCGGTCGGCGTCGATCACGACGCTGCCCAAGGCCATCTGGGTTTGGCGGGGCGCCTCGTCGAGTTGGATTTTCACGCGGTACAGCGCATCGCGCGGGGCCTGCGTGGCCGCCGGGCTCGCGCCATCTGAGCGGTGCTCGGTCTTGACCGGTGGCAGGGTGGCGATCGGGCCACCGCTTTGCGTATCGAGCATCGGGTGCGGCAACGCGACGGTGCGGCTGGTGTCGACCTCGATCACGCGGCCCGACATCGCGTGCAGGCCTTGTGCTGCGGTTTGCACTTGAGCGGTTTGCCCCGCGCGCACGCGAGCGATGTCGGCTTCGGCAACGAAGGCTTCGACCACCCAGTGCGCCGGGTCCATCACGGTGGCCAGCGGCTGGCGCGGTTGCACCCACACGCCGGGCGCCAACTGCGGATCGACATCGGCCACTTCGCCTGCAAACGGCGCGGCAATGTGCAGCCGCGCGCTCTCGCCGTCGTACATGCGGGCTTCGGCCGCGAACTTGTCTTGCTGGCCTTGCACCTGGGTGCGGCGTTCTTCACCATCGGGCAGACCGGCCAAGCCCAGCAGCTCTCGGCCGCGCGCATCGGCGAGCCCCTGCGCACGATCGCGGCTCAAGTTCAGGTCGGGAGAAGCCAGCACGAAAAGCGGCTGGCCTGCGGTCACTTTTCCGGCCTCGGGCAGCGACACCAAACGCCCCGCCAGCGGCGCGTAGACCACCTGCTGCCGCTGCGCATGCAGCCAGCCCGAGCCGTGTACCGAGCCCTGCCAGGGCAGCAGCGTCAAGCCGGCCAGAAACAGCGCCGCCGCAGCCCAGCAGGCGCGCCGATGGGAGGTGATTTCATCTCGACGTTCATTCCACACACGCAGCTCCGTGATCAAAGGCCGGGCGACGAACCAGGCCAGCTCCACCACCATCAAGAAAATGCCCAGCAGCTTGAAGGCAAAGTGATAAACCAACAAGGCGATGCCCAGGAAAACCGTCAGCCGGTAGACCCAGGTGACGAGCGCAAACGCAATCAGCGCGGTGTTCGTGCGGCCGGGCAGCCGCTCCGGCTCCGGCTCGTTCCAGCCCAGCAAGCTGCGCCGCATCCAGGCGCGAGCCAGGGCACCGGAGCGTTCGTGCAAGTTCGGAAAATCCAGCGCGTCCATCAAGATGAAGTAGCCGTCGAAGCGCATGAAGGGGCTCGCGTTGACCAGCAGTGTGAGCACCCAACTCGTGGTCGCCAGGAAGAACATGGCGCTCTTCCAGGCACCGTCGGGCGCCAGGCTCCAGGCCAGCGTGGCCAACCCAGCCAGGGCCAGCTCGACGGCGATGCCGGCGCTGGCAATGGCCAGGCGCTCGCGTGAGCGGGCGAGCTTCCAGCTCTCGCTGGTGTCGGTGTAGAGCATCGGGAACATCACCAAGAACGCGACGCCCATGTGCGCCACGCGCACGCCGTAGCGGGTGGCGGTGACCGCGTGGCCCAGCTCGTGCAACGTTTTGGCGGCGGCCAGTGCGGCAGCGTAGCCGAGCAGGCCGGACCAGCTCAAGTGGTCGACAAAGGTGGCGGCAAAGATCTCGAACTGGCGGGTCGCCAGGAAGACGCCCAATGCGCTCAAGCCGCAGACCACCATCGCGGTGGTGCCGCTGAACACCCAGCCCAGCATGGCCAGCAGGCGCACCAGGAACCATTGCGGCCGCAGCAGCGGCAGCCTGAAAAACAGGTAGTTGTGCAGCAGCCAGTCGAGGGGGCTTTTGACTTGTTGCGCAGCGCGTGCGCGCAGCCGTTCGACCGCTTGCACGCTGTCGGCCTTGAGCAAGCTGTGTTGTGTCAGAAAACCGATCAGGCTGGCGATGTCGGCTGCGTCGGGAGTCAGCGTGGTTTGAGCGGCCACACTTTGGATCGCATGCGGTGCCGAGCCGTGGCCCCAGCGCAGCAGCAATTCGAAGTCGAGCCAGCCGATGCGATAGAAGCGGTTGACCACCGGGTCGTGAATCATCCACGCGGGCGAGCCGTCGGCTTGGGCGGCCGCCGGAATCAGACGCAGTTCTTCGCGCAGGCTGGGCAGTGGTGGCGCCGGGAGGGCCGGCGCTGAGGGCGCCGTCGCATCGGCCGAAATCAGGGTCGGCAGCCGCCGCTGCACGCTGACGGCGTGCAGCGAGGCGTCACTGACAGCCCGCTCCATTCACAGCCCCGTCCACTCGCGCAGCGCTGCGATCGGGCGCCGAAACACGTAGTAGCCGAGCACCGCCCAGTCGCCCGTGACCCGCGCGGTGCCGCGCAGTCCGATGCGGGGCATCTCGGCGGACGACTCGAACTGGCCGCGCAGGCGGTACGACGACACGCCCTCAGGACTCGGCACGGCCTGGTAACTGGTTTGCAGCAACTGAGCCGACAACGGCGCGAGCGGCTGTGTGTGCAAAAACAAGCGCAGCGGTGCGCCGGGCTCCAGGTTCAGCGCATCGGCGGCGGGCAGCCACACCATCAGGCCGGCGTCTTTCGGGTCGGCGAGTTGCATCACCCGTTCGCCGGTTTGCACCGGGCGGCCGATCCAGTCGTTGACATCGGAAAAAACGGCCATGCCGTTGCGGTCCGCGTACACGTTGATGCGCGCAAGCGACGACTCGATTTGCGCCAACTCGGATTCTTTCTCGCGCACGCGGCCGAACGCGGAGGCGAGCTCGCCTTTGCTTTTGGCATCGTCGAAAGCGCGTTGTTGAAACACCAACGCATCGGCGCGTGCAATTGACAGCCCCTTGGCGGCGACCTCGCGGCGGCTGGTGAGGGTGGTGTCGTCGAGCGAGAACAGCAAGTCGCCGGTCGTCACTGCGCTGTTGGGCTGCACATGAAAGCGGCTGATCACGCCGTCTTGCGGTGCCGCGATGGCCAGCGCGTTCAGCGCCACCACCTCCGCCGGCGCCAGCGCCGACAAGCGCACCGGGATCAGCATGGCCAGCAGCAGCGCGGGCACGCCCCAGATCAACCAGCGGTTTCGAAAGGTGTTGCCGATGCGGTGACGCAGGCCCTGGCGCTTGCGGGTGAGGCTGGCCAGGCAGTAGGCATAACTGGGGTGAACGCACTCGATGAGCGCCAGCTCGGCGTCGTGCCAGGGCTCTTCGCGGGCGTACATCAACAGACCCGACAAGCTGCCGTCGGGCGCGTGCAGCGCGGCTGTCAACAGGTGGTCGGGCAGCCACTCGGCCCAGCCTTCCGACGCGTCATCAGTGGCATCGGAAAAACTCAGCCGATGCGGACCGGCTTCGGTCGGAAACGAGCGCGCAAAGCGGCTCAGCCACACCGCGTACGGCGAGTCTTCGGCGACGCTGGCCAGGCCCGATGCATGCGACAGCCTGGGTTGGCCGCGCGCGTTGATGGTGAAAAACGCCGCCTGGCGAAACGCCACCAGCGACAGGCCCCGCCGGTGAAGCCGCCATTGCTCACCCGTTCGGCCGATGCGGTCGAGCCCGAATTCAAGTCGACCACCGGTGCCACGTTGGTCACCGTGCCATTGACGGTGGCGGTGTTCATGCCGCCGCTGCTGTCGGTGACGGTGTAGGTGAAGGTCGGCGCGCCGACAAATCCTGCCGTCGGTGTGAAGGTCAAGTCGCCGTTGGTCAGTCGCGTGACCGTGCCACCGGTCACGGCCACGCCCGCGCCGCCGGCGGTGATGGTGGTGCCGTTGATCGCGGTGACGTCGAATGCTTCGTTGGTCGGCTCCGAATCGTTCACGCGCACGTTGAAGGTGGTGGGCGTGTCGTGCGGCGTCGTGAAAATGTCGTTGACAGCGATGGGTGCCGGTTCGTAGCTGACCTTGAACTCGATGCCATCGCCGCCCGCGCCCTCATTCGAGTTGGGCGCTGCCGACATCACGAATTTCACGCTGGTGACGGTGCCGTTGACGCGCACGCTGCCGGCGGCGGTGCCCAAGTTGGCGGTCGTGTTCGATTCGCCGGTGTAGCCGGTGCCTATGGCGACGTCGATCTGTGACGTTTGGACCGTGTTCAACGTCGTATCCACGGCAAAGTGCGAGGTGCCCGCCAGTCGGGTGAGGGTGAGTCCACCGGGGTTGACCAGGGTGAAGCGCATGCCGTTTTGGCGCGCGCCGTCCGAGCCGCCGAGCCGGTCCAAGTGAATGATCGGGTTGGTCACGGCCCGGCTGAAGGTGATCGTGATTTCGCCCGTGCCGGCGTCGACCGAGGCCTCGGTCGTGCCACCTTCAGGGGTGGTGTCCCAGTTGAAGGCAAAGCCGAGCGACGCGGTGTTTTGCACAGCGGGCGAAAACACCGCGATGTTGTTCAGCGTGCCCGGCGCAGCGGTGGTGGCGAACGTGCTGACCGTGGTGGTCGCGCTCGAGAAATTGCCGAACGACACCGTGCTGGTGACGCCGCCCACCGTGCTGGTGGCCGTGGTGGCGTTGCCGGTACCCGCTACCGTCCAGGTTCCCGAGCTGGTCAACGCCAGCAGCCCATCCCACGCGCGGGCGTCGATGCCGTGCGCATCGATCGCACCGACCTGGTCTTCGAGCACCCAATCGCCGCCGCGTGCAGTCGCGCCGGTGTCGTCTTCCGATGCCGCCACATCGGCGCCGGTGGCGAGCGCCAATTGCTCGATGAAGGCGCGGCCTGCTGCCCCGGCCGATACGTCGCAGCCGTAAAGCAAGATATCGCCGTGAGCCGACAACGCGGCGCGGATGGCCGACATCTCACCAGCGTGCTCGCCCGCCATGCTGCGAACGTCGAGCACTCCGGTGCCCAACAGCAAGCGCCCGGCTTCGCCGTGGCTCAGGATGTGGATGGCCGCGATGCCGCTGCGCTCTGCCAGGGCCTCGGCAATTTGGGTGGTGCCGTCGCGATCGGCGCGCAGCGTGATCACCTCGCCTTTGAAATCAGGCAACAGCGACCGGATGTCTTGAACAGCGGCGTCGACAAAAGCGATCTCGACCGCGCCGCCCGGTGCTGCGCGGGACGGGGTGCGGTTGATCGGTGCGTCGGCGTCGGCATCGACCGGCGCTGCGCGGGACACGGGCGCACGCGTCGGTGCCGCGGCGGCGCTGCGTGCCAGATCGAACGACACCGCAGAGGCCTCGCTCGCAGCCGAAGGCGAGCCCGCCGCGTCGGGATGATTCGCCGCATCGGCGCCTGCCACCGGTAAGGCACCGTCGAACACGATGCGCGGCTCGAGGGCCAGGCGCATGGGGGTTTGGCGCAGGGGCTTGGACAGTTGGCGGCGTGGCTTCATGGCGTGATCTCAGAGGTCGGTGCGTGACGGATGTCAGCCGGCCCGCGCCCCATGGTTTGCGGGTGCGGTTCGGAAGCCAGGGATGTCGGTGCGTATCGGTGCGTATCGGTGCGACGGGTCGGCCCCCGTCCGGCGACGGAGGTCCCCTGCGAAACAGTGTGTCGTTTGGCGGCCGGGCTCGATCTGTAGAAAAGCGGGTGCAGACACCGGCATTGCGCCGCCTTCGGTGATGCAAGCACGGCCGAATCGGTGCTTCAACGGCCGCGTCAGCGGCGCGAGCGCGCCACCGCGCCAGGGTGCGCGGTGCCGCGGTCCAGGTGCCAGCCCCGGCGTGGGCTGGGCGGTATCGAGCCCGGCGTGCGCGCCCTGAGGCTTGCTGCACTGCGCTGCAGCCGGGCGCGGAAGGCCGGAGTGCTGCGAGGCGATGGGTGGATCGAGCCGCCCGCGGACAGCGCCGAAGCGAGCTGCACTCATCGCGGCGGGCGTGCGGCTTGCCACGAGTCGGAACCGAAACCCCCTACACGGAGCCCCCCATGCACTCACTGATGCGCAACTGCTTCATCGCCACTTGCACGCTGTCCGGCGCGGTCTTTGCGGCCGATATCAACCTCGCCCTCGGCGACTCCATCACGTTTGGCGAAACCGATTTGAACTACGTGCCGTCGTTCGGCGATCGGGGTTATGCCGGTCGCTATGCCGACCTGCTCGCCACACTCAACGGCGGTGTCCGCCCTCAAGTGATCAACCTTGCCATCGACGGCGAAACGGCCGTCAGCTTTCGCACCGGCATCGGAAGAACCGCGCCGGTGGTCAATCGCACCGACATCCCGCTGGCCACGCAAAACTTGAATTACAGCGGGCCGACCCCGGCTCGGCAGCTGAGTTTGCTGCAAAGCAACGTGGCCGCCCAGGCGGCGCTCGGCAACACCATCAAAGTCGTCACCATCACACTGGGCTTCAATGAGGTGGCCGCACTTTCACAGTTGCCGCCAGCCGACGCGTTGATGCAGATTCCGCGCACGCTTGCCGACTACGAAATCAGCTACAGCGAAGTGCTGACGAACGTGCGCGCCTTGCTGCCGTCGGCCGACTTGTTTTTGGTCGGCTACTACAACCCGTTTCCCGCCGACCCCAGCAGCCCGGCCGCGGCCATCTTCAATGCCGGTGGCGCGCAGCTCAACAGCATCATCGAAAAGCTGGCATCGGTTTACGGTGGCTCGTTCGTCGACACCGCCGCCGCCTTTGTCGGCCATGAGGCCGAATACACCTACCTCGACGAGTTCAAGGCGGGCTCCACCGTGGGCGGCAGCTTCGGTGGGGTGTTGCCGATCGGCAATGTGCATCCGAATGCGCTCGGCTACGACGTAATCGCGCGTCAGATCTTCGCCGTCACAGCGGTCCCCGAACCATCGAGCTGGGGCCTGCTGTGCGCGGGTTTGGTTGCGCTGGCGTGGCGGATGCGCGGCCGACGTTTGTCGATCGATGGCGCCGACGCCATCCGGCGCCGCGTAAAGATTGCGGTATGACTTTCCGGGTCGACCGCAGATGCTGTTTTATCGGCCGAGGTGCTTCAGGCGCCCCGGCTCGACGATCTCGATCCAATAGCCGTCGGGGTCTTTGATGAAAGCGACGTCTTTCATCTTGCCCTGCTCGGGGCGCTTGACGTAGGCGATCTGGTTGTCGTCGAACCACTTCACCGCGGCGTCGAGGTCGGGCACCGAAAAGCAGATGTGGCCGAATCCTTGCGGCTGCGCGTTGCCGTCGTGGTACTTGAAATCCGCGTCGGCTTCGGTGCCCCAGTTGTGCGTCAGCTCCAGGATGCCGCGCTGCGCGAAGGTCCACGCGGTGCGCTCGCCGATGTCGTCGGGTGCTGTTTCTTCGTTTGCGGCCCGGTGCAAAAAGTACAGCGAGAACTTCATCTCGGGGAAGTCGAGCATGCGCAGCACGCGCATGCCGAAGACGCGGGTGTAGAAGTCGAGCGACATCGCCGGGTCCTTGACGCGCAGCATGCTGTGGTTGAGCACGAAGCCGTTGGAGGCGTCGCTCGGTTCGGCGCAGACGCCGGGGTGGGTTTCGGTGGTGAAGCTCATCGGGTGATCCTGCTAGGTTGTGGGTTTGTCGGGTCAGAGCGCGCGGGCGATCATCTGCTGGGCGATGTAGTCGGCCTGCCGAATCGCCAGCGTCACGATGGTCAGTGTCGGGTTCTCGGCGCCGCCGGTGGTGAACTGGCTGCCGTCGCTGATGAACAGGTTGGCGATGTCGTGCGTCTGGCCGTGCGCGTTGCACACGCTGTCGGCGGCCGACGCGCCCATGCGGCAAGTGCCGAGGTTGTGCGTCGAAGGGTAGGGCGGTGTGCGAAACGACTTGATCGCGCCGGCCGCTTCGTAGACGCGTTGACCCTGGCGGAAGGCGTGCTCGCGCATCGCCAGGTCGTTGTCGTGGTCGTCGTAGTGCACGTTGGGCGCGGCGTTGCCCCATTTGTCTTTGACACTGGCATTCAGCGTGACGCGGTTGGTCTCGCGTGGCATGTCTTCGCCGACCAGCCACATGCCGGCCAGGCGGGTGTAGTTGTCCATGTATTCGGCGAACTCGCTGCCCCAGCCGCCGGGGTTCAAAAACGCCGCCATGAACGGGATGCCGAGCGACAGCGTTTCCATCTCGTAGCCGCCTGCGAAACCGCGCTTGGTGTCGTGCACGGCCTCATCGCGGATGATGCCGGCCATCGTCGTGCCGCGGTACATGTGCACCGGCTGTTTGAACAGGCCGTACACCGATCCGGTCATGTGCCGCATGTAGTTGCGGCCCACTTGCCCCGAGCTGTTGGCGAGGCCGTCCTTGTACAGATTGGAGGCCGACAGCAGCAGCAAGCGCGGCGTCTCGATCGAGTTGCCGGCCACGCAGACGATGCGCGCCTTCTGCCGCTGTTCGTTGCCCGCCTTGTCGAAGTAGACGACGCCGGTCACCTTGCCCGCGTCGTCGTGCTCGATGCGCGACACATGCGATTCGGGTCGCAAGTCCATGTGGCCGGTCCTCTCGGCCTTGGGCAGTTCGGTGTACAGCGTGCTCCATTTGGCGCCGCTCTTGCAGCCCTGGAAGCAAAAGCCCAATTGCAGGCACATCGTGCGGTCATCTCGCGGCCGACTGTTGATCGCCATGTTGCCGGTGTGAACTTCCTGGTAGCCGAGCTTCTTCGCCCCGGCGTACATCACCTTGAAGTTGTTGTTGCCGGGCAGCCCGGGGATGCCGTTCGTGCGCGTGACGCCCATCTTGTCTTCGGCACGCGCGTAATACGGCTCCAATTCCTTCAGTGTCAGCGGCCAATCCATCAGGTTGGCGCCCGCGACCTCGCCGTAGATGGTGCGCGCCTTGAACTCGTGCTCCTGCAGCCGCAGCGACGCACCGGCCCAGTGGGTGGTGGTGCCGCCCACCGTCTTGCAGATCCACGCGGGCAAGCCGGCGAAGTCTTTGGCGATGCGCCACGAACCCGAGGTGGTGCGCGGGTCGAGCCAGGCCAGTTGACTGAACGACTTCCATTCGTCGTTGATGAAGCTCGCGCTCGATTGCAGGGCGCCCGCTTCGAGCACCACGACCTTGATGCCTTTTTGGCACAACTCGTTGGCCAGCGTGCCGCCCCCTGCGCCCGAGCCGATGATGACGATCACCGAGTCGTCGTTGTTATCGAACTTCGCCATCGTGTCTCCTGTGTGTTCTTGCGATGCCGTCGCAGCGCGGACGGGTCAACCGACGATGGACGCCGGGCTGGCTTGCGACGTGGGCGCGGGCAACCACTTCAGGTCCTGAAAGCCGCGCGTGATGTAGCCGCCTTTTTCCCACGCCGAGCCCGGGTAGCCGAACACCGCGTAAGCCATGTCGTTGTCGTACAGCGAAGTGACGCACTGCCCGCGCACGGTGTTGAAGAACGGCGTGCCTTCGATCGCCTTGACGATGCTCAATTTATTGGCGGCTGACGCCTTGGCGAAGCTGCCGCCCGCCGCCTGGTCGAGCGCGCTGATGCCGTCGCGCAGCAAGCTCAGCGCGTCGGCCTTGGCATCGAGGTCTTTCGCCAGCAGCGCGTACACCGCATCCGGCAGCTTCTTGTGCGGGTAGAGCACGCGGCCCATCGCCATCAGCGCCTGACCTTCAGACTGGTTGAGCTGCTTCAGCTCGACCGCCCACACCGGCGACGGCGCCAGCGCGGCCAGCACCGAACCGGCGGCGATCGTGCCTATCAGGATGCCCGAGCCCTTGAGGAACTCGCGTCGCGCCAGCGGCAGGTCGAGCTTGGGAACCTGCCCGCTGTCATCGGCGCAGCGGGTCACGTCGACGCTGGCGAGCGCGGACGCTGTGATGGGAATCACGCGCATGGTTTTGTCTCCTGTTCCTTTTTGGATGCGGGCGGAACCCGACGCTGAGGCATTTTCGAGCCCCACCTCGCGAAGTGTTGCACCCGCCAAGGCTGCTCGCGCACCGCGCGCCGGTCGGTCAGGGAAAGTCCTGGGCCGGGAGCGCAGGCCGTATTTCAGGTTGCTCACCACCTGTGGGGCAAGAAAAGAACGCGACATCGCCGAACCTTCGGGCTTTACAGCCTGGCGAAGCCTCTTCACCTCGGCCCGACGCGACCGTGCGACTGAAGCCTCGTCGGTTCACGATTACAGGTGTTGCAGCGCCGGGTCATAGGTGCTGTGATGCACCTCGAGATGAGCCAGCCACCACTGCCTCAGGTACTTCAGCAAAACGTCAGGGTCCTGCTGGCTGATGGCGTCTGCAAGCCGATTGGCCGTGTTTGCCATGAATTGGCGGTGCAACTCCTGGTGTTGTCCCAGGCCGTCGAAGTTGATTTTCGACAACACGCCTTCTTCCGTCTTGGCGTGGAACGTTGCATACCGCTGCATCAAGTCGAGCGTGGGCTTGAGCGAAGCCAAACCCCACCCTTCTTGTATGAAGTAGAACAGTGAATTGATGGTGGCCACCATTCCGTGATGCTGCTCGTCCAAGATGGGAACGCCGGTGTCGAACCTCTCGTTCCATACGATGTAAAGGTAGCGTGACATGGAGTCTCCGTCAGCAGATTCCCGGGCTTGTTGCGCCGCGAGTAGACCCGGGTGCGATGCCGAACTTCACACGTTGGGCGGCTCGCGACGCCTCGTTCAGCAGCAGGAAGATCACGAACAAACGCGATATGGATCAACACCCAGGCGTCCGTGCGCGTCATCCGGGTCAACGCGGTACTCGTTGCGTTGCACGGCCACCTTGTTGCCGTGTCAGCGAGCGGAGGGGTCCGCCGGGTCTGGTTCCACGTCGGTGGGCAGCGTGCCGCCGCGCCGTGAATCGTGCTTTGCCAGCGCCGTCGTCACCGCGCGTTTGAGCTTTCCGGCCGCGCCGTTGATGGCCTGATGGGCGGTGCCGGCGTGGTCTTTCACGACCACCGGCTCCATGCCGATCAGGCGGGCTTCGAGCGTGCAATGGATCTCGTCGGGCGTGGCCTTGACATGGCTGTTCGCGTCGGCGAGGTGGGCCTCGACCCGCGTGACCTGGTCGGCGAATCGACTGAGCGCGTCTTTCACCACCGCCTCCAGGTGTTCGGCCATGCCGTGGCTGCCGTCGACGTGGTGGTCGGTGTTCAGGATGACTTGCATGGCGTGTCCTCTCAAGTGGCAGTTCGGACAGTATCGATCAGCCCGACCCGGTTCGTTGGCCGACCCTGCTAGGCGCACAGCGAGCCAGAGGGTGGCCGCGGACTGACAAAGCGAAAAAAGGCCCGGTCGCTGGACCGGGCCTTTTTCGCTCGCTGCCTCAGGCGCGATGCCTGAGCGCGATCAGCGCTGAATCACGATTCAGGCGGCGCGCTTCGGCTTGGTCGCCGCAGCGGCCTTGACGGCGGTGCTGGACATCGCCTGGAAGTTCGCTTCTGCTACTTCGACGGCTTGCTTCGATGCCTTGTGCACGCTTTCGTAGGCGTTGTTGGCCGCCGCGACTGCCGACTTCACCAGGGCGACGGCGTTCTCGCTGCCGGCCGGTGCGTTCTTGACGGCGGTGTCGACCACCGACATGAACTTCTTCTGCGCATCGGCAGCGGTGGCCTCTGCGGCTTTGGACATCTCGGACGTCGTGGCGGTGGCGATGTCGTACAGATGGCGGCTGTAAGCAGCGGCCTTTTCAGCGGCTGGCTGCAACAGCGAGGTTTGCAGCGCCATCAGTTCTTGCGCGTCCTTGGCGGACAGCACGGCTTGGGTGGATTCGGCGGCTTCGCCCATGGCGGCCTTGGCCACTTGAAGGTTCAGCTCGACGAGCTTTTCGACACCTTCGAACGCTTTGGCGGTCAGGCCGAACAGCGTGTCGAGGTTGGATTTTTGAGCGGCGATCATTTGTTCTGCGGTCAACATGGATATCTCCTGAGAG
>JANMTL010000059.1:0-3742 GCA_031390425.1 Rhizobacter sp.
TTGCAGCAACACCAGGTGGTCATCGTCTGCGGCGAAACCGGATCTGGCAAGACCACGCAGTTGCCGAAGATCGCGCTGTTGCTCGGGCGCGGCAAAGCCAACACCGGCAAGCTGATCGGTCACACCCAACCCCGCCGCATCGCCGCATCGAGCGTCGCCAAGCGCATCGCCGAAGAGCTGAACACACCCCTCGGCGAGATCGTCGGCTTTAAGGTGCGCTTTCAGGATCGGCTGCAACCCGGTGCCAGCGTGAAGTTGATGACCGACGGCATCCTGCTGGCGGAGACGCAGACCGATCCACTGCTGCGGGCCTACGACACCATCATCATCGACGAGGCCCACGAACGCAGCTTGAACATCGACTTCCTGCTCGGTCACCTGAGGCAGATACTGCCGCGGCGGCCCGACCTGAAAGTGGTCGTGACCTCGGCGACGATCGACGCCGACCGGTTCGCCACGCACTTCGCGTCGCCCGCCGGACCCGCGCCGGTGATCCAGGTCTCGGGGCGGCTCTTCCCGGTCGAGCAGCGCTGGCGGCCGTTCGCCGAAAGCCGCGAGTACGACCTGAACGATGCGATCGCAGACGCGGTCGACGAGCTCTGGCGGGCCGGCCCGGGCGACGTGCTCGTCTTCCTGCCCGGGGAGCGCGAGATTCGCGAGGCCGCCGAGCACCTGCGACGCCATCACCCTCCCGGTGTCGAGGTGGTGCCGCTTTTCGCGCGGCTCAGCCAGCAGGAGCAAGACCACATCTTCGAGCCGCATAGCGCTCGCCGCATCGTGCTCGCAACCAACGTCGCCGAGACCTCGCTGACGGTGCCCGGCATCCAGTTCGTCGTGGATGCCGGCACCGCGCGGGTCAAGCGCTACAGCTACCGGAACAAGGTCGAGCAGCTGCTGGTCGAGCCGATCAGCCAGGCGGCATCGAACCAGCGGGCCGGCCGCTGCGGCCGCGTCAGCGACGGCATCTGCATCCGCCTGTACGACGAGAAAGAGTTCGCCGACCGGCCGAGGTTCAGCGACCCCGAGATCCTTCGGTCGTCGTTGGCCGGCGTCATCCTGCGGATGAAGTCGCTCGGTCTCGGCACGGTCGAGGACTTTCCGTTCCTGGAGCCACCGCCACGTCGCGCGATCGCAGACGGCTACCAGCTGCTCGCCGAACTCGGCGCTGTCGACGACTTCAACGAGCTGACGCCGATCGGCCGTGAGCTCGCCCGCCTGCCGCTCGACCCGCGGGTCGGCCGCATGATCCTCGAGGCACGCACCCGCGAGGCACTGACCGAAGTGCTGATCATCGCCGCGGCGTTCAGCGTGCAGGAGGTGCGCGACCGCCCGCTCGAGCACCAGCAGGCGGCCGATGCCGCACACAAGAAATTTGACGATGAGAAGAGCGAGTTCATCGGCGACCTGAAGCTCTGGAAGTGGCTCGAAGAGATCAGGGGCGGGCCGGGCAGCGCTGTCATCGGTGGCTCGAGCGTTCACAAACTTTCGCAGCGCAAGCAGGAGCAGCTGCTTCGCGAGAACTTCATCTCTCCGCGCCGCGTGCGCGAGTGGCGCGACATCCACTCGCAACTGCACACGGTCGTCGCGGAACAGAAGTGGCGCCTCAACGGCTCGCCTGCGACCTACGAGCAGGTGCATCTCTCGATGCTGGCCGGCCTGCTCGGCAACATCGGCTGCAAGAGCGACGATGACGATTGGTATCTGGGCGCACGCGGCATTCGTTTCTACAAGCACCCGGGGGCGAACCTTTCGAAGAAGCCGGGACGCTGGATCATCGCGGCCGAGCTGGTCGAGACCACACGACTTTTCGGCCGCAGCATCGCCGCCATCGAGCCGATTTGGCTCGAGCGCGTAGGCGGCCACATCATCAAAACGCAACTGCTCGAGCCGCACTGGGAAAAGAAGGCCGCCGAAGTGATCGCGCTCGAACGAGCGACGCTCTACGGCATCGTGGTGTACAGCAACCGCCGCGTCAACTTCGGCAACGTCGACCCCGTCGCGGCGCGCGAAATCTTCATTCGGGAAGCGCTGGTTGCCGGTGAATGGGAAACCCGGCTTCCCTTCGTCGCCGCGAACCGCAAACTGATTGCGCAGGTCGAAGAGCTCGAGCACAAGTCGCGCCGCCAGGACGTGCTGGTCGACGACGAATTGATCCATGCCTTCTATGACGCGCAGCTGCCCGCCGACGTACACAGCGGCCACGCGCTCGAACGCTGGTACCGTGACGAATCGAAGCGCCAGCCGTCGCTGCTGCTGCTGAGCCGTGAAGAACTGATGCGGCACGAAGCGGCCGGCATCACCACGCAGTCTTTCCCGAAAACGCTGCGGCTGGGCGGCGTCGATTGCCTGGCGACCTACCTGCACGAACCCGGCGACGCCAAAGACGGCGTGACGGTGGACGTGCCGCTGTTTGCGTTGAACCAGGTGAGCGAGGAGCGCTGCGAGTGGCTGGTGCCCGGCATGCTCAAGGACAAGATCCAGGCGCTGATCAAGACCCTGCACCAGCGGCCGCGCTCGCGCCTGGTGCCGCTGCCCGAGACCGCCACGCGCATGGCAGCGGAACTGCTGCAGCTGGAGAAGTTCGGCGCTGGCTCCCTGACCGACGCCGTGCTCAAGCAGGTGCGTGACGCGACCTCGCTGGACATCAAGCGCAATGACATGAAGCTGGAGATGTTGCCGCCGCACCTGTTCATGAACTTCCGCGTGGTCGATGAACACGGGCGGCAGCTGGGCGCAGGCCGCAACATCGGCGCGCTCAAGGGTGAACTCGGCTCACAGGCGCGTGGCGCCTTCCAGGCGCTGGCCGGGCTGAAAACCCGCACAGCGCCCGACGCGGCTCCAGATTTGACATCAAATCGGCCTCCAGCCCACGGCGCGCAAGGGCTGTCAGCTCCTGAAAACATAGCAAACCAGAAGGCGCCGTCGGCCCGCACGCCCGAGCGCTACACCGGCTGGAGCTTTGGCGAACTGCCGGAACTGATGGAAATCAGCAAGGGCACACAGACCCTGATCGGCTTCCCGGCGCTGATTGACCTGGGCGACGCGGTGACCATCGAGGTGTTTGACGAGCCCGACGTGGCGACGGCCAAACACCGCGCCGGCCTGCGCCGGCTGTTCGCGCTGCAGATCAGGGACGCGCTGAAGTACCTCGAGAAAAACCTGCCCGACCTGCAGAAAATGGCCACCGCCTACATGCTGGTCGGGCGCGCGGCCGACAACTCGGGGGGAGGCACGCTGGAAGAACTGCGCGAGCAGATCATCGAGGTGGCGCTGGACCGTGCCTTCCTGCAGGAGCCCTTGCCGACCAACGAGACAGATTTCAAAAAACGCGTCGACGACGGGCGCGGGCGCCTGACCCTGATCGCCAGTGAGGTGGCCCGGCTGGCGGCCACCATCCTGGTCGAGTTCGCGGCCGCGCAGCGCAAGATCAAGGACACAAAAAACGCCGCCGAGGCCTCCCAGGACGCGGCCCAGCAACTGCAGCGCCTGGTGCCCAAACGCTTTCTGACTACTACGCCCTGGGCGCAACTGCAGCACTTTCCGCGTTACCTGAAGGCCATCACCCTGCGGCTGGAGAAGTGGCGCGCTGACCCGGCACGTGATGCCGCGCGCCTGGCCGAGCTGCGGCCGCAGGAGCAGCGCTACTGGCGCCTGGTGGCCGAGCGCAAGGGCGCGACGGACGCGCGGCTGCAGGAGCTGCGCTGGCTGCTCGAAGAGCTGCGCGTCAGCTTTTTTGCGCAGG
>JANMTL010000077.1:0-9849 GCA_031390425.1 Rhizobacter sp.
GTGATGCTCGCGGTGTTCTCCGCCTTCCCGATGTTCTCCAGTTTCCAAGGCTCGCTGGAAAAGTACTTTGTGCAAGCGTTGGTGCCCGATGGCATCGCCAAACCGGTGCTCGCAGCGCTTACCCAGTTTGCCGGCAAGGCCAAGCGGCTGGGCGCGGTCGGGCTGATCCTGCTGGGGGTCACCGCGCTGGCGCTGATGCTGACCATCGATCGCACGCTGAACGCGATCTGGCGCGTGCGCAACTCGCGTCCGATTGCGCAGCGCGTGCTCGTGTACTGGGCCGCTGCGACGCTGGGACCGCTGCTGCTGGGTGTCAGCTTGTCCGTGACGTCGTATGCGATTTCCGCCTCACGCGGCTTCGTCGGTGGGCTGCCGGGCGGCATCAGCGCGCTGCTGCAGATGGCCGAGTTCACGTTGCAGGCGTTCGGCCCGGCGGCTTTGTTTTATTACGTACCGAACATCCATGTGCGCTGGCGCCACGCACTGGCCGGTGGGCTGTTCGTCGCGATCGGCTTCGAATTAGCCAAGCGGGCGCTGGGCTGGTATCTGACGCAAGTGCCGGTGTACGCGACGATCTACGGCGCCTTCGCCATCGTGCCAATCTTCCTGATCTGGCTGTATCTCGGATGGGTTGTCGTGCTGCTGGGGGCGGTGATCGCCGCGTATGCGCCGACGCTGCAGTTGCGGGTGGTCCAGCGCAGCCACCTGCCCGGCCATCGATTCGAGCTGGCGGTGGCGGTGTTGCGCAGCCTGGCGCAGGCTCGGCAAGCGGGCGGGGGAGGGCTGAACGCGCACCAGATCGCACAGGCGCTGAACACCGACCCGCTGCAGATCGCGCCCGTGCTCGACACCCTGGTCGGCATCGCTTGGGTGGGTCGACTCGACGAGCCCGGCGCCGCCCGCCATGTGCTGCTGTGCGATCTTGATCGCACGCCGGCGCAGCCGCTGGTGGCATCGACCTTGCTGGACCCGTCGCCGTCGCTCACACACTTTTGGCAACAAGCCCGTTTCGACCGGATGACGCTGCGCGAGCTGCTGGGCGAGTGATGCTCCGGCTCGATCTCGCCGGGACGCCGGGCGTGGTTTTCGAGACTGTCGGCACCGTGTCATTGCGTCTATATTGAGTGGATTGAAGGCTCCTTCGAGGAGAACCAGATGAAGGTTTCCCAGATCCTGACCGCCAAGGGCGGCACCTTGTTCACCGTGCCATCCGACACGCCCTTGTCCGAGGCCCTGAAGACCATGGCCGACAAGGACATTGGCTCACTCGTCGTGATGGACCACGGCGAACTCACCGGCATGCTGACCTTCCGCGAGGTGATCCAGGCCATCGTTCGCAATGGCGGCAACGTCGGAACGCTGATCGTGCGCACCGTGATGGACGACTGCCCGCTGACCTGCACACCCGACACCGAGATGGACGAGGTGCGCCGCATGATGCTGGGTCGGCATGCGCGCTACATGCCGGTGATGACGCAGCGCACGCTGATGGGCGTGATCTCGTTCTACGACGTCGCCAAGGCGGTGGTCGATTCGCAGGACTTCGAGAACCGCATGCTCAAAGCCTACATCCGCGACTGGCCGGCCGAGAACCCGGCGTCGGCTGACGCCACTGCGGGCGGATCGCCGAGCGTTTGACGCACGCCAGCGGCTGCCTGAACGGTTGGCCTGCCTGGTTGCTGGTTCATGCACCGCCGACCGGCGGTGTTTTTTTGACCGCTATGCTTGCCACCCCAACCGGCTGATCGATTTTTCCGCCGTCGCACCCGCACTCATCGAAAGCCCGTCGCCATGTCCGGCAGCACCCTCGGCCACCTGTTTTGCGTCACCAACTTCGGTGAGTCGCACGGCCCCGCCATCGGTTGCGTGATCGATGGCTGCCCGCCCGGCATGACGCTGAGTGAAGCCGACATCCAGCCCGAGCTCGACCGCCGCCGACCCGGCACCAGCCGCCACGTCACGCAGCGCAACGAGCCCGATGCGGTCGAGATCCTGTCGGGCGTGTTCGAGGGCAAGACAACCGGCACGCCGATCTGCCTGCTGATCCGCAACACCGACCAGCGCAGCAAGGATTACGGCAACATCCTGCAGACCTTCCGTCCCGGCCACGCCGACTACACCTACTGGCACAAGTACGGCCTGCGCGATCCGCGCGGCGGCGGCCGCTCGTCGGCTCGATTGACGGCGCCGATGGTCGGGGCCGGTGCGGTCGCGAAGAAATGGCTGAGCGAACACCACGGCATCACGTTCACAGGCCACATGTCGCAGCTGGGTGATATCGAGATTCCGTTTGAGGCTTTCGAGCACGTGCCCAACAACCCTTTCTTTGCCGCCAACCTCACCGACATCACCCGGCTCGAAACCTACATGGACGAATTGCGCCAGGCCGGGGATTCGTGCGGCGCGCGCATCGAGATCGCCGCGCACGGCGTGCCGGTGGGCTGGGGCGAGCCGCTGTTCGACAAGCTCGATGCGGACATCGCCCACGCGATGATGGGCATCAATGCGGTCAAGGGTGTCGAGATCGGCGCTGGCTTCGCCAGTGTGTCGCAGCGCGGCACCACGCACGGCGATGAGTTGACACCCTCGGGCTTTCGCGGCAACAACGCGGGCGGGGTGCTCGGCGGCATCTCGACCGGTCAGGACATCACCGTGTCGATCGCGATCAAGCCGACCAGCTCGATCCGCAGCCCGCGCCAGTCCATCGACCTGGAAGGCCACCCAGCCACCGTGGAAACCTTCGGTCGCCACGACCCGTGCGTCGGCATCCGCGCGACGCCGATTGCCGAGGCGATGCTGGCGCTGGTGCTGATGGATCACGCGCTGCGCCACCGAGCGCAGTGCGGCGATGTGCGCGTCGCCAGTGTGGCGATTGCGGGCGCTGAGGGTCGCTGATCGCTACAGCGACGCCTGCGCCGTGTGGATCGACTCGCGCACCACCGCGTAGATGTTCTGGTTCCAGCGCCGCCCGCTGAACACGCCGTAGTGGCCGACGCCGGCCTGCACGTAGTGGGTTTTCAGATAGTCGCGCAGGCCGGTGCACAAGTCGTGCGCGGCCAGAGTCTGGCCGACCGCGCAGATGTCGTCGCGTTCGCCCTCGACCGTCAGCAAGGCCGTGCGCCGGATGGCTGACGGTTTGACGACGCGGTCGCGATACATCAACTCACCCTTCGGCAGCGCGTGGTCCTGAAACACCGCCTTCACTGTCTCCAGGTAGAACTCGGCCGGCAGGTCGGCCACCGCGAAATACTCCTCGTAGAAGGTGCGCGTGACCTCGGCTTTTTCCAGGCCTTCAACCTCCTGCTTCTGAAGCAGTTGGTACAGCTCCTTGAAGGAGTTGACGTGGCGGTCCTTGTTCATGCTCATGAAGGCGGTCAACTGCACGAAGCCGGGGTACACGCGTCGCCCGGCACCCGCATAGCGCAGCGGAACGCGGCCGATCAGGTTGGCTTCGAACCACTCGATCGGCTTGGTGATCGCGAGCTGGTTGACCGCCGTCGGGCTGATACGGCAATCGATCGGGCCGGCCATCAGCGTCAGGCTGGCTGGCGTCGCGGGATGTTGGTCTTCCGACATCACGGCCGTGGCAGCCAGCGCCGACACGCAGGGCTGGCAGATCGCCATCAGGTGCGACCCCGGCCCCATGACGGTGAGGAAATCGATGATGTGTTCGGTGTACTCGTCGAGCCCGAAGCCACCCTCGGACATCGGCACATCGCGCGCGTTGTGCCAGTCGGTGATGTAGACATCGTGGTCGGCCAGCATCGTGCGCACGGTCTCGCGCAGCAGCGTCGCGAAGTGGCCCGACATCGGCGCCACGATCAACACCTTGGGGTGCAACTTGGCGTTGAGTTTTCCCTTTTTGAAGTGCAGCAGCGTGGCGAACGGTGCAACGTGGGCCACCACTTCCGTGATCGCCACCGGTTCATCGACACCGGTGACACTGACCTGGTCGATCGCGAACGGGCGCCGCTTGTGGGTGACTTCGCTGAGCCCGAAAACCTCCCACGCGGCCGCCAGCTTGCGGTTGGGCATCCAACGGCTCCAGCCGTAGGTGTCGTCCTTCAACAAGGGAAGCGCCGCCTTGGTGAAGGTGCGCAACGGCCACATCAAATCCGTTTGCGCCTGGTAAGCCTCGTACATCATCCATTCCCCCCAAGAACTTGCCGTGTCGGTCACTCTTGCAACTCCTGCGCCAGCGGGGCGTCTGTGCTCCGTCTGCGAGCTGTTTCACAAACGTCGTGCCATGATTGGGTGCCGTCGACTGGCACAACGCTTGCACTCGATTCCGAGCATAACGTTCCGTTGGAGAAGCGCCCATGGCCACTGCACTGAAGACCCGACCGCGCAGCACTGCGGTGGCACCGAAACCCAAACGCACCATCACGCCACCGCGTGCAGCCGTCAAAGCGCCTGCGTCAGCCGGCATCACGCTGAGCAGCAAGAACTACTCGTCGTGGTCGCTACGCGGCTGGTTGATGGCCAAGCTCGCCGGACTCGATTTCGACGAGGTCATGGTGGCGCCGGACGATGCGAATGCGCGCAAGGAAATCCTGCTGCTGTCGCCGTCGATCCTGGTGCCCTGCCTCACCCACGGCGGCATCAGGGTCTGGGACACGCTGGCCATCGGCGAGTACCTCAACGAGATCAAACCGAAGGCCGGTCTGCTGCCCACCGATATCGCTGCACGGGCCCACTGCCGCGCCATCTGCGGTGAAATGCATTCGGGCTTCAGCAGCCTGCGCTCGGCGCTGCCGATGAACCTGAAGGGCAATTTCCCCGGCTACAAGGTGTGGGCGCGCGCCGAGGGCGACATCGAGCGCATCACCAACATCTGGCGTGAGTGCATCGCCCAGTACGGCGGCCCGTTCCTGTTTGGTGCACAACCGTGCATGGCCGACGCGATGTACGCGCCGGTTGTCACGCGTTTCTTGACCTACCACGTCAAGCTGGACCGAACCGCGATCCATTACTGCCAGACGGTGATGGCGATGCCCGAAATGAAGGAATGGATCGCTGCCGCAAAGCGAGAACTCGAGGACATCGAAGAGCTCGACATGGAGTTCTGAGGAGGAGAGCGGCAGATTCCTGGCTGCGTCAAAGCGTCAACTGCCAGCCTTCGACAAGCGCACCCGGCGTCCACATCGAACCGAGTGGCCGCTCGCGCATCACCCGGCCGGCCGAGATCAGCTCGGCCGCATCGGTCAGCCCGATCAGTCCGCTGCTGAACATGCGCAAGAACGAGTCGTCGAAGCGCATCACGTCCAGTGGTTCGATGAGTTTCCCGCCTTCGACCCAGAAGCAGGCAAAGCGCGTCATGCCGGTCAGGCGGCATTCGGCGCGGTCCGAGTAGTTCAGGTACCAGAGGTCGCTGACGTACAGGCCGGTGTCGAGCGCGGCCAGCGCGTCGGCCGCAGGCAGCGTGCCGGGCGCGAGGCTGAGTGCGACCGGGTACTCGTGCACATCGGCGCCATTGGCTTCGATGCCGTATTCGCGCGCCGAACGGGTCGAGTTCAGCGTGCCGGTGGCGCGCCCGTGCTCGATCAGGCCGATGAGCGTTGGCCGCAGGCTGCCTTCTTCGGTGAAGGCCGGTGCCGCGCTGCGGGCGGCGTCTTCGGAGATCGAGATGCCGGGATGCAGAAACGCCTCGCCGCGTTCGAGCTTCGACAGGCTGGACGTGCCGGTGCGCCGCGCCTTCGCGCTGAAGCCGCTCCACGCAGTGACGCCGAGCAGCCCGCTCATCGCGGTCGGCGTGAAGTACGCGCGATAGGCCCCAGGCGCCAGCGTGAGCGGCGGGTGGGCCAGCAGCGGCAGTTGCTTCGCGCTGTCGGCCACGCGCTGCGCGAAAGCGTCATCGTCCCAGTGCGTGCCCGTGTAGACAGACTTCACCGATTTGTCGCCGGACGCCACCAGGCACCACTCGAAGTGAAAGGTCTCGACGTGGTGCCAGTGGCGCTGGCCGCGACTGTCGGCAAACGCGCGCACCACCGCACCGCTGGCGCAGTGTCCGACCAGATCGAGGCCTGCCGCCACGTGCGCGACCGTGCGCACCAGATGATCGGCCACCGGCAGCACGCCGATGTCGTGCCGGTGGCTGGACGTCACCGCGTCGGGCAGCAGCAGGTACGGATCGTCGGGGACCAAGGCGAGGTCGGCGATCAGTTGCGCACGGTCTTGCAGCAGCGCTGCGATGTCGGTCGCCAGCTCGCCGGTCAGGCTGCGTGTGGTCTCGATGCGCCGACCGCCGCCGTCGACCAGGGTGGCCACCGCCAGCGTCAGATCGCCCTGCAGCACCTGCGTGGCCTGCCGCACCTGCGCGTGGTTGAAGCGCACGAACTGCGACGACTCGGCCGCGAGGTACAGGCTGATGCGCAGCACGCGGCCGTCGCTGCTTTGCGCCGGGGTGCACAGCCGGTCGGCCAATGCATCGAAGGTGGCCGATTGAGTCAGTGCGGTCATCCCGTCGCCCCGAACACGTCGACATCACTGAACTGGCAGGCTGGCGATGCGTGGCCGACGCGGATGATCTGCGACGGGTCGCCCTTGCCGCAGTTCGGTGTGCCCAGCACCTCGAAGCTGTCCGCGTTACCGACCTTCACCAGCGAGCGCCAGAAGGTCGCGCTGATGCCGCGGTAGTTCGGGTTGCGCACCACCTCGGCGAGCCGACCGTGGCGAATCATCTGGCCGTGTTCGCAGCCGAACTGGAACTTGTTGCGCGAGTCGTCGATGCTCCACGACTGGTTGGTGCGCATCAGCACGCCGTGCTCGATGCCCGCGATCATCTCGTCCAGCGTCGACGTGCCCGGCTCGACGTTGAGGTTGCTCATCCGGTCGATCGGCGGGCGGTTCCAACTGCAGGCGCGGGTCGTCGCCACGCCTTGCAGATCGGCCCGCGCGGCTTGCGCCCGCATCAGCGACAGCGCGCCGCCCAGCGGCCGCAGCAGCAGGCCGTCGCGGATGATGTCGGCGCGCTCGGCCGCCATGCCGTCATCGTCGAATGCGAAGCCGGCCAGTTCACCGGCGCAGCCCGGGTCGTACGTGACGTTGAGCAGTTCGCTGCCGTAGCGGTAGTGGCCGAACATGTCCAGCGTGACGAAACTGGTGCCGGCCATCGAACGCTCGTCGCCGAGGATGCGGTCGAGCTCCAGCGGGTGGCCGATCGATTCGTGGATCTGCAACATCATCTGGTCCGGCATCAGGATCAACTCCATTGTGCCGCTGGGGCAGGACGCTGCACTGGCCAGATCGATCGCATCTTGGGCGACGAGTCGGCCGTTGCGGTGAAAGCCGGTGCGCTCCAGCACCTCGAGTCCGCCTTGCTGGCAGTGGCCGCCGTACTGGCCTGCACCCGAGCGCGTCTGCACCACATTGCCGACGCGTGCGGTGGCTTGCAGGTGTGGCATCGCGACGCTCCAGCGCTGCGCGATGCGCGCGCCGTCGCCGGTGATGAAGAGCTGCTCGGTGTCGATGATGTGCAGGCGCGCCATCGAATCGACGATGCGTGCATCGATCAGCAGGCCGGCATTCGTTTCGGACAGCATCGCCAGGCGCTGCTTCAGGCCTTGTGTCGCCACCGGCTGCTCGACGGTGCTTTCGTAGCGGCCGCGTGCGGTGACGCGCGGCAGTTGGCGCGCATCGAACACCGCGTGGCCCGCCACAGCCCGTGCCAGCGCGGTCGCCTCGCCGAACGCGCGGTGCAGACCGGCTTCACTGGCGTCCGACGTGGCTGCATAGCCGAGCCCTCCGCCATCGACCACGGTCACCATCACGCCCACATCGACCCGGCGGCTCGGCGCTTGTGCCACCTGCTGGCGCACCGTCAGCAATTCCGATCGTTCGACCACGCCGCGCACGGCCCATTGATCGACGGCCGGTGCGGCGCGGCGTGCGGTGTGTTCGAGCGGGTCGAGCATCGTGAGTCCGTGAAGTGAGCGACAGAAAATCGCAAGCCGATTCACTGTACAAGCGCGGGGCGCACCGACGGCAAGTAAAGGCCCCTGAAAGCCACTTTGATCCACTGTAAGGACAACCCCAGGGATGACAGACTGATGCGGATGGACACGCCCCCTGTCACCGGCCTGATCCTGACCGGCGGTGGGGCGCGCGCCGCTTATCAGGTCGGCGTTCTGAAGGCGCTGATGCGCATCCGCCGCGATTGCTGCGGCGGCACGCGCAACCCGTTCGACGTGATCGCTGGTACCTCCGCCGGCGCGATGAATGCCGCTGCGCTGGCATGTCGTGCCGACGATGTCGATGGCGCGGTCGCCACGCTGGTCGGCACCTGGTCGGGCTTTCACGCCGAGCAGGTGTACCTGGCGGACTCGCTCGGTGTCATCCGCACCGGCGCGCGCTGGCTGACGATGCTGTCGGTGGGCTGGGTGCTCGCGAAGTGGCGGCGCGCGCGCCCCAAGTCGCTGCTCGACAACAGCCCCCTGCGCGAGCTGCTGGCCGAGCTGGTTCCGGTGCTGCGGCTGCCAGAGATGTTGCGCGGCGGCCACCTGAAGGCGCTGGCGGTCACCGCTTCGGGCTACGGCTCGGGCCTGCACGTGACCTTCTACGACGCGCTGGCCGACACCTTGCCCTGGAACCGTTCGCAGCGCGTGGCGATGCGCCAGCCGATCACCATCGATCACCTGCTGGCGTCGTCGGCGATTCCGTTCGTGTTCCCCGCCGTCGAGCTGGGCCTCAATGGACGGCGCGAGTATTTCGGCGACGGCTCGATGCGCCAGTCGGCCCCCATCTCGCCCGCGGTGCATCTGGGCGCCGAACGCATCCTGATCATTGGTGCCGGCCGCATGCACGAACCGGCGCTGCCCTTCGAAGGCCGGGTCGGCAGCAGCGAGTACCCGAACCTGGCGCAGATCGCCGGCCATGCGCTGTCGAACATCTTTCTGGATGCGCTGGCGGTTGATATCGAGCGCTTGCAGCGCATCAACCGCACCCTCGCGCTGTTGCCGCCCGAGCTGCGATCGCACAGCGGGCTGCGGCCGATCGACGTGCTGGTGATCGCACCCAGCCAGCGCCTCGACGACATCGCCGCGCGGCATCTCGGCAGCCTGCCGCACGCGATCCGCGCGCTGCTGCGCGGTGTCGGCGTGTCGGGTGAAGGCACACAGGCGCGCGGTGCGGCGCTCGCCAGCTACCTGCTGTTCGAAGCCCCGTACACGCAGGAGCTGATGGCGCTCGGCGAGACCGACACGATGACCCGGCGCGACGAGGTGGCGCGCTTTTTCGACTGGGATCGTCGACAAACGCCACGCGCAGCGGAAGACCCGAAGGCCGATCTGTCGCGTGCCGACCCCTTGCGCGAACCGGCCGATGCCGATCGGGCAGCGGCCTGACGCCGTGAATCCTAGAACACCACGATCAGGCTGACCCGGAACGAGCGCGATTCGAGCGGGTGGAAGTGGATGTCGTCGGTGGCGACGCCAGACGCTTCGCTCGGCAGCCGTGAGCCGTAGTAGTAGTCGATCGCCGAATCCTTGCGGTCGGTCAGGTTGTAGCCCTCCAGCTCGACCTTCACGGTCGGGCTGATCTTGAAGCCGATGCGCCCGTTCAGGCTGGCGGTGCTCTTCGAACGCACGCTGTTGTCTTCGAGCAGCGGGCGCGGGCCGAAATAGCGCAATTGCAGCGCGCCGAACCACGGGCCGACGTTGTCGATCGCCAGCGCGAGCGACGCCACGCCTTCGACCGAACCCGGGATGCGACGGCCCCCGGGCGCGCTGTTGCGGTAACGGGCGCGCGCGTAGGCGATGTCGGCATCGACGGTCAGCCAATCCGACAAGCGGTAGAAGTTGGCCAGCTCGAAACCGATGCGCCGACTCGGCCGGCCGGCTTCGGTGGTGCCGG
>JANMTL010000097.1:0-3043 GCA_031390425.1 Rhizobacter sp.
CGGTTATGCAGCGGATTGCAAATCCGCCCAGCCCAGTTCGACTCTGGGCCGCGCCTCCAACATTCATGCGGGTTCGCGGGCTTTTCGCCCGTTGGGCCTCGTCTACAAATCCGGTGGGTCGTCTACAAAATACGGTCTTGAGGCCGCGTTTTGAACCCAGCGTGACCACCAACATTTCCCGCGTCGTGACACCTGCGCACGAGGGCGACCGCTGCCACTGACTGACTCGACGTGGAAGCGCGATCCTCGCGCCCGCTCCCGTCGCTTCGCTTCCTCTCTCATGGGCTCCGCCCCTGAACCCCGCTTGACCTGGCCGGAGGGTCACCTGAGAGGCTTCACGCGCTGCCCGATGTGCTTGCGCACGTAGGACTCGGTCATGTCCCGGTTCTTGTGCCCGAGCAGCCGCTGTGAGTGCCCCAGGTCGCCCGTATCGCTGGCCGTCTTGGCGCGGATGTCACGGAACTGGAAGTGCACCCCTGCGGCCTTGCGTGCCTTGTCGAAGCGCGCCTCCATCGCGTGCAGGCTCAACGGCCGCCCGTTGTCGTCCTGGATCAGGAAGGCGCTGTATCGCTCACGCTGGCGCGCGTTGATGCGCTCGATCAAGATGGCCAGATCGCCCACGATGTCGATCGCGCGTTTGGCCTTGGTCTTGTTCTGCGTGATGAGCAAGGCGCCGTCGCGGATGTCGGCGCGCATGATTTTCAGCACGTCGGAGGGGCGCTGGCCGGTCAGCAGGGCGATGTCCATCGCGTCCTGCAAGGTCGAGTCTGCCTTTTCCCACACCGCTTGAAATTCGGCGTCGGTCACGTAGCGGTCGCGCCCGGACTCGGTGAAGCCCTTCACGCCCTGGCACGGGTTCGGCGCGTCGGTGTAGCCCCACTCCCTCGCCTTGTTGAACAGGTGGCTCAGCAGCGCCTTCTCCCGGTTCGCGCGGGCCTTCGCCTGCTCGCCGCGCTTGTCGAGGTAGGCCCGCACGTGGTGCGGCTTGATCGACTCGATCAGCACCTTTCCGAACACCGCGCGCAGTCGATCCAGCTCGATCAGGTTGTCCTTCTGAGTTCGCGCCGCTTTGCCGGGAATCTCCTCGCGTTCGTAACGCATGGCGATCACGTCGAAGATGCGGACGCTCGGGTCGATTTCGCTGCCCTCGATGCGCGCCCATTCGAGAAGCGCGCGGGCGCGGTCGGTTCCTAGCGCTGTCCACTTCCTCGGGTTCGTGCTGGTGACGTGGTAGTACCGTTCACCCCGCAGGTGAAGGCTGCGCGGCAGGTCTTGCCCCTTGTTGAGAGTTCGGCGCCGTCCCATGGTCAGCGCCGCCCGATGGCCGCGAAGTTCGGCTGTTCGACGGAGGCAGCGAGATTGATCGCGTCGGCGCTCGTCATGGATCGAGGGCCGCAGCCCATCTTGTCGTTGAAGTGCTCGCGAGCGACACGCGGTGCGTGGCGCCGGGTCAGCACGAAGCGCCACCGATTGCGTTCGAGCCATCGCACCTGGCAGTGCGGCGCCTTGAAGCCGGTCAAGTCGCGCAGTTCGCCCGGGGTCAGAAACAGCTCGTTCATCGCGTACCACCTGACGCAGCGCGAGCGCGGATTCGCTTCTTCAACCGTGAGCGGCGCGCCCACCGTTGGTGGTACTCGTTGCGCTTCATCGCGGCCTCGATGTGGTGGCGAAGTCGCTTCGCGTTGTGGTCGATCGAGAACACGGGGATCAGTCGGAAGCCGCTTTCCAGCTTCGAGCCGTTGGGCTTGTTGACGCGTCGAAATGTCTGCATGGTGAAACCTCTCGTTGAACCGGAGACCCGCATGGATGCTGGGTCAACCGGCGGTTTGCTTGTTGGTTGATGGCTTGGTTTGCTTGGTGCTGGTCGGCGCTCGCACCGGTATCGCGCGCGGCGGAGGGCGCACCGTCGGCAATGCCACGTTCGGCGCCGGATCGTTCGCTGCACCGAAATCGGCGATGCGTCCCAGGCGATCGAGTCGGGCGTTCAACAGCTCGATTTCCCGGCGCAGACAACCCACCATTCCCGCGTGCATCACGGCCGCGTTGTGCGCCTCGCAGTGCACTGCCGACTGACCCCAGCGAGTCAGCCAGTACAACGACAGCATCACCGGGCGGGGCGCAGCGTCCGTTCGAATCCACTGCGTCACCGTGCGCTCGGTGACGCCCAGGGCCTTGGCGATGCGCTTCGGTGGCGGGTTGCCGATGTCGTCGATCAGCATCCACAGCGGCGGTATGTGGGCGGGGAGGCGGTTCAGCATCTCGCCTCCTGCTGCGGGTCGCAGGGTTCGCAAGTGCAGCGCCCGTCGCCTGAGCACATTCGGACGTTGCGGCTGGCTCCCCACATCGAACCGATGCAGGTGTTGACCTTGAACCACTCGTCGGCAGCTCCTGCATCCAGCTCGACCACCTGGCCGCAGTGCACCGCATACCCACCGGGGTCGCGCTTGCGAATCTGCACCCACGGGCGATGGCGCCCGCCATGCTTGGTGGTCATCGATGCACAGGCCGCGATGTAGGCGCTGTGTGTGAGGGGCAAGCCTTCGGCCAGCCCCTCGATTTTCGAGGGGTTCAACATGTCGATTTCTCCGTGGTTGAGGGGATCAGGCGACCGCGAATGCGGGCCCGGCGGTGATGGGCGGTCGTCGTCGACCCGCCTCGCGGTACCAGTCCGGCGGACTGTCCGATTGCTCGTTTGCTGCGTTCACGTAACCCGTTGATTTCTCAGGGGTCGCGCAGTTATTGAATCGAGTCCAAGGGGCGGAAGTCGCAGCGTCGTCGTGCTTCTTCGGCTTCGGTTGAATGCAGAAAGTCTCGGTGCGCGTGGTCAGCGAGAAGGCCACTGGCGTGTCGATGGCGCTAGCCCACAGGCCACGAATCGCCTTCGTGATTTCTTCGGCGTAGCGACTGCTCGGACGCTGCTCGTAGAGCTGCCGCGTCTTGATGTCGTGCTTTTCAACGGCGCCCAGATAGGCGGCGTAGTCCTTCGCCTCGCAGGCCTCGCGCGCTTCGTTCAGGGCGGCGCTGCCCAGGTCTTGGCCCTTGA
>JANMTL010000131.1:0-22858 GCA_031390425.1 Rhizobacter sp.
TGTCGAACGCGATCGGCACTGGTGTCGCAGACGACAAGTCGATCTATCCCTACGTGCCGAAGATGATCGAGTTCTATCTCGGCGAAAAGCCGATCCTGAACAACGTGCCGACCTACCTGTGCCGCGCGCCCGGCGACCTGAAATACGTGCTCGCAAACCTGGGTGAACTGGTCGTCAAAGAGGTGCACGGCGCGGGCGGCTACGGCATGCTGGTCGGGCCGGCAGCGACGAAGGCCGAGATCGCCGAATTTCGCGCGGTGCTCGAAGCCAATCCCGCCGGCTACATCGCGCAGCCGACGCTCGCGCTGTCGACCTGCCCGACCTTCGTCGAGTCCGGCGTCGCGCCGCGTCACATCGATCTCCGTCCCTTCGTGCTGAGCGGCAAGACGGTGCAGATGGTGCCCGGCGGCCTGACCCGCGTGGCGCTGAAAGAAGGTTCGCTCGTCGTCAATTCGTCCCAAGGTGGCGGCACCAAGGACACCTGGGTTTTGGAGGCATGAGGCCCCGCAGTCGCTTCGCTCCTGCCCCCAAGGGGCCGAGGCCGCGCGCGAGGGCCCGGAAGGGGCCTTGCGGCTGCCGAGGGCTAACGGGCCTGCCAGCCCGTTGGCGCCACCCTGCGGCCCGGCAAAGCCGGTTCCGCGGGCGTTGCTTGATGGACGGCTTCGCTTCGCTTGCCGGTTTGGAGAGTTCAGATGCTTTCTAGGACTGCCGATCACCTCTTCTGGATGGCGCGCTACATGGAGCGCGCCGAGAACACCGCGCGCATGCTCGATGTCAATTACCAGACCTCGCTGCTGCCGCAATCCGCCGATGCGGCCGAGCAGGGCTGGAAAGGGCTGCTCAGCATCTCGGAGTTGACGGGCGACTTCGCCAAGCGCTACGGCAAGGTCACCGCGCAGAGCGTCATGGAGTACATGGTCAGCGACCCGGAGAACGGATCGAGCATCCGCAACTGCCTGATGGCGGCGCGCGAGAACGCCCGCGCGGTGCGCGGCACGCTGACCACCGAGGTCTGGGAAACCCAGAACCAGACCTGGCTCGAATTCCAGCGGATGGTTGCCAACGGCGCGTTCCTGAAGGACCCGGGCACGGCGTTCGAGTGGGTGAAGTTCCGCTCGCACCTGTCGCGCGGTGTGACCGTAGGCACGATGCTGCAGGACGATGCATTTCACTTTTTGCGCATCGGCAGCTTCCTCGAACGGGCCGACAACACGGCGCGTTTGCTCGATGTCAAATTCCATGCGGTCGAAACCGAATTCTTCGGTGGCCCGGACGGCATGAGTCAATCGCAGAGCCAGTCTCAAGGCGACGAGCCGCGCAGCGGCCGCGACATCGAGTACGACTTCTATCATTGGTCGGCGATCCTGCGGTCGGTGTCGGGTTTCGAGGTCTACCGCAAGGTCTACCGCAATGTGATCCGGCCTGAGAAAGTGGCCGAGTTGCTGATCCTGCGCCCCGACATGCCGCGTTCGTTGGCCGCTTGCACCCAGGAGGTTCTATCGAATCTGACGATGATCGCCAACGAGCAATCCAGTGAAACGCTGCGCCGCGCCGGCCGCCTGCGGGCCGACCTGCAATACGGCCGCATCGACGAAATATTGGCGACCGGTTTGCACGCCTACCTCACCCAATTCTTAGAACGTGTGGGAACGCTCGGCGTGGGCATCAGCCGTGATTTTCTCGTGCCAGTGGAGTCCTGAATGTCCATCCATGTCGCGTTGAACCATGTGACGCATTACCGCTACGACCGGCCCATCAACCTGGGTCCGCAGGTCGTGCGTCTGCGTCCGGCGCCGCATTCGCGCACCCGCATCCTCAGTTATTCGATGCGTGTCGAGCCGGCCACGCATTTCGTCAACTGGCAGCAAGACCCGCAGTCCAACTACCTGGCACGTCTGGTGTTTCCGGACAAGACGACCTCGTTTCGCATCGAGATCGATCTGGTCGCCGAGATGTCGGTGCTCAACCCGTTCGACTTTTTCCTCGAACCGTCGGCCGAGAGTTTCCCGTTCGCGTACGAAGCCGAACTGGCCGCCGAGTTGGCACCGTACAGGGACAAGGGCGAGCTGACGCCGCTGCTCGAGAAGTACGTGGAAGCGGTGCCGCGCACGAAGAAGCACACCAACGATTTCCTGGTCGAGCTGAACCAGCGGCTGCAAAAAGACATCCGCTACCTGATCCGCATGGAGCCCGGCGTGCAGACGCCGGAGGTCACGCTCGCCAACGGCTCCGGATCGTGCCGCGACACCGGCTGGCTGCTGGTGCAGATCCTGCGGCACCTGGGCTTGGCCGCGCGCTTCGTCTCGGGCTACCTGATCCAGTTGAAGAGCGACGTGAAATCGCTCGACGGCCCGAGCGGCACCGAGGTCGACTTCACCGACTTGCACGCGTGGTGCGAGGTGTTCCTGCCGGGCGCGGGCTGGATCGGGCTCGACCCGACCTCGGGCCTGCTGGCCGGTGAAGGCCACATCCCCCTGGCCTGTTCGCCCGACCCGTCGTCGGCGGCGCCGGTCAGCGGCGCGATCGACGACTGCGAGACCGAGTTCGAGCACAAGATGAGCGTCACCCGGGTCTGGGAAGCGCCGCGCGTCACGCTGCCCTACACCGATGCGCAGTGGGACAGCATCGAAGCGCTCGGTCACCGCGTCGACGTGGATTTGCGCAAGAACGATGTGCGCCTGACGCAAGGCGGCGAGCCCACCTTCGTGTCGGTCGACGACCGCGACGGCGCCGAATGGAACACCGAGGCGATGGGCCCGACCAAGCGGCTTCTCAGCGCCGATCTGATGGACAAGCTGCGGCTGAAATACGGCCACGGCGGCTTGCTGCATTACGGCCAGGGCAAGTGGTACCCGGGCGAGCAGCTGCCGCGCTGGTCGTTGAATTTGTACTGGCGCAAGGACCGCGAGCCGGTGTGGACGCATCCCGAACTGTTTGCCAACGAGCGCAAGGACTATGAGGTCACCGACGCGCACGCCCACAAGTTCCTGAGCAGCGTCGCGCGCCGCCTGACGCTCGATCCAAAGCATGTGTTCCCCGCCTACGAAGACACCTGGTACCACCTGTGGCGCGCGCGCAAGCTGCCCACCAACGTCGATCCGTTCGACGCGCGCCTGTCCGACCCGCTGGAATGCGAGCGCCTGAGCAAGGTGTTCACCCAGGGGCTCGACAAGGTCGTCGGCCATGTGCTGCCGGTGGCTCGCGGCAGCAACGGCCATCCGCGTTGGACGACCGGGCCGTGGTTCCTGCGCTCGGAGCGCTGCTACTTGGTGCCGGGCGATTCGCCGCTGGGCTATCGGCTGCCGCTCGATTCGCAGCCGTGGGCCAAGGAAGGCGACATGCCCTGGGTGCAGCCGCTGGATCAGACGCAGACGTTCGTGCCGCTGCCGCCGTATGGACGGCTGCGGTATGCCAACGCGCCCGCCAATGGCTCGGTCAACGGGTTGCCCGAAGCCAGCGCCGCAGCCTCCGCGGCAGCCGCCGCTGCCAGTTTCGCCGAGCGCTCACGCGCCGCACAAGGCCCTGACAAGGCGGCCGCCAGCTCACCGGCCAGCAGCCTGCGCGCGCCGGACAAATTCGAGTCGGCCGCCTGGATCGCCCGCACCGCGCTGTGCGCCGAGCCGCGCGGCGGTCGGCTGTATTTGTTCATGCCGCCGATGACCGCGCTGGAGGACTACCTGGAGATCGTCACCGCCATCGAAGACACCGCTGCCGAGATGAAACTGCCGGTCATCCTGGAGGGCTACGAGCCGCCGAAAGACCCGCGCCTGTCGGCCCTGCGCGTCACGCCCGACCCCGGTGTGATCGAAGTCAACGTGCACCCCGCGCACAGTTGGGCCGAGTTGGTCGACCAAACGACGCACCTGTACCAAAGCGCGCATGATACCCGGCTGTCCACCGAGAAGTTCATGGTCGATGGCCGCCACACCGGCACCGGCGGCGGCAACCACTTCGTGCTGGGTGGCGCCACCGTGGCCGACTCCCCGTTCCTGCGGCGACCCGATCTGCTGGCCAGCATGGTCGCCTACTGGCACAACCACCCGGCGCTGAGCTATCTGTTCTCGGGCCTGTTCGTCGGCCCGACCAGCCAGGCGCCGCGCGTCGATGAAGCGCGCAACGACTCGGTCTACGAGCTCGAGGTTGCCTTTGCCGAATTGCAGCGCGTCACCCGCGAAGGGGGTTCGTACTGCCCACCATGGTTGATCGACCGGCTGCTGCGCAATCTGTTGATCGACGTGTCGGGCAACACCCACCGCGCCGAGTTCTGCATCGACAAGCTGTATTCGCCCGATGGCCCGACCGGTCGGCTCGGCCTGCTGGAGATGCGCGCCTTCGAGATGCCGCCGCACGCCCGGATGAGCCTGACGCAGCAGTTGCTGATGCGCGCGCTGGTGTCGCGCTTCTGGAAGCAGCCGTACCGCCCGGCGCGACTGAAGCGCTGGGGCACCGAACTGCACGACCGCTTCATGCTGCCGCACTTCATCTGGCAAGACCTCGGTGACGTGGTCGAGGAACTGAACGCGTTCGGCTATGCGCTGAAAGCCGACTGGTTTGCGCCGCATTTGAATTTTCGCTTCCCGCGCCTGGGTGACTTCGCCTCGATGGGCGTCGAGGTCGAGATGCGGCTGGCGCTCGAACCGTGGCATGTGATGGGTGAAGAGAGCTCGGCCGGCGGCACAGCCCGTTACGTCGATTCGTCGGTCGAGCGGGTGCAGCTCAAGGCCACCGGCCTCGTCGGCGACCGCCATGTGCTCACCTGCAACGGCCGCGTCGTGCCGATGCAGCCGACCGGCAAGCTGGGTGAATTCGTCGGTGGCGTTCGCTACAAGGCCTGGAACCCGCCGTCGGCCTTGCACCCGACCATCGATGCGCACGGACCGCTGACCATCGACTTGCTCGACACCTGGATGAGCCGCTCGGTCGGTGGCTGCCAGTACCACGTCGCGCATCCGGGAGGCTTGAGCTACGAAACCTTCCCGATCAACGCGTTCGAAGCCGAGGCACGGCGCCTGAACCGCTTCTTCCGCACCAGCCACACGCCGGGAGCGATGCAGGTACCGAAGGAAGCACGCAACCCGGACTTTCCGTTCACCCTCGATCTGCGCCGGGCTGCCAGCGCCGACTGAACACGCGGCGCCCTCGTATGACAATCGGTCATATGAAGTCGGTTGCTTGAAATGTCGGAACGTTTGCTGTCCGGTTATGCCTCGGTCGAAGGCCGCTACGACGAGTTGTTGTCGGCGCCGGGGCGCCCTCGACCGCATTGGGATGCGTTCATCCGCTCGCTGGCCGGCCGAGAACGCTTGGAGGTCAGTCAGACGCTGGCGCTGATGGAAAGCGAGATCCGCGAAAACGGCATCACTTACAACGTCTACGCCGACCCGAAGGGCGCCGACCGCCTGTGGGAGGTCGATCCGCTGCCGCTGCTGCTGTCGGCGACCGAGTGGGACGAGATCGCCGCCGGTATCGCGCAGCGCGCCGATCTGCTGAACCGCGTGCTGGGCGACATCTACGGCCCGCAGGAGTTGCTGCGTTCCGGCGCGATCCCGCCGTCGATCATCTTCGGCCACAGCGGCTACTTGCACCAGGTGCAGGGCATCCGCCCGCCCGGTGGTGTGCATCTGTTCAACTACGCCGCCGATTTGGCGCGCTCGCCCGACGGGCACTGGTGGGTGGTCAACGATCGCACGCAGGCGCCTTCGGGCGCGGGCTATGCGCTCGAAAACCGATTGGTGGTTTCGCGTGTGTTCCCGCAGATGTTCCGTGAGCTGCATGTGCAGCACCTGGCCTCGTTCTTCGATGCGCTGCGCGAATCGCTGCTGCGCTGGGCGCCGAAAGACGGGGTCGATCGCGGGGCCGAACGAACCAGCGAACGACCTCATCCGCTGGTGGTGCTGCTGACGCCGGGACCGTACAACGAAACCTATTTCGAGCACGCGCTGCTGGCCCGCTACCTCGGCTTTCCGCTGGTCGAGGGCAGCGATCTGACGGTGCGCGACGGCTGCGTCTGGATGAAGACGGTCGAAGGCCTGAAGCGCGTCAACGCGGTGCTGCGGCGCCAGGACGACGACTACTGCGACCCGCTCGAATTGCGCTCCGATTCGGCGCTCGGCGTGCCTGGCCTGACCGACTGCGCACGACGCGGCACCGTGCTGCTGGCCAATGCACTGGGCTCGGGCGTGCTCGAAAGCGGCGCGCTGCTCGGCTACTTGCCCAAGCTCAGCGAGCAGTTGCTCGGCGAGCCGCTGCGCCTGCCGTCGGTCGCCACCTGGTGGCTGGGCGAACCGGCCGCGCTCGACGACGCTTGGCGGCGCCTCGACAAGCTGATCATCAAGCCGCTCGAACGATCGGCACACGAGCCAGCGGTTTTCGGCGCCGATCTGTCGGCCAAGGAACGCGCGGCCTTGCGCGAGCGCGTTGCCGCCCGGCCGCAGCGCTATGTGGCGCAGGAATGGGTGCATGTCTCGCAGGCGCCCGTGCTGGAGCAAAGTAGCGGCGGTGGCAGTGGTAGTGGCGGTGGCGGTGAGCGCGCCGAGCAGCTCAGCTCGCGCACCGTCGGCCTGCGCGTGTTCGCGGTGGCCACGCCGCACGGCTACCACGTGATGCCCGGCGGGCTGACCCGCGTGGCCGGCGACGACCGCTCCCGCGTCATCGCGATGCAGCGCGGTGGCCGCTCGAAAGACACCTGGGTGCTGTCCGACGCGCCGGTCAACGCCTCGTTCTCGCTGCTCAGCCGCACCGTCAAGCCGCAGGACCTGGTCGCGTCGCGCGCCAACGTGCCGTCGCGTGCGGCCGAGAACCTGTTCTGGTTCGGCCGCTACGGCGAGCGCTGCGAAGCCTCGGCGCGTCTGCTGCGCGTGGCGATCGCCGATGTGCTGGACGACTCGCGCGAGCAGACCGGCGGCGTGCCGCCGACGCTGATCCTGGCCCAGCGCTTCGGGCTGATCGACAGCACCGACCACCCGAGCACCGATCTGTTGCGCGCGGCCACGCACCCCGACGAAGGCCTCAGCGAGCGGCTCAAGCAGTTGTCGCGCGTGGCCTTCAACCTGCGCGACCGGATGTCGGCCGACCACTGGCGATCGCTCAACCAGTTGATCGCCGACCCGGTGTTCCAGCGCGGCCTGTCGTCGACCCGCCTCGGCCTGCCGCTGGCGATGGGCTGGCTCGATCGCGCGGTGACTTCGATGATCACGCTGTCGGGCTTCGTGCTCGACGGCATGACGCGCGGCGTGGGCTGGCGCTTCCTGTCGATCGGCCGGCGCATCGAACGGCTGCACACGCTGTGCAATGTGCTGCAGGTCGCTGTCAACGAAGGTCGCAGTGATCGACAAACCAGCGGGCTGGACTGGTTGCTCGAATACGCCGACTCGACCGTCACCTACCGCTCGCGCTACCTGGTCGCGCCCGAGTGGCTGCCGGTGCTCGATTTGCTGCTGCGCGACGAGGTCAACCCGCGTTCGGTCGCGTTTCAGATCAAGGGGCTGGCCGAATACGTCGCCAAGCTGGAGTTGAGCCATGGCCGCTTCGCCAGCGACGTGCTCGCCCCGGCGCACCACGCTCTGCGCAACCTGGACACAGCCGACCTGCATCCCGAGAGCGACGCTTTGGCCGCCGTGATCGCCCAACTGCAACGCGCCGCGCTGGCGGTGTCCGATGAGTTGACGCTGAAGTTCTTCTCGCACGCTGCCTCGCGCAGCGTGCTGTCGCTGGTCGCGTGAAGCCGAATCCATGTCGCAGCAGCAAAGTCAGAGTCAACAGCAGAGTCAGCAGCAGGGCGGGGGCTTCGACCGCTACACCGTCCTGCACGAGACGCGCTATGCCTACACCGCGCCGGTGTCGCAGTCGTGGCAACTCGGGCGCCTGACGCCGCGTGCGCTGCCCTGGCAACGGCTGGTCTCGCACAGCGTGCAGATCGATCCGCCGCCTGACGAGCGCCATGAGGCGACCGACAGCTTCGGCAACTCGATCTCGCATTTCGGTCTGCACGGCGCGCACCGCCAGTTGCGGGTGCGCATGCAGTGCCAGGTCGAGGTCGGGGAGCGGCCGGTGCTCAACCTGCCATCACTGGCGACGATCGACCAGGTGCGCGGGTCACTGCGTCGACCGTACGGCGGCACCGACGATTTGAACGCCGCCCGCATGGCCGAACCGACGCCGCTGGTGCCGCTGTCCGAGGCCGCGCGTCTGTATGCCGAACCCTCGCTGCAAAGCGATCGCCCGTGGTTTGAAGCGCTGGCCGAACTGACCCACCGCATTCACACCGACTTCGAGTTCGACAGCGGTGCGACCACGGTCAGCACGTCGGTCGACGAGGTGATGCAACACCGCCGCGGCGTCTGCCAAGACTTTGCTCATCTGATGCTGGCCTGCCTGCGCGGACTCGGTCTGTCGGCGCGTTATGTGTCGGGCTACCTGCTCACCGATCCGCCGCCCGGCAGGCCGCGCTTGATGGGCGTCGATGCATCGCACGCCTGGGTCGCGGCTTACCTGCCGGGCCACGGCTGGATCGAATTCGACCCGACCAACGACCAGCTCGCCGACCGCCGCTACATCACCCTCGCATGGGGTGCCGACTTCGCCGACGTGGTGCCGCTGCGCGGCGTGATCCTGGGCGGCGGCATGATGCAGCGCATGGACGTGTCGGTGAGCGTGATTCCGCAAGGCTGAGCATCCATCAATGTCGCGCTGTCCCCCGAGAACACGCTAGGCGCAACACAGGCCCTCGCACCGACAGATCAATGAAAATTACTGCACTCTTGCGCTCACCTGCAGCGGCCAAGCTTGCGATCCGTGTGTTGATACTCGTAGCAACGGTCGTTTTGATTCGCGCGTGCCTGCCAGAGCGAGCGCCCCTGGGTAATCAGCCAGGCGTTGGCACCAATCGACAACTGATCATTACGCCGACCGATGGCTTTCCTTCGTTGTTTTTGAATAGGCTTCGGACACGATTGACCGAACAGCACAAGTTCGAAGTATTGATTACGGTCCCGATCGCCTTGCCGCCAGATACGGAGATTGGATCCTCGGGTCAGCATGACCTTCAAAAGATCGCCGACGCAGGCTTTTCCGTTTGCCGCAGCCAGTCTGTTGGTGGCGAGTATTGCGTTGTTCTAACCAATCTAGACGTCAATCGCAACGATTCGGGACTTCGCTATTTGTTCGCGCAACACTACAAAGGCTTGTCCGTAGTTTCTGTCGCTAGGCTGAGCGAAGCGAACTCTGGCGCGAAACTGAATCTTTTATCTGTTCCGATAATTGCTGAAAGGGTTGCAGATAGAGCTATAAAGTTGATGAACAAGGGTCTAGGTTTGGATCGCTACGGATACGCGCTGTCGACAAACAAGTTGAGCGTGATGTATGCCCCAGTGATGGGCCTATCCGATTTAGACGCTGTCGGCGATTGGTATCTGGCCGACGAAGTTCGACGCGACAACTACGGCACCCCCAAGTAGCCGCAGCTCACACAAATGCCGTCCAAACCGTTGTCCTCGCTGATACGTCCCGGACGTACAATGCGACATGCTCGCGATCTACGAGACGCCGACATTTGTTGCTGAGGCGGCGAAGCTCTGGAGCACCGAGGAACGGTTGGCGTTTTTCTCGTGGATCGCGAACGAACCGGACGCAGGAACCGTCGTCCCTGGCAGTGGCGGCTGTCGGAAGGTTCGTTGGGCTCGCACAGGCATGGGGAAGCAAGGTGGCGCCAGAGTCATCTATTTCACCCGCCTGTCAGCCGGTGAGCTTTGCATGCTGCTCGTCTATCCGAAGGCAGCGAAGGACAACATTCCTGCCCACATCCTCAGGCAGGTTCGCATGGAGATCGAAGATGACCACTCGTAAGTCGAAGACAGCGACACCCACCGCGGAAGAACTGGGGCTGAAGCTGCTGCAGTCCGTGCGCGAGATGAAGGCGGGCAAGTTTGCTCGCGTCACGGAAGTTGAAGTCAACGAAGTTGTTCAGGCGCGGCAAAGCGCAGGGCTCAGCCAGTCCGAATTCGCCACCGCGTTGAGCATTTCCAAGCGCACGCTGCAGGAATGGGAACAAGGTCGCCGTGCGCCATCAGGTGCGGCAAAAGCGCTCATTCGCATTGCACGCAAGCATCCGGAAGTCGTCCGCGAGGCGCTGGCCTGAAGAGAGGGTAGTGCCCTCTCCCCCGACCGGGGGCCGTCGCAAGGGGACTGCGTAGACGCTCGCCGCAACCCCTCCGCGGGATGGCTGTGCGGCGTCGGCGCAGGAACACTGAGCCTGTCGATCACGCCGCTCGACGCTGCCCAGGAGACCCGCATGTTCGCCTTCGCCTCAGTTACCCGGCGCTGCCACCGTGGCATCCGTTCCATCGTCTGCCTGTCGCTGTGTGCGGCGCTGCCGATGCCACCCCAGGCCAGCCCGCTGCGTGCGCTGGCCAGCCGACCAGCCGATGCGGGACCCGGTTGGTACGACAGCAGCTGGGACCTCGTCCGTGGCCTCGATATTGCCGAGGTGCCCGACCTCGAAGCCGAACTGGCGCTGTGGATTGAGGCCTGCCTTCAGATCGGGCCGGCTGCCGAGACCGCCTGACCAGTGGTTGTCAACGGGCCCGGCGCATCGCGGCCATGCGCCATCCGGTACAGCAGCGGCAGTACCAGCAGCGTGAGCACCGTCGACGACAAGATGCCGCCGATCACCACCGTTGCCAGCGGGCGCTGCACTTCGGCCCCGGTGCCTGTGGCAAGTGCCATCGGGATGAAGCCGAGTGACGCGACCAGCGCGGTCATCAACACCGGTCGCAGCCTCGTCAGCGCGCCTTCATTGATCGCACGGTCGAGCGGCAGGCCGTCCTCGCGCAACGACCGGATGTACGCAATCATCACCAGCCCGTTGAGCACCGCCACGCCCGACAGCGCGATGAAGCCGACGCCCGCCGAGATCGACAGCGGGATGTCACGCGCCCACAGCGCGACGATGCCGCCGGTGAGTGCGAACGGCACGCCGGTGAACACCAGCAGACCGTCCTTGATGTTGCCGAACATCGCGAACAGCAGCAAGAACACCAGCAACAGCGCGACCGGTACAACGATGCGCAGCCGTTCGGTCGCCGATTGCAGCTGCTCGAAGGTGCCGCCCCAGGCCGTCCAGTAGCCGGTGGGCAAGCGCACTTCGGTGGCGATGCTGGTCTGCGCCTCATCGATGAACGAGCCGATGTCGCGGCCGCGCACATTGGCGCTGACGATGAGGCGGCGCTTGCCGTCTTCGCGGCCGATCTGGTTCGGCCCGGGGGCCACCGACAGGCGGGCCACCTCGCCGAGCGGGATGAAATCGGCTCGGCCTCCGGGATCATCACTCGGCAGGCGAATTGGCAGGCGTTTGATGGCCTCGATGTCGGTGCGCAGGCCCTCGGGCAGTCGTACCACGATGTCGAAGCGGCGGTCGCCCTCGAACACCGCGCCCGCCTCGCGACCACCGAGGGCGATGCCGGCAGCGTCCTGCACGTCGGCCACGTTCAGGCCGAGCCGCGCCACCTTCGCCCGGTCGATGGCGATGGTGAGGATCGGCAGCCCGGCGATCTGCTCGACCTGCACATCAGCCGCGCCGGGAATGCGCTCCAGCACCGCGGCCAGTTCGGCACCGGTGGCCGCGAGCGCGGCCAGGTCGTCGCCGAACACCTTGACCGCAATGTCGCTGCGCACACCGGACAACAACTCATTGAAGCGCATCTGAACCGGCTGGATGAATTCGTACTTGTTGCCCGGAATCTTCTCGACCGCGGTTTGCATCTCGGCCACCAGGTCGGCCTTCGGGCGGCGCGGGTCGGGCCATTCGGAACGCGGCTTCATGATGATGAAGTTGTCCGCCACGTTGGGCGGCGCTGGATCGCTGGCGATCTCGGCGGTGCCGACTTTGGAGAACACACGTTCGACTTCTGGAAACGCCTTGATCGCGCTTTCCAGCTCGATTTGCATCGACATCGCCTGCGTCAGGCTGGTGCCGGGAATGCGCAAGGCATGCATCGCGATGTCGCCCTCATCGAGGCTGGGAATGAACTCGCTGCCCATGCGCGTGAGCAGCAAGCCGCTCAGGATCACCGACACCGCTGCAGTGGTCAGCACCAACGGCTTGTTCAGCATCGCCCAGCCCAGCATCGGCGCGTAGCCGCGCTGGGCATAACGCATCAGCCAGTTCTCTTTTTCGCTGACTTTGTTGCCGATGAAAAGCGCCACCGCCGCCGGGATGAAGGTCACCGACAAGATCATTGCGCCGAGCAGCGCGATGACGACGGTGAACGCCATCGGGTGGAACATCTTGCCCTCGACGCCGGTCAGCGCAAAGATCGGCAGGTAGACCACCATGATGATGAGCTGGCCGTAGAGCAGCGGCCTGCGGGCTTCTTTCGATGCCTTGAAGACTTCGTGAAAGCGCTCTGTGCGCGTCAGCGCTCGGCCCGCTGCGGCCTGTGCGTGGGCCAGGCGCCGCACGCAGTTCTCGACGATCACCACCGCGCCGTCAATGATGATGCCGAAGTCGAGCGCGCCCAGGCTCATCAGGTTGGCGCTGACCTTGTTCGTCACCATCCCAGTGAAGGTGAACAGCATCGCCAGCGGAATCACCATCGCGGTGATGAGCGCCGCGCGCAGGTTGCCGAGAAACAGGAACAAGACGGCGATGACCAGCAGCGCGCCTTCGAGCAGATTCGTCTTCACGGTGTCGATCGCCTTGTCGACCAGCACGGTGCGGTCGTACTGGGCCACGACGACAACGCCCAGCGGCAGGCTGCGGCGAATGTCCACCATCTTCGCGTCGACCGCCCGCGCGACGGTGCGGCTGTTTTCGCCGACCAGCATGAACACGGTGCCGAGCACCACCTCGCGGCCGTCGCGCGATGCCGCGCCGCTGCGCAACTCTTGGCCCATCGTCACCTCGGCCACATCGCGCAGGCGCACCGGCACCGCTTGTCGCGTGGCGACGACGATATCGGCGATGTCGGCCAAGCCGCCGACTTGCCCCGGCACGCGGATCAGGTTCTGCTCGCCGTGCTTTTCGATGTAGCCCGCGCCGACATTGGCGTTGTTGCGCTCCAGCGCCGCGACCAGATCGCCCAGGCTCAGGCCGTGAGCGACCAGCTTGTCGGGCAGCGGTGCGACCTGAAACTCCTTGCGGTAGCCGCCGATGGAATTGATCTCGGTGACGCCGGGCACGGTGCGCAGCTGCGGCTTGATGATCCAGTCCTGCACTTCCCGCAGGTCGGTCGGCGTGTATGGCGTGCGGTCGGCTTTCAGCGCGCCGGGCGCAGCTTCCACCGTCCACATGTAGATCTCGCCCAAGCCGGTCGAGATCGGGCCCATCGTCGGCGCGATGCCTGGCGGCAGCGCATTCCTGGCCTCCTGGATGCGCTCGTTGACCAATTGGCGCGCAAAGTAGATGTCGGTGCCGTCCTTAAAAATCACCGTCACTTGCGACAGGCCGTAGCGCGAGATCGACCGTGTTTGTTCCAGGTCGGGCAACCCCGCCATCGCCGTTTCCACCGGGAAGGTGATGCGCTGCTCCGACTCAAGTGGCGAATAGCCGGGCGCGGCGGTGTTGATCTGCACCTGCACATTGGTGATGTCGGGCACCGCGTCGATCGGTAGGCGCTGCACGTTGTAGACGCCGAGTGCCGCCATGCCGAGCACTGCCAGCAGCACCAGCCAACGTTGCTCGATCGCGAAGCGGATGAGCTTTTCGAACAGGCCCGGTGTCTCGGTGCTCGTGCCCACCGGTGAGTGTTCAGTGGTCATGGCTCGCTCCCGACTTGCCGATGTCGGCCTTGATGAGGTAGCTGTTCTTCGCGGCATAGCGCTCGCCCGCCTGCAGGCCACCGAGCACCTCGACCACCTTGCCGTCGCTGCGGCCGAGTTGCACCAGCCGCGGCTCGAACTGGTCGCCATAGCGGCCGAACACGACCGTCCAGTCGCGCAGCGTTTGCACCGCGTCGACCGAAATGGCCAAAGGCACGTCCACCTCGTCGGCAGTCAACTCCACAGTGACCGGCAAGCCCGGACGCCACAGGCCCTGCGGGTTCGGCAGCACCACGCGGGCCTTCGCTGCGCGCGTCTGCTCGCCGACCAGCGAGCCGACATAGGACACGTTGCCCGTGGCCATCGCCTCGAAAGCCGTCGCTTTGACGACGGCCTGCTGGCCGACCCTGACCGCGTTCAAGTCTTTGGCGTAGACGGTCATCTCGACCCACACCGTCGACAGGTCGGCGACGACGAAGATGTTGGCGTCGTCTTTGACCACTTCGCCCACCGAGATCTGCTTGTCGGTGACCACGCCGTCGATCGGTGCGCGGATTTCGTAACGCGTGAGGTTGCCCGATGACGACGACGATGCAACGGCACCGAGCGAGGCCAGCTTCTGCCGCGCCGACTGCTCGGCGATCTCGGCTTCTTGCAATGCGACGCGGGCTTGCAGGTAATCCTGCTCGGCAGAAATCTTGCCCTCCCACAGCGACTTCTCGCGCTCGAAGGTCGTGCGCGCCAGGCCCAGCCGCTTCTGCGCGCCGAGCCAGTCGCTGCGCTGGTCGGCCAGCGCTTGACTCGACAGCACCGCCAGCACCTGGCCGCGCCGGACCTTGTCGCCGGCATTCACCGACACCGACTCCACCAGCCCGCCGAGCCGGGGCACCACATGCACCGTGCGGTCTTCGTTGAGGCGCACCTCGCCCTGCAACTGCAAGGCCGTCTTGATGCGCGCCGGGCCTGCGGCGGCCACTTGCACGCCGCTGGTGTTCAACTGCGCGTCGCTGATCGCCGCCCGGAATTCGATCTGCTCGTAAGTGAACTGGTGCGATTGGCCCGCGTGCTCGGCTGCAATCGTCACCGCAAACGAATGCGGTTCTTCGACCACGCCGTTGCCTTTGAGGTAGTCGCCTTCCTTGGCGAAGGCGAACACCTGCGGCGGGCGACCGAGGCGCGTCACGCTCACCGTGACCCGGCTGGCGGCCGGGTCGGTGGGTTTGCCGTTTTGGTAGGTGTAGGCGCGGAATTGCGGTTCGACACCGGTCTCGAAAATCGTCAGTTCGAGCCCGTAGCTGCCCGCGGTGAACAGCCGACCGCCGTGCGGGCCTTTGGCGGCTTCAGCAGGTTCAGCGGGCTCAGAACCTTTGGCTTTTGCATCGTGATGCGCACCGTCGGCGTGCGCTGCATGGCCGTTCTCATCACCGGTCGGTGCCGACTTTTTGCTGCCCAGAATGGCGAAGCCGAGCACCAGCGCGACGATCAGAACGACGCCGACCGGCAGCATTCGCCTCCACTTGGACTTGGATGCGGGGGAAGGGGATTCGATGTTCATGGCTTACTCCTGGGAGGGGGTCGCTGACGGCACGACCGTGCTTTCGCCGTCGCCCAGCAATCGATCGATTTCGACGGCCGCACGCAGCGCATCGCCGCGAGCACGCAGATGGTGGGAGCGGGCTTGCAACAGCGTGCGTTGTGCATCGAGCACGTCGAGGAAGCTGAACTTGCCCAACTCGAAACCCCTCGTGGCGGCGTCGTAGGCGCTTTGCGCTCCGGGCAACACGGTGTCGCGCAGCATCACGACCTCGGCGCTCGCCGCTGCCAGTCGGCTGGTGTTTTGCAACACCGAGGTGCGCAAAAGGAGGCCGACGGCGAACAGCTCGTCGCGCGCTTTGTCTTCGCGCTTGAGCGCTTCCCGCAGATTCCCCTGGTTGCGATCGAACACCGGCAGCGGCATCGACAAACCGATGACCGCTTGGGTGAGCCGCAACTCCGCGTCGCGCCTGATGCCGACGCTCACCGTCAGATCGGGCGTCTGCTGGGCGCGTGCCAGCTCGCTGATTGCCTGGCGGCGCTGCACTTCGATGCGTGCGCGGCTCAGGGCGGGCGAGGCCTCCAACCGCCGGGCCACCGTGTCCGCTGCGGGCACCATGGGCGGGTCTGCGCTGGCGGTGTGGAGAACCGCCGGTCCGTAGTCGGGCGTGACGCTGCCCCAACTTGCCGCCAACCGCAGGCGAGCCAGCGCGAGTTCGGCTTCGGCTTGCGCCGCGTCCAGCTTGGCACCGGCTTCGGCCGTCAGCGCCTTGGTTTCTTCGACGGGTGAAATCTTGCCTGCCTGCACCCGTTTGCCAGCCACCTCGCTGGCTCGACGCGCCAGATCGACCGAGCCTCGGCTCAGCGCCAGCCGCTCTTGCGCCAGCAACACCTCGTAGAAACTCGCCGCCACGGTCGCCCGCACATCGGCGCGCTTGGCCGCCCGTTCCGCGGCGGCGATGTCCCGCCCCCGCTCGGCAGCGCCGATACGCGCTGCCCGCTTGTTGCCGAGTTCCAGCGACTGATTGATCTGAACCGTCGTCGTGCGGGTCGAACGCCGCGTGTCTTCGAGCAGCAACGACAGCTCCGGGTTCGGTCGCGCCGCGCCCTGAAGCACGGGGCCTTCCGAGGCTTCGACCTCGCGGTTCAGCACCGCCAGTTCAGCGTTCGACGACATCGCCAGCGCTAGCGCCTGCTGCAAGGTCAGTGGGGCGCCAAGAGCTGTCGCGGGGCTTTGGGCCCAGGACAGAGAACACAAACCGAGTGCGAGCGATGACCCCAACCGGGTCAAGCCACGCAACGCTCGGCGACAGGCAAATGGGTGCATCGACATCTCCTTGCTGTGGGTTCGCGTGCGGCTGCACACGAAACGAAACAACGCAAAAAGATTCGACGCGGCGTCAGACCGCTGTGAATGAGGGCTTCAGGGTTGAAGTGAGCGCCACGCCGAATCAGGCATGGCGTACCCAGCGGGGGCGTTCGGGTCGGGACAGGGCGAGGCTCGGTCGGCCGGGGTCGGCGCAGCCTGCGAGAGGCTGGGTGGCTGAAGACGTCGGCGGCATCAACAACACGCTGAGCAGGGCTGAAGGAGAGCCGTGGGAGTGAGCTGCATCGGAGTCTGGCTCTGTGCCGCCGTCGGTTTCATCGCCGTCGCCGTCAGCGACGTTTTCGTGATGGCCGTCGTGGTGTCCCAAATGCTGTTGTTGCGTGTCCGAGCGGTGCTCGCAGTAGGTGGCCGCAGCCGCCCACACCGACTGCAGCGGAAACAGTACAAAAAGAAAAATGATCAGCAAACGTCGCACGGGCGGGATGCTAACAGCGCCCCTGTCGACGCGAACTCTGGCCAGACCGTCGCGCAAGGACAAAGCGAGCGACCGAGAGGCGATGGGGTCGGCCCGTACCGACTCAAGGGCCCTGGCGCGCCTGCCTCACCGAGCTTCCCAGCTCGATCACCGCCATCGCGTAATAGCTCGACCAGTTGTAGCGCGTGATGGCGTAGAAGTTGGCGGTCCCGGCAACGAAGCTCGGCGCGTCGCTGCCGTTTTGCAATTCGACCAGGGCGAGCTTGTCGGCGTTCGATGCGACGTTGTCTGCGGGATGGCCGGGCGTTGCCTCAGAGGCCGACGCAGCCGGTGCGCGCGCGCCGAACACCGCACCGCGGTCGATGAACTCCTGCGCCGTGAAGGTGGGGACGATGTCCGGGCCAAGCAGCAGGGCGCGGTCGCCCGGGTCACTCGGTGCGGTGACCTCGTAGTGCGTCGGCAAGCCACGCTGCCAGCCGAACTCGGCCAGGTAATGCGCGACGCTGCCGATCACGTCGGCCGCGCTGGTGTGCAGGTCGATGTGGCCGTCGCCGTCGAAATCGACCGCGTATTTCAAGACACTGCTGGGCATGAATTGCGGCATGCCGAATGCGCCGGCATAGCTGCCTTTGATGGACAACGGATCGCTGCCTTCACGCTGGTTCAGCACCAAAAACTGTTCCAACTCGTCGCGAAAGAACGCGCTGCGGTCTTTGCGTTCGGCCGGAAAGTCGAATGACAGCGTCGCCAGCGCGTCGATCACGCGAAAGCCACCCATGTGCCGTCCGTACAAGGTCTCGACGCCAATGATCCCGACGACGATCTCGGGCGGCACCCCGTAGCGCTGCTCGGCTTGCATCAGCCAGGCAGCGTTGGCTTGCCAGAACGCCACGCCGGCGTTGATGCGCTGGGGCTCGACGAAGCGTGCCAGGTACGCGGCCCAGTTCTTGGCGGTGCCGGTGGGCGGCGGCATGATGAGTTTGGCGACCCGGGGCACGAAGCGCGATTGCGCCAGCGTCGCCTGCACCACCGCCACATCGATGCCTCGGCGCGCCGCCACGTCGGCGCCGAACTGCATCACGTCGTCGCGCCGCCCGTAGGTGACGACATCGGGTTCGGCGTCGGAGCGCACCGCGCTCGGCGTGCGCAGATGTTGGGTTTTCTTGGCCTTGGCCGCCTTGACCGCGCGAGTCGCCACCCCATCGGCGGCGCTGCACAACGGTGCGGCGACGACCAGCAACGCGAGGCACAGCGCATGCGCGCAGGCGGACGTCGCTGTCCTTGAATTTCGCTGTGGGGGGCAGGCCTTGTCGGCCTTGACGTGGACCCGCAGGTGGGCGTCGTCATGCAAAAAGCTCATCGATCGATTATCGATTGCGCGCCGTCGGCTGCCGGTTCAACCCCGGTCGCTTCAGGCAGCGTGCCCGCGCCAAAAAGTCGCGCGTCAGACGGCCGTCGGGCCGTGCGATGCTGCGGCGCCCATAGCGCTGCGCGTCGATGCGGTCGAGCAGCGCCGCCAGTGGCTCACCGGCCGTGCCGAGCTGTGCGCGCACCCGCTGCGCCAGCGTGCGCGGTGCCTCGTGTTCGGCCGCACCGACACCCAGGCGCTGCAGCGCCGCGCGCAGTCGATTCAACTGCCGCACCCACGGATCGATGTGGTGGCGATCCCACCAGGCCCATGCGGCGCCGGCCAGCGCCAGCGTGCTGAACGCCCCGACCAACAGCACCGCCAGGTCCTCCCAGCTCGGCGAGCTGAAACCCAGGCGCCGCAGCAAGTCGAGCTGCGAGCCGCGTGAGTAGCTGAGCACCCATTGATTCCAGCGGTTGTTCTCCGCCTCCCAGCCGGTGCGCAGGTCGGCCAGCAGTTGCGGGTTGACATTGCTCAAGGCGTCGGCCATCAGGCCCGGCTTGGCGACCAGCGGGCGGCTGCGCAACACGCGGTCGGGCGCCACCGCCGAGGTCGGGTCGGCGCGCACCCAGCCGATGCCCGCTTGCCAGTATTCGGCCCAGGCATGCGCATAGCTTTGACGCACGATGTAGTAGCCGTCGACCGGCGCCGCATCGAGCCCCTGGTAGCCGGTGACCACTCGGGCCGGCACGTCGAGTGCGCGCATCACCACCACGAACGCTGCGGCGTAGTGTTCGCAAAAGCCGAGCTTGCGGTCGAGCCAGAACTCGTCGACCGCGCTGCGCGGATCGTTCTCGCCGTAAAGGCCCGGCGTCAGCGTGTAGCTGTAGCCACCGGCGCCGATGCGCGACATCAGCGCTTGCGCGAGCGTGCTCGCATCGGCTTGTGCATAGCGTGGTTCCCGGCGCATGGCCGCGGCCCAAGCCAAGGTGCGCGGGTTGTGGCCCGGCGGCAGATCGATGTAGTCCTGCAGACCGATCATCGGTTGCTGCGGGCCGTGCCGAAAGCGCGTGTAAGCAACGCCGTTGAAGCGCACCCGCTCGAACAGCGGCCGCTCGGCCACCCATTGCAGGTCGTCGCGCTGCGTGACGCGCACGCCGTCGACCACCGGCGCATTCGGGCTGGCTTCGAGCATCGGGATCACGCTCAGGCGCAGCGGCTCCAGCGTCATCTCGTAGCGAACCGGATTGCCTTCGACGATCAGGTCGGCACGCGGTGTCAGTGGCGCCGGAAAGCTCGGCTTCTGTGGCGTCCAGTCGCGTCCGTCGAAATGGCCGAGCACGGGGCCGCGGAAGTACAAGTCTTGCGGCGCCGGTGGCGCGCCCTCGAAGCGGATGCGCAGCGCGACGCTGTCGTCTTGTGCCAGCGCGGCCACCGTTCCCATGCTCATCACATTCGACAGCCCGGTGCCGGCGAAGCCGTCCTGCGGCACGCCCCACAAAGGGCCGACGCGCGGAAACAGCACGAACAGCAGCGCCATCACCGGCGCGCCCAGCAGCGCGGTCTTGCCGGCCAGCCCGGCGGCTTGGCGCAGGCTCGGCGCGCCGGCCGGCATGTGGGCCAGCACCAGCGCGGTCAACAGCCCCCAGATCGATACCAACATGGCGGCGGCGACCAGCAGATTCTGCGAGTACAGAAACTGAGTCAGGATCAGGAAGAAGCCAAGAAAAAACACCACGAAAGCATCGCGACGCGCACGCAGTTCGAGCGTCTTCAGCGCCATCAGCGCGACCGCCATCGTCACGCCGGGCTCCTTGCCGAGCAGCGATCGGTACGACCAGAACGTCAGCCCGGCCGCCACCACCAGCACGCCGACCAGCACCCAGCGCCCCGGCAGCGCCGCACCGATCAGGGCCAGCCGCGCGCGCCACAGCAGCACGCTGCCGGTGAGTGCCGCGCACCACAGCGGCAGGTGCCACAGGTGCGGCAGCACCGTCCAGCCGATCACGCCGAGCAGGAACAGCGTGTCGCGCGTCTCGCGCGGCAGGTGGGCCCAGCCCGGCCACGCCAGGCGGCGCCCGACGCTGGCTGGCGAGGCGATGCGAGCGCCGTTCATGGCGACCACAGCGCGAGCGTTTCCAAGCCGTGGCGGCGGTGCGCATCGCCCTGACCCATCGCGATTTCGCGGCCCGGCAGGCTCATGCCCCAGGCCGCATCGCGCCGGTCGGCTTCGACGATCCACGCGGTCAGGCGCGACAGGCGGGCCTCGGCGCCACCCAGGCCGCAGCCCTGCCAGTCCAGCCACAACTGCTGCTGGCTCTGGCTGCTGCTGTCGCGGCTGACCAGTTCGCCGCCGCTCGCCATCGTCTTGGCGGCCTGCTTCCAGGCAATGCTTTTCAACGGATCGCCGCGCCGGTACCCGCGGATGCCCTCGAACTCGCCGCTGCTGCTGCTGCGCGAACGCACCGCCCCGCCGGGCACGACGCGGGCCGCCGGCAACGCAGACGCGGGTCGCTCGGGCTGCGGGTACACCATCAGCAACATCGCCGGACGCCACACCGTCCAGGCGCGAAACAGCCCGAGCGGAAACCGCGTCTCCGCGTTGATCGTCGGCAGCAGATGCCGCCCGCGTGTGGTCGGCACGAAACCCAGGTGCATCACCGCCTGCCCGCCGGCCGGCACGTCGGTGTAGCCGAGCGTCGCCGCGTCGGACGCCTGCAGCCGCAGACCGATGCCGTAACGCGGGCCGCCTGGACTCGACAGCACGGCTTCGAGGCGAGCGGTGTCGCTGGCGAACACCGGGTTCACCGGCCGCAGGTGCAGAGTCAGGCCGCTCAGCATGCGGTGCGTCATGTGCATCGACACGATGCCGCTGCCGGCCAGCAAAAACGTCAGCAGGTAGCCGAGGTTCAACTGGTAGTTGATCGATGCGATCAGCAGAACGCCCAGCGTGAAGCAGAACATCAGCCCGGCGCGCGTCGGCAGGATGTAGACGTTGCGCTGCGTCAGCAGCAGGCTGTCGCTGCGTGGTGAGCGGGCCTGCCACCAGGCATCGATGCGACGCCGCAAGCGCCCTCGGGTGGCGGCGGGTTGGGTCACGGCAGCGGCGTGGCCTCGATCATGGCGCGCACCTGTTCGGCACGGCCGCGGCCGGCGTTCGCCACCGGCACCAGGCGGTGCGCGGCGGTCTGCACCAGGATCGCCTGGATGTCGTCAGGCGCCACGTGGTCGCGCCGGTCGAGCAGCGCGTGCGCCTTGGCGGCGCGCAGCACCGCGATGCCGGCGCGCGGGCTCAGGCCCTCGACGAACCAGGCGCCGGAGCGGGTGGCGGCGATCAGCGCCTGCAAATAGTCGAGCAAGGCATTCGATGCATGCACCGCCAGCACCGCCTGTTGGGCCGCGATCAGGCGTTCGGGGCTCATCAGCGGGCGCAGCTTTTGCACCGCGTCGCGCCGGTCGCTACCGGCTAGCAGTTCGCGTTCGCTGGCGCGGTCGGGATAGCCGAGCGTGATGCACATCAGGAAGCGGTCGAGTTGCGATTCGGGCAGCGGGTAGGTGCCGAGCTGATCGCTCGGGTTCTGCGTGGCGATGACGAAAAAAGGCCGCGGCAGCGCGCGTGTTTCGCCTTCGACCGTGACCTGCTGCTCTTCCATCGCTTCGAGCAGCGCGCTTTGCGTGCGCGGCCCGGCGCGGTTGATTTCGTCGGCCAGCAGCACCTGCGCGAACACCGGCCCGGGGTGAAATACAAAGGTCTCTTTCGACCTTTCATAAACACTCACGCCGATCAGGTCGGTCGGCATCAAATCGGCCGTGAACTGCATGCGCGAGAAGCGCAGCCCGAGCGAGACCGACAGCGCGTGCGCCAGTGTGGTCTTGCCGACGCCGGGCACGTCTTCGATCAGCAGGTGGCCGCCGGCCAGCAGGCAGGCCACGCAGTCGCGGATTTGCGGTCGTTTGCCGACGATGATCGTGCTAATCTGGTCGATCAGCCGCGTCAGTTCTTCGGTCAGGTGGAGGTTCGGTACAGCGCTCATCGCGACAACGTTAACCGATACGACCGCGCCTCGATCCCTCGAAAAAGCATGCCCACCGCCTTCTTCAGCCACGCCGACTGCCGCGCCCACGACATGGGGCCCGGGCATCCCGAATCGCCGCAGCGGCTGGCTGCGATCGACGATCACCTGCTGACGACCGGCCTCGACATCGCAGTCGAACGACGCGAGGCGCCGCTGGTCGACCTCAGCGATGTCGCGCTGGCGCACGACAGCGGCTACGTGACCGAGGTTCAGCATGTGCTTCAGCAGGTGATGGCCGACGGCGAGCCGCGCGCGCTCGATCCCGACACCATCGCCAGCCCCGGCACCTGGAACGCGGTGCGTCGCGCGGCCGGCGCGGCGGTGGCGGCGACCGATGCCGTCAT
>JANMTL010000149.1:0-2703 GCA_031390425.1 Rhizobacter sp.
GCCTTGGCTGAACCGCCAAAACGGGATACGGCTTGCGCGATGGTCATTGAACCGTTCCTGTTAGCTCTGAGTTAGACCGATTGTTAAACACGCTCCGATGCTCCTCGGCTCAATGGCCAACAACGTTTAGCGTGCACGAGCTGTTCGATGAGGCGTTTGCGGGCAACACCATCGGCACGCCTTAAACAGGCGCGCTGCAGCTCGGCGAAGAGGGCGCGATCCAGGTGTTTCGTCCGGTCGGCGGCACGGTGCTGCTGCTCGGTGCGGTCGGGCAGTTGCAGTTCGAGGTGGTGGCGCACCGGCTGGAACACGAGTACGGCTGCAAGGCGCGCATCCTGCCGAGTCGCTATCAGGTGGCGCGCTGGGTCACTTGTGACACCGGCGACGGCGTGGCGGCCGACGAGCGCGAGCTCAAGCGCTTCATCGACGGCAACTCGCACCGCGTCGCCTACGACGCGGTCGATGCGCCGACCGTGCTGGTCGAGTACGCCCCCGAGTTGCGCGCCATCGAAGCCAACTGGCCGAAGATCAAGTTCCACGCGCTGCGCGAGCACGCGGGGCTGGTGTTCCAAAAGCAGCTCGACGGCTGACAAGGTGGCGGTCAGGCTGACGCTGCCAGCAACGCCGCGAGCTGCTCCCGCATGCGCGGTACGCTGTCGGTGGCGATCAGCCACACGGTTTCGGGCTCGATGCCGAGGTAGCCGTGAGCAAGCCGATTGCGCGTGCCGATGACCAGCCGCCAGGGCACCTCGGGCGCGCGTTCTCTGAGTTCGACGGGTACGCGCGTGGCGGCTTCGCCGATCAACTCGAGGTTACGCAGTGTCGCGTCGTAGCGCATTCGGTCTGCCAGCAACGCCAGTGGGTCGAAGCCGACGGTGTAAGCGATGACGCGATCACAAAATTCCACCATATCACGCAGGTAGAGCGTAGGGTCACGCTCAGGCGATGGGGATGGCGTCTCGCTCGACATAAGGTTTGAGTTGCGGTCGAAGCGCCCGCTCGGTGACGAGATCGACCGCACAACCGAGCAGGTCTTCAAGGTAGAACTGCACGCCGAAAAATGCTTCGGGCGTGGCCGGGCCATCGAAGCTCACCAGCACATCGACATCGCTGTCGGGCTTGGCGCTGTCACGCGCGGTTGAGCCGAACAGTGCCAAGTGCACGACGCCGAAGCGCTCGGTGAGCACAGCTCTGTGAGCAGTCAGCAGTTGCAGGGCGGTCGAGCGATCCATGCCCGAATCATGCCGCAGTTCGTATTTCGTGTATCGGCTAGCGTCGTGCTCGCGATTCAATCAAAGCCTTCGAGCCGGGCCGTACCTTCCGATGTGTCGGCCTGACGCGCCCTGCGCCGCACCCCCGCTGCATTCGCAAACGCCCCGGCTGTCAGCAATGTGGCGGTGTCGAGGCGCGCCGCGCTGCAAATGCGTTCGAGCAGCGAGGCTTGCGTGGGCTCCATCTGTACCAGCAAGCCAAGCACATTGAGCACGTTCAGCAGTTCGGTCGTGTACTCGGCCGACCACGCATCAGGTTGGATATCGCCCAACGGCGATGGCGGGCGGCGATCGCCGATCAGCGGCCGTTCCCGCGTCTTGCGCCGGTAGCTGAACCATTGGGTCAGCACCTGTTTGCCCGACACCTCGTAGCGCCACACAGCCGCGGGCACGGGCTCGATAAACCCGGTGCCGATGCGCAGCCGCTCGCACGTGGCGTCGTGGTCGATGCTGTCGGGCATGTGCTCGGGGTCGGACGGAATCGCACCGCCGGCCGGCACGCCCGGCCGCTGGCCTGGCGGCAAGCGCGGCGGGCCCGGTGGGCGACCGGTATCGGCATCGGCCATGCGCTCGCCGAACGTGTGCAGCCAGACGACGCGCCGACCGAGGGCTGCGGCCTCGGCGAAGAGGGTGGCGTCGGCAGTCAACGGAATGCGCAGACCGGGCGTGGCGAGGTCGCCCGCAAAGCGTTCGACATAGTTCGGGTGCGCAGCCAGCGCGACGATGTAAGCGAACAGGTCTTCGGCGTCGACCGTTCGGCTGTACGCACTGGACAAGAACGACAGCAGTGCGGCGACGCCTACAGCGACGGGTTGGGCTGATTGATCAGCCGCGCATCCGGGATGACGTACTGTCGATCGAAGGACAGAACAGGTCGGTCAGCCGGTGATCGCCACCGAGTGCCGCACCGCTCGATTCGATATCGCCATCAAGCCGAACGACGGGTATGGCCAACGCGCCGTCGCGCCAAAGGCTGAACTCGTTGCCATCGCTGTACATCAGGTTCGGCAGCGATTGCAGGCGCTGCCATTGCGACTTGTCGTGCCCTCGGAATCGACGCGGGTCGGCTCCCTTCCCAGGCGCCTTCAGCTCAACGAAGCCGATCAACGCGTTGCGCAGGGTCACCGAATAGTCAGGCCGCGATCGCTCTGCGGCCAAAGCGGTTTCACCGACCGCCACCACAGTGCCTAACGGCAATCCGACGAGCGTCGCTGCGTCGAGGAGAAGCCGTTCAAATGGCGCTCGCAACTGATCTTCCGGTTCACCTGTAGCTGCCGGGTTCGCCAGCTTCGCCTTGGCTGAACCGCCAAAACGGGATACGGCTTGCGCGATGGTCATTGAACCGTTCCTGTTAGCTCTGAGTTAGACCGATTGTTAAACACGCTCCGATGCTCCTCGGCTCAATGGCCAACAACGTTTAGCGTGCACGAGC
>JANMTL010000168.1:0-21513 GCA_031390425.1 Rhizobacter sp.
CGCGGTCTACGGCGTGTACTTCACCTATTTCTGGTCGCGACGTGGGCAAACGCTGCCGATGCAGACCTGGCACATCAAGGTCGTGACGACCTCGGGCGACAAGCTCAGCCAGCCGCGTGCGCTGGCGCGCTACTTGGCTGCGTGCGCCTGGTTCGCACCGGCCACGCTGATCGCCACACTCAACCATTGGAGCCGTTGGGACGCGCTGGCTGCGGTCGGGGCCGGCATCGTCGGCTACGCGCTGCTGGCGTTGCTGCATTCGCAGCGCCAGTTCTGGCACGACGCGATCTGCGGCACCCAACTCATCGACGCCAAGCCCGAGCCCCGGCGCAAGCCCTGAGCTTCGAAGCGGCTGAGCGCTGGCAGCGCGCGGCCCCGCATGCACAATCGCCGCCGATGGGCACCAACCTCTACAAGGGCCGCACCGGGCTCGACCGCGTGGTGCGCGCCGCCGGCTATTCGATCGAAGGCTTGAAGGCGGCCTATCGGGGCGAAAGCGCGTTTCGACAGGAATTCTGGCTGGCCGTGGTGTTGCTGCCGACGGCGTTCTGGCTGGGCACGTCCTGGGTCGAAGTGGCGCTGCTGGCTGGGTCGGTGATGGGGGTGTTGATCGTCGAGTTGCTCAATTCGGGCATCGAAGCGGCCATCGATCGGGTGTCGTTCGAACTGCACGAATTGTCCAAGCGCGCCAAGGACATCGGCAGTGCGGCGGTCTTCCTGTCGCTGCTGTTGTGCCTGGGCGTCTGGAGTGCGGCGTTGTGGCACCGGTTCCTCGCCTGACAACGCAGTGCGTAAGCCGTAGAAAAGCCCGCGTTCAGCGGGCCTTGTTTTGGGAAGGCGGTGGCGTCAAATCGCCGCTTCGCCGGTTTCCCCGGTGCGGATGCGCACCACCTGCTCGATCGAGGTGACGAAGATTTTTCCGTCGCCGATCTTGCCGGTCTTGGCGGCCTTGACGATGGCTTCGATGCAGCGATCGAGGTCGGCGTTCTTGACCATCACCTCGACCTTCACCTTCGGCAAGAAATCGACCACGTACTCGGCGCCCCGGTACAGCTCGGTGTGGCCTTTTTGGCGACCGAAGCCCTTGACCTCGGTCACCGTGAGGCCGGTGACGCCCACCTCGGCCAGCGCTTCGCGCACTTCTTCGAGTTTGAACGGTTTGAGGATGGCGGTGATCTGCTTCATAGGTGCCCTGGTGGCGTTGATTCCGCCCGAGTTTAAGCGCGGAATTTCGAGGTGATCGGATAGCGCCAATCGCGCCCGAACGCACGGTGCGTGATGCGGATGCCCACCGGTGCCTGGCGGCGCTTGTATTCGTTGACCTTGATCAGCCAAGTCACGCGTTCGACATCGGCCCGATCAAATCCAGCGGCCACGATGTCGTCGATGCTCTGGTCGTTTTCCATGTAGCGCTCGATGACGTCGTCGAGCACCGCGTACTCGGGCAGGCTGTCCTGGTCTTTCTGATCCGGCCGCAATTCGGCCGACGGCGGCCGCGTCAGGATGCGCGTCGGGATCACCTCGCCCCGGCCGCCGTTGGGCTGCGCGTTCTTCCAGGCGCACAGGCGGTACACGAGCGTTTTCGCCACGTCCTTGATGACAGCGAAACCACCCGCCATGTCGCCGTACAGCGTGCAGTAGCCGGTGGCCATCTCGCTCTTGTTGCCGGTGGTCAGCACGATCGAGCCGAACTTGTTCGACAGCGCCATCAGCAAGGTGCCGCGGATGCGCGCCTGGATGTTCTCTTCGGTCGTGTCTTCGGGCCGGCCGGCGAACTCGGCGGCGAGACTCTGCTTGAACGACGCGAACATCGGCGCGATCGAAATCTCGTCATAGCGCACGCCCAGACGCTCGGCCATGTCGCGCGCATCGATCCACGAGATGTCGGCGGTGTAGGGCGAGGGCATCATCACCGTGCGCACTTTGTCCGCGCCGAGCGCATCGACTGCGATCGCCAGCACCAAGGCCGAATCGACACCGCCGCTCAGGCCGATCAGCACGCCCGGAAAGCCGTTCTTGGCCGTGTAGTCGCGCACGCCGGTGACCAGCGCGGCCCAGGCCTGCGCTTCGATGCACGGCACCTCGGTGACCACGCCGCTCACCGCACTGGCCGAAACGTCGAGCATCAGCAGCGCTTCCTCGAACATCGGTGCGCGTGCCGCGACGCTGCCGGTCGCATCGACGGCGAACGAGGCGCCGTCGAACACCACCTCGTCTTGCCCGCCGGTCAGGTGCGCATACAGCAGAGGCAGGCCGACATTGCGCGCGCGCGCGCCCATCTGCGCCTCGCGTTCAGCGACTTTGCCAAGGTGGTACGGCGAGGCGTTCAGCACGCACAGCACCTGCGCGCCGGAGGCTTTGGTACTGCGCGCTGGCTCGTCGAACCACGCGTCTTCGCAGATCGCCAAGCCGAAGTGCAGGCCGCCGACCTCGAACACCACCGGCCCCAGCCCGGCGTCGCGGCCCGAGGCGAAATAGCGGCGCTCGTCGAAAACCTGGTAGTTCGGCAGTTCGCGCTTGCAGTAGGTCGCGATGAGCTGTCCTTCGGTCAACACCGAGGCCGCGTTGTAGCGCCGGGGCACGGCGTGCGACTTGGTGCGGACATCGGCCTGATCGGTGAACTGATGCGGATGCCCGACCACCACATGCAAGCCCGGCAAGTCGGCGAGGGCTGCTGCGCAACCGGCCAGCGCGTCGCGGCAGGCCTGCATGAAGGCCGGTCGCAGCAACAAATCTTCCGGCGGATAACCACACAGACCCAGCTCGGGAGTCACCACCACCCGGGCGCCCTGAGAATGCGCAAGCCGCGCCACCGCGACGATCTTTGCCGCGTTGCCGGCCAGGTCGCCCACGATCGCATTGATCTGCGCCAGCGCGACTTTGACCACAGGATCGGAAGGCATGTTCAAGGTGGAACCACAGGGCAAGGATCGAAAGGCAACGCAGCATTGAAGAATACTGTTATTCGGGTTCACGACCACCCTGCGGGCATCGATGCCACCGCCTGGAATGCGTTGTTGAATGAGCAACTGAGCGCGACGCCGTTCATGCGCCACGAGTACCTGCTGGCGCTGCATGAATCCGGCAGTGCCTGTGCCGACACCGGCTGGCAACCGCAGTTCCTGTCGGTGTACGAGGGCGACACGCTGGTGGCCGCGTGTCCGCTCTACATCAAGGACCATTCGTACGGTGAGTACGTGTTCGACTGGGCCTGGGCCGATGCGTATCGGCGGCACAACCTGACGTACTACCCGAAGCTGCTCGATGCGGTGCCGTTCACGCCGGTGCCGGGGCCGCGCTTGCTGGCGCGCGATGCCGCGTCACGCGTGGCGCTGCTGAAGGGCATGCAGCAGCTCGCGACGCAAGCCGGTATGTCGTCGGCGCATTTGCTGTTCCTCGACGAGGTCGACAGCGCGGCGGCGCGCGAGGCCGGCTGGATGTTGCGCAGCACGGTGCAGTTCCACTGGACCAACCGCGCGCCGGTGCCCTACGCCGACTTCAGCGACTTTCTCGCCAGCCTGCAGCGCGACAAGCGCAAGAAAATCCAGCAAGAGCGGCGCCGCGTCGCCGACGCCGGGGTGCAGTTCGAGACCCTGCGCGGCAGCGACATCACCGAGGCCGACTGGGACTTTTTCTACCGCTGCTACACGCTCACGTACGAGGCCCATCGCTCGACGCCCTACCTCTCGCGCGACTTCTTCCAGCGCATGGCGCTGACGATGCCCGAGCACTGGTTGCTGTTCATCGCGCAGCGAGACGGCATCCGCCTCGCGGCGTCATTGATCGGCATCGACAGCGAACGTGGCACGGCCTTCGGCCGCTACTGGGGCGCGACCGAGTCGGTCAGTTGTTTGCACTTCGACGCCTGCTACTACCAGCCGCTGGCTTGGTGCATCGCGCACGGCTTCAAGCGTTTCGAGGGCGGCGCGCAAGGCGAGCACAAGATGGCGCGCGGGCTGCTGCCGGTGCAGACGCAGTCGGCGCATTGGCTCGCGCATCCGCAGTTCGCACAGGCAGTGGCCGATTTTCTCCAGTGTGAAGGCGCCGGCATCGATCAGTACGTGGACGAACTGAACGACCGACGGCCCTTCAAAGCTACTTGAAATCGCCCGCGAAACCGTAGACGAAACGCTCCGGCGGCAGGTATTTGCGCAGTGCCGCGTTGACCTGATCCAGCGTCAGCGCCTGCAGTTGCGCATCGACCTCGGCCGACCGCGCGAAGGTGCGCCCGAGATACAGGTTGCCGGCCAGTCCGCCGGCCACGGTCGCGTCCTGCGCGCGCGACAGGCGGCGGAAGTTCAACAGCCCGCGTTGACCTTCGGCCAGCTCTTTCGCGGTGAATCCGTCCTTCAACGCGCGCGCCACTTCTTCGCGAAACGCGGCCTCGACCTTGGGCCGGTTCTGCGGCGCGAAGATCGCGCTGGCCGACCACTCGGAGTGCGGCTCGATGTTGTTCCAGCCGACCGAACTGCGCACGTCGTACGACAGGCCTTCGACTTCGCGAATGCGTTTCCACAAACGCGAGTTGCCGCCCGAGCCGAGCAGGTAATTGGCCATCGTCAGCGCGGCGTAGTCGGTGTCGTTGTCCGACAGCGGCACCGGCAGCTCGACGAGCATCGTCGCGTTTTGCTTGTCGGGCGTCGTCAGCATCAGACGCTGCGCCGGCACCGCCACCAGCGGCTGCGGGATGCGCTTGAACGCGACGCTGGACGACCAATCGCCGAAGGCCGATTGCAGCGCCCGGCGCACCGCCGCCACGTCGAGGTCGCCGACGGCTCCGAACTCGCCCACCGAGGCGCCGTAGAACCGCTGGTGGTGCTCGCGCACCTGAGCCAGCGTCACGCTGTTCACCTCTTCGACGATCTCGTCGAAGGTTCGGGTGTAGCGCACATCGCCGCGTGGATACGGGTTGCCCAAACGCGCCAGCGCATTGCTCACCACCGCCTGCGGTTCCTTGCGTTCTTGCTCGATCGACGACAGCGACTGCCGCTTCACCTCGATCAGGGACTCGGGCGGAAAACTCGGATGGCGCAGCAAGTCACCGACCAGCGCAATGGCGTCGGCCAGGTGCTCGCGCCGCGAGCTCAGGCGCACCGACACCGAGCCGGCACCGCCGCCGATGCTCATCTCGGTGTGCAAGGCGTCGAGCCGGTCCTGCACCTGCTGACGCGTCATCGTCGCGGTGCCCTTGTCGAGCAGCGCTACGACCGTCTCGGCGATTTCGCCCTGCCCGAACAGTGTCGTCTCGTTGCCGAAGTGCAGATTCAGCGTCGCTTGCACCGAACCGCCGCGGGTGCCCTTGGGCAGCAGCGCGACGCGCAGGCCACCGAGATCGAAACGCTGCGTGCGGCGATCGATGTTGGCCGGTGTGGCCTCGAAGGCTTCGACGGCCGCTTCGGCCCCTTGCGGTTTCAGCGATTTCAGTTCGGCCACGACATCGACCCGGACCGGTGCCGGCGCACGCTGCGCTTGATCCGACGGCAGGTAGGTGCCCAGCGTGCGGTTGGATGGCAGCAGGCGCTGCTCGGCGACGCGTTGAACATCGGCCAGTGTCGCGCTGCCCACCCGGTCGCGCGTGAGGAAGAAGAGTCGCCAGTCGCCCTGGGCCACGCTTTCGCTCAGGGAGATGCCGATGGTTTCCGGGTTGGTGAAGGCTTCGTCCCAGCCCTTGCGCCACTTGGTGCGAGCGCGCTCCAGCTCTTCGGCGGTGATCGGCTCACGAGCCACCGACTCGACCGTGGCCAGCAACTCGCTGCGCGCGGCATCGACATTTTGGTCGGGCCCGAGCTGCGCACCGAACAGCGCGAATCCCGGTTCGGCCAGGCCCTGCGAGAACGCGTAAGTTGTCGCTGCCAAGCCCTTTTCCGTCAAGCGTTTGTGCAGGCGTCCGGCCGGCGCCTCACCCATCACCAGCCCCAGCAACTCGACTGCGGCGTAGTCCGGATGCGAGCCGGGTGTCACGTGGTAAGCCGCATACAGCACCGGCACGCCGCCGCTGCGCCGCAGCGTGATGCTGCGTTCGCCGTCCTGCACCGCATCCAGCGTGTACAGCGTGGGCAGCACGCGGGTCGGCTTCTTGATGCCGCCATACGCCTGCGCGATCCAGGCCAGCACCTTCGCCTGCGGAAACTTGCCCGCCACGATCAGCGTCGCGTTGTCCGGCTGGTAGTACTTCCGGTAGAAAGCTTTCAGGCGCGGGATGTCGACGTTCTCGACATCCGTGCGCGCGCCGATCGTGTCCTTGCCGTAGTTGTGCCACTGGTACATCGTGGCCAGCGTCTTCGAGAACAAGATGCGGTCGGGGTTGTTCTCGCCCGACTCCATCTCGTTGCGCACCACGGTCATCTCGGTGTCGAGGTCCTTGCGCGCGATGTTGCTGTTGACCATCGCGTCGGCCTGCCAGCCCAGGTACCAGCGCAGGTTGTCGTCATTGGCCGAGAAGCTGGCGGTGTAGTTGGTGCGGTCGAACCAGGTGCTGCCGTTGGCGGCCAAGCCGCGCTGGGTGAACTCGGGCCAGACCGTCGGATGCTTGGGTGATCCCTTGAACAGCAGGTGTTCCAACAGATGTGCCATGCCGGTTTCGCCGTAGCTTTCGTGGCGAGAGCCGACGTGGTACGTCAGGTTGACGGTGGTCGTCGGCTTCGACTCATCGGGAATCAACAAGACCTGCAGGCCGTTGGCGAGCCGGTATTCGTCGATGCCCTCGACCGACTGCACGCGGCTGATGCCGGGTGGCAGGGCTGGCGCCGACGCGGGCGATGCTGCGAGGGATGGCACAGCCACCCACAACGACAGGACAAGGGGAAAAACGCGCAGCAATGGGTTCACGAAAATGCTCTGCAAGCCGGAGGGGCGGGCAGTGTAGAACGCAGATTGACGCAGACGGTTCCGTGCGCTGTGCGAACCCCTGCCGCGCAAGAGCGCCCGACAGGCGTGCCGGAGGCGCGCCCCGTCGGCGCCTGCCAACTCCGATCAAACGCTCGGCGGCTTCTTTTGGTAGGCGGCCATGCCGGCACGGATCTCCTCATGCGCGGCCTCCGGGCCGACCCAGCCTTGCACCTTGACCCACTTGCCCGGCTCCAGATCCTTGTAGTGCTCGAAGAAATGCTGGATGGTCTTGATGCGCAGCGGGTTCAGGTCTTCGGGCTTCTTCCACTGGCTGTAGATCGACAGCACCTTGTCGATCGGCACCGCCAGCAGCTTGTTATCGCCGCCGGCTTCGTCTTCCATCTTCATCATGCCGACGGCGCGGCACGTGACCACCACGCCCGGGATCAGCGGCACCGGTGTGATCACCAGCACATCGACCGGATCGCCGTCGTCGGACAGCGTGTTCGGGATGTAGCCGTAGTTGCACGGGTAGTGCATCGCCGTACTCATGAAGCGGTCGACGAACAGCGCACCACTCTCGTGGTCCACCTCGTACTTGATCGGGTCGGCGTTCATCGGGATTTCGATGATCACGTTGAATTCTTCCGGCGCCTTGGCACCGGGGGTGACGTTGTGCAAGCTCATGGAAAGACCTCTTGAATATTTGGGTATGTGCATTCTACGAACCGCTCTCGACTGCTCCAGACAGGTACAAGGGTCGTTTGTGCAACCGCAGGAAAACACCGGGCCGACGCCAGTTTTTCACCCCTTAGAGTCAAAGACGGACCACCAAACCGAGTGCTGATGCAGCCTGCGGGCAGCAAAACCACCTTGGTGGCGTCTCCATCACAGGGCTTGCACCGCCGAAGGGAATACCTTGACTTTGATTTCGACCAACATGGCGCTCTATGCAGCGCTGGCGTGCGGCCTCGCGGCTGTGGTGTACGGTTTTGTTCAGCGCAGTTGGATCTTGCGTCAGGACGCAGGCAATGCCCGCATGCAGGAGATCGCGGGGGCCATTCAACAGGGCGCAGCGGCCTATCTGGCGCGCCAATACCGCACGATTGCCATCGTCGGCGTGGTGCTGGCGATCCTGATCGCGGTGTTTCTGGACATCACCTCGGCGGCAGGCTTCGTTCTCGGTGCGGTGCTTTCGGGCGCCTGCGGCTTCATCGGCATGAACGTCTCGGTCAAGGCCAATGTGCGCACCGCGCAGGCTGCCACGCGCGGCATCGGCCCGGCGCTTGACGTGGCGTTCAAGGGCGGCGCCATCACCGGCATGCTGGTGGTGGGATTGGGCTTGCTGGGCGTCGGACTGTTCTTCCTGTTCATCACGGGCAACGGCAACCTCAAGCCCGACCAGACCTTGTCGAGTGCTCTCAAGCCGCTGCTCGGGTTTGCTTTCGGCTCGTCGCTGATCTCGATCTTCGCGCGGCTGGGTGGCGGCATCTTCACCAAGGGCGCCGATGGGGGCGCCGATCTGGTGGGCAAGGTCGAGGCCGGCATCCCCGAGGACGATCCGCGCAACCCGGCGGTGATCGCCGACAACGTCGGTGACAACGTGGGCGACTGCGCCGGCATGGCCGCCGACCTGTTCGAGACTTACGCCGTCACGCTGATCGCCACGATGGCGCTCGGCGCGTTGGTCGTGGTGGGATCGGCGCAAATGACCGCCGTGATCTACCCGCTGCTGCTGGGCGGCGTGTCGATCATCGCGTCGATCATCGGCTGCAGCTTTGTCAAGGCCTCGCCGGGCATGAAGAACGTGATGCCGGCGCTCTACAAAGGGCTGGCCGTGGCAGGCGGGCTGTCGCTGATCGCGTTTTACGGCGTCACCACCCTGGTGATGCCCGATGACGCCATGGGCCCCGGCACGCAACTGCGGCTGTGGGGCGCGTGCGCCGTCGGCCTGGTGTTGACCGCCGCGCTGGTCTGGATCACCGAGTACTACACCGGCACGCAGTACCCGCCGGTCAAGCACATCGCGCAGGCCTCGACCACCGGCCACGGCACCAACATCATCGCCGGACTGGGCGTGTCGATGCGTTCGACCGCCTGGCCGGTGATCATGGTCTGCTTCGCGATCCTGGCCTCGTACTGGCTGGCCGGCCTGTACGGCATCGCCATCGCCGCCACCGCCATGCTCAGCATGGCCGGCATCGTGGTGGCGCTGGACGCCTATGGTCCGATCACCGACAACGCGGGTGGCATTGCCGAAATGGCCGAGCTGCCCAAGAGCGTGCGCGACGTGACCGACCCGCTGGACGCAGTGGGCAACACCACCAAGGCGGTCACCAAGGGCTATGCGATCGGCTCGGCCGGCCTGGCCGCACTGGTGCTGTTTGCCGACTACACCCACACGCTCGCCGGTCGCGGCATGAGCGTGAGCTTCGACCTCAGCGACCCCCGTGTGATCGTGGGCCTGTTCATCGGCGGTCTGATCCCTTACCTGTTCGGCGCGATGGCCATGGAAGCGGTGGGCCGCGCTGCGGGTTCGGTGGTGGTCGAGGTGCGCCGTCAGTTCGAGGACGGCGCCATCATGGCCGGCAAGCGCAAGCCCGACTACAGCGCGGCGGTCGACATGCTCACCACGGCCGCCATCAAGGAAATGATCGTGCCGTCGCTGCTGCCGGTGGTGGTGCCGATCGTTGTCGGCATGACGCTCGGTGCCGCTGCGTTGGGCGGATTGCTGATGGGCACCATCGTGACCGGCTTGTTCGTCGCGATCTCGATGTGCACTGGCGGCGGCGCCTGGGACAACGCCAAGAAATACATCGAGGACGGGCACTTCGGCGGCAAGGGCAGCGACACGCACAAGGCTGCGGTCACCGGCGACACCGTGGGCGATCCCTACAAGGACACTGCCGGCCCGGCCGTCAACCCGCTGATCAAGATCATCAACATCGTGGCACTGATGATCGTGCCACTGCTGCCGATGGGGCCTGGGGTGGGCGGTGCCGCCCACGGTGGCAAGGCACCGGTGGCGGTATTGGTCACAGCAGACGCAACCGCCAGCGAAAGTTTGAAGGCCGACAAGACCTCGAGCCCGACGACCAAGTGATTCGGTGCCGCCAGGCTCACTGGCGCGCTGCCGATAGCCTTGCCGACTCAGCGTCGGCAAGGTCTTGTCAGGAGGGCGATGGGCGCGGGTGGCAGATCGAACCGGTTGAGCGGATAGGCGGCGTTGGCCGGCGCCCCGGATGGGCTCGCCTTAATGTAGGACTCAGCCCGACGGCAATCTCACGCCCAAGCGCCGAAGCAGCGACCAGTAGATGGCCCGTGCGCGCAACGCTCGCAGCACCAGCAATTTGCAATCGCGAGAGGCCTGTGGATTCATCGTTGGAATCTTAGTTACACCGTTTGGGGCTCGACCTAGGGATATCGCCGCGTTGACACGGTAACAAAAAAACCGTGCGGTCACAGAAAAACCTTTCGGTTCCGAGCCGCCTCGCGAGTGAGCGCACGCCGATCGCGCCGTGGCGGTTTTCGGCCATCATTTCGCCCTCAAGCCAGCGACAGAGGTATGCAATGGATCCCTACGACCACGACCTCGAACGCGGTGTGCGCAACCGCCGGCACATCCTCGGCGATGCCTGGGTGGACAAGTCGGTGGCGAATGCCAATGCCTTCAACGCCGACTTCCAGAATTTCATCACCCGCTATGCGTGGCACGAGGTCTGGGGCCGCCCGGGGCTCGACGCGAAGACGCGCCGCATCATCGTGATGACGATCACCGCCTCGCTGGGTCGCTGGGAAGAATACGAACTGCACTTGCGCGCCGCGCTCACCGGCGGCGGCATCCCCGGCGTCGAAGGCTCCGGCCACGTCGACACCCGCCTGAGCCCCGACGAGGTCAAGGAGGTGCTGATGCAGACCGCGATCTATGCAGGCGTGCCCGCCGCGAACACCGGCATGTCGATCGCCGCCCGGCTGCTGCGCGAGCTGGGTCACGACCTGCCACCGCAGCCTGCCACCGAGGTCGAGAACCCGGGCACCGGCCGTTCGTACCGCAGCGCCGGCACACCGGCCTTGCACTACACGGTGCGCGAAGCGCGCCAGCGCAGCGCGCCGGCCCACACCGTGGTGCTGAGCCACGCGCTCGGCGCCGACGTGAGCATGTGGGACGAGTTGGCAAACGCGCTGGCCGCCACCTGCCGCGTGATCTGCTTCGATCACCGCGGCCACGGCGACTCCGACGCCCCGACCGGGCCGACCACGATGGCCGAGCTGGCCGACGGCGCCGAGCGCCTGCTCGCCGAACTCGATAACCGCTATGCCACCGGCCCGGTGGTCTGGATCGGTCTGTCGCTGGGCGGCATGGTCGGGCAGGAGCTGGCACTTCGTCATCCGCATTGCATCTCCGGCCTGGTGATCGCCAACGCCTGCGCTGCCTATTCCGCCGACGGCAGGGCGCAATGGCAGCAGCGCATCGACACCATCGAGGCGCGTGGCCTCGACGCGGTGGCCGACGGCACGATGCAGCGCTGGTTCAGCGATGGATTTCGCGAGTCGCAGGTGCCCACCGTGGCGCGCTGGCGCAGGCGTGTCGTCAGCACGTCGCAGGCGGGCTATCTCGGCGCCTGTCATGCGGTGATGCACCACGACACCGTGGCCCGCTTGCCGCGAATCGGCGTACCGACGCATGTGATTGCCGGTGGTGCCGATCTGGCCACGCCGGTCGAGATGCTCCAGAGCGTGGCCGATGCGGTGCCGGGCGCGCAGCTCGCGGTCATCGAGGGGGTTGCGCACCTCAGTGCGCTCGAAGCCCCGGCGGCGTTCGAAGCGGCGGTGCGGACGCTGCTGGCGCGGGTCTGAATCATCAGGGGTCAAGTCGATCGGGTGCCGCGCCGATATCAGGGTCAAAGCGTTACGCGCATCATCCGACGCACTCCCGTTTGGCAGGCAGATTCGACCCATGGCCACCGTCGACACCGTCTCGTTTCGAGTCCTTCTGTACCGCTACCTGTTCTTCGGGTGGCTGTTCCGTGACGTGAACCACGGCAACCTGTTCGAGCGCTCGGCCGCGTGGCGGCACAACCTCGATCGTGCCCCCTGGCTGATCACCTACCTGCGCCGCTGGATCGCGCTGGGCTCGGTGAGCTTCGCACTCGGCGTGCTGTTCGAACACGGACTGAGCGCGCATGCTTTGTCGGCCTTCTTCTACGTGCCGAGCGTGCTCAGCGTCGTCGTCAACACCGTGATCGGCGTGCTGATCGCCGGCTTCAAGCTGCTGCCTGGGCCGTTCTGAAGGGCTTTCACCGGTGCCAGGTGCGTGCGGCGATGATGCCCGAGCGCACCGCGCCCTCCAGGGTAGACGGGTAGGGGCCTTCGATGTAATCACCGGCCGCCAGCAGGCCTGCTGCGATCTTCTGAGGAGGGCGCATCAGGTTCGGCGTGCATCGGAACGTGGCCCGCTTCTCCTTGAAGACGCGCAGCGCATGCAACGGCGCTTTCAGGTGGGCGCTCAACTGCGCGCGGGCCTGGATGAGCGTGGCTTGCGCGGCGGCTTGCGGTCCCGAGTCGATCCAGAATTGCGCCGCGCTGATCACGAAGCTCAACAGGCCGTGGCGCCCGCTCAGCCAGCCATGGTCGAAGACAAACTGCGCCGGGCTTTGATCGTCGTCCGAGCGCAGCAAGGTCATCGCGTGAGGCAAGCGCGTGCCCGTCGACACCGCGTATACGGTGACGATCGGCTCGTAGCGGAACCCGTCTGCTATGTCAGCCCACTGCGGCGCATGCGGTCGCACCAGACGCGCGGCCTCGCTCGCGGTGCAGGCCAACACCACGGCGTCGAAGTGCTCTTCATCGACATGCCAGCCTGCGCCATTGGGCGCGATGCACATCACGCGTCGCGAGGCCAAGACCTCAGCGCCATGCTGCTTCAACCAGCGGGCCGTCGGCGCGGGCAACAGGTCGCCGAGTGGCTGCCGCGGCAGCAGCAGGTCGGCCGAACCTTGGCCTGAAAACATCGCGTCGCGTAGCACCCGCAAAAACACGGCGGCGCTGGCCTGCTCAGCCGGTGTGTTGAGCGCGGCGACGCACAGCGGCTCGATCAGGTCGCGCTGCACTGCCTCGGGCAGGCCTTCACACAACGCACTCACCGTCAAATCGGCCCCGCAGGTGAAACCGCTGCTGGCCCAGCGCGCTGCGGCGAGCAGCAGGGCAGCACGCTCGCGAACAGTCCACCTGGCGTGCGAAAGCACCCCGCGCGCGAATGCCAGCGCGGCCGGGCCGGTCGGCAGGCGCAGCCCGATGCCGTCGGCATCCACCAGCGTCAGCGGTGCACGCAGCAGCGCAGCCTCCGGATCGACACCGACCTGGCGCATCAGACCCAGCGTGTCGCGGTAGGCGCCGATCAGGATGTGCTGCCCGTTGTCGAGCACCGGTTCTCCCTGTTCGACGCTGCGGGCACGCCCACCCAACGTGGCCGCCATCTCGAACAAGGTCACCCGCTGACCGAGGCGGGTTGCTTCGACGGCGGCCGCCAGGCCGGCCCAACCCCCGCCGATCACTGCCAGACGAGTGCCCGCCGTGCGATCCAATCAGCGGCCCTGCCAGTGCGTGCGCGTCGCGATCCACAGCTTGCGCAGCGGCGTCAGCGAGGTGCGCTGGTGCAGCACCTGGAAGCCGTCGGCCTCGATCTCGCGCAGCAGCGAGCGGTAGATGTTGGCCATCATCAGGCCCGGCTTCTGCGCGAGCCGGTCGCTGGCGGGCAGCAGCGCCATCGCTTCGTCGTAGGTCTGGTGCGCGCGCTCGGCCTGGAAGCGCATCAGCGCGGTGAAGCGGTCGCTGTAGCCGTGCGGCGCGGTGCGCAACAGCAGCTCGCTGGCCTTCACCTCGAATCGTTGAAGTTCGGACACCGGCAGGTAGATGCGGCCGCGCCGCGCGTCGTCGCCGACGTCGCGGATGATGTTGGTGAGCTGCATCGCGAGGCCCAGCCGATGCGCGTACTGAATCGTCGCGTCGCTGCTGCGCCCGAAGATGTTGGCGGCCACCTCGCCGACCACGCCGGCCACCAGGTGACAGTAGCGGGCCAGCCCCGGGAAATCGAGGAAGCGGGTCTGCTCCAGGTCGATCTGGCAGCCCTCGATCACAGCCTGCAGGTGCTTCGCCTCGATTGCGAAGTCGGCGGTGAGCGGCATCAACGCCTTCATCACTGGGTGGCTGGGCTGTCCGGCAAAGGCACCGGCGACCTCGGTGCGCCACCACGCGAGCTTTGCGGCGGCCACGCCCGGGTCGGCCGTTTCGTCAACGACATCGTCGACCTCGCGGCAGAACGAATAGAACGCGGTGATCGCGGCGCGGCGCGCCGGTGGCAGAAACAAGAAGGCGTAGTAGAAGCTCGATCCGCTTTGAGCGGCCTTGTCCTGCACGTACTGTTGGGGCGTCATGCTGTTTCGCGAGTGAGTGCCGTCGTGGGCCGGCGCATGCGCGCTGCGCGCCACAGCAAAACGGGCGCATCTCCCTTGCCGATTTGCGGTCGATGCAGCAGCGTGGCGTGGTCCATGCGTTCGATTTTGTCGAGGATGCGCAGCCCGCCTTGCACGACCAGCCGCAGCTCCCACCCGGCGCGGCCCGGCACGGCGTGCACGAGGGGCGCGCCTTGCAACATCAGCGCTCGCGCCCAGGCCGTCACTTCGGCGATCAGGCTGCGGGCTGACGGGCTGTCGCGGCGATCGAGCAATGCGTGCACCGCAACCCCGTGCGCAGCCGCATCGCTCAGGGGCAGGTACAAGCGACCGCGCGCGGTGTCGATGCTCAGGTCCTGCCAAAAATTGATCAGTTGCAGCGCGCTGCAGATCGCATCCGACTGCGCCAACGATGCGCTGTCGTACACGCCGTACAGGTGCAGCAGCAGGCGACCAACCGGGTCGGCCGAGCGGCTGCAATAGTCCAGCAGCTCGACGCGGTCGCTGTAGCGCGTTTTGACGACATCCTGCTCGAAGGCGCTGAGCAAATCGGCCAGCAGCGACACTTGCAAGCGGTGCCGGGCGATGGTCCGCGCCAGCGGAATGAACACCTCAGTCCAGCGGTTCGAAGTGGCGTGACCGGCCGCAGCAGCCGCGAGGTCGGCCCGGTAAGCGGCCAGGTCGGCCAGGCGTTGCGCGGCAGTCGCATCGCCTTCGTCGGCCAGGTCGTCGGCCGTGCGTGCGAACCAGTAGATGGCGCCGACCGAGGCGCGCAGAGCCGACGGGCACAACCAGGAAGCAACCGGAAAATTTTCGTAGTGATCGACGCTCACGGCGCGCATTGTCCATCCATCGTTGCATGCCGTCGTTTTCGGCGGGGGCCGACGCGGTTAAACTCGCGGGCTTTCTGCGGTGCGCAGAATTCCGTTTGATAGAAGCGCGTGCTCCTGTCGTTTGAATCGGCCCCGCGCGGGTGGCGAAATTGGTAGACGCACCAGGTTTAGGTCCTGACGCCAGCAATGGTGTGCGGGTTCGAGTCCCGCCCCGCGCACCAGCCACTACATCCAGCAACGTCTACATAAGGTCTCTTGATCATGGCAGTGACTGTCGAAACCCTTGAAAAGCTCGAACGGCGCATCACGCTGACCTTGTCCGCAGACACGATTCAGAGCGAGATATCCAATCGCCTCAAAAAGCTCTCGCGCACCGTCAAGGCAGACGGCTTCCGCCCCGGCAAGGTGCCGATGAGCGTGGTGACCCAGCGCTACGGCTACACCGTTCAAAACGAGGTGATGAACGACAAGATCGGGCAGGCTTTCGCAGAAGCGGCGAACGAAGCCAAGCTGCGTGTCGCTGGCGCCCCCCGCATCACGGAGAAAGAAGGCGCGGAGTCAGGGACCATGCTGTTCGACGCGATCTTCGAAGTGTTCCCGGAAGTGAAGATTGGCAGTCTGGACGACGCCGTGGTCGAGCGTTACCACACCGACATCACCGAGGCCGCAATCGATCGCACGATCGAGATCTTGCGCAAGCAGCGCCGCACGTTCTCGGAGCGCCCGGCGGCCGAACCCGCTGTCGAGACCGATCGCGTGATGATCGACTTCGAAGGCAAGTTCGACGGCGTGTCGTTCGATGGCGGAACGGCCAAAGACTTCCAGTTCGTGATCGGCGAGGGCCAGATGCTCGAAACCTTCGACCAGGCGGTTCGCGGCATGAAGGTCGGCGATTCCAAGACCTTTCCGCTGCGTTTCCCCGACGACTATCAGAGCAAAGAAGCCGCCGGCAAGGAGGCCGATTTCCTGGTCACGGTCAAGCAGATCGAAATTCAGCAGTTGCCCGAGTTGACCGACTTTTTCGCGCGCACGCTGGGCATCATCGACGGCTCGGTAGACAGCCTGCGCAAGGACGTTCGCAGCAACCTCGAGCGCGAGGTGAAAGCCCGCATCATGACCCGCAACAAGGGGTCGGTGATGGAGGTTTTGCTCAAGCACAGCGAACTCGATGTCCCGGCCGCATTGGTCGAAGACGAAGCCCAGCGCCTGGTCGAAGCGGCGCTTGCCGACATGAAGCAGCGCGGCGGCAAGGAAGTCGACCGTGCGCAGATGCCGACCAAGATTTTCCAGCCCCAGGCCGAGCGTCGTGTGCGCCTGGGCCTCGTGGTCAGCGAGTTGGTGCGTGCGAACAACCTGCAGGCCAAGCCTGAGCAGTTGCAAGCCCACATCGAGGAAATGGCGCAAAGCTACGAGAAACCCTCCGAAGTCGTGAGCTGGTATCTCGGTGACAAGCAGCGCATGGCGGAGGTGGAACTGGTCGTGGTCGAGAACAATGTCGCCGACTTCGTTTTGGCACGCGGCAAGGTCATCAACAAGGACGTTCCGTTCGACGAGCTGATGGCCTCCTGATCGCCGCCGTGGTCCGCACAGGGGCACCGTGCCGCCAGGCCGGTGCCCTTGTGCATTTCCACTCTCCTGTCGTGACCCCGTTGTGACGACATAATTCGCTGCTGTTTGCCTGCTGGCATGGGCCACAGAGCGACGCAAGACAACGACAACCAGGACATCACGCATGAGCGCAATTCACACGCAAGGCCTGGGCATGGTCCCGATGGTCATCGAGCAATCCGGCCGCGGCGAGCGCGCTTACGACATCTATTCGCGCCTGCTGCGCGAGCGGGTGATTTTTCTGGTCGGCCCGGTCAACGACCAGACCGCCAACGTCGTCGTCGCGCAACTGCTGTTTCTCGAAAGCGAGAACCCGGACAAGGACATCTCGTTCTACATCAACTCGCCGGGCGGCTCGGTCAGCGCCGGCATGTCGGTCTACGACACCATGCAGTTCATCAAGCCCGATGTGTCCACGCTGTGCATGGGCATTGCCGCCAGCATGGGTGCCTTCTTGCTGGCTGCGGGTGCGAAGGGCAAGCGTTTCGCGCTGCCGAATTCGCGCGTCATGATCCACCAGCCTTCGGGTGGCGCGCAGGGGCAGGCCACCGACATCGAGATCCAGGCGCGCGAAATCCTGAAATTGCGCGAGTCCTTGAACCAGATTCTGGCCGAGCGCACCGGTCAATCGATCGAGAAAATCCGTGCCGATTCGGAGCGGGATTACTTCATGTCGTCCGACGAAGCGAAGGATTACGGCCTGATCGATCAGGTGATCTCGAAGCGCGCCTGACGGGGCCCGCAGCGCCCGATCAGCGCAGCCAACGGGGCCTTTCTTCGCGGCAGGCCCCGTTTTTTCTTGCTCTATTATTCAAACAGCACTTTCGCTAACCGGTGGCACCTTTTCATGGCCGAGAAAAAAGGCTCTTCGAGCGAAAAAGTTTTGTACTGCTCCTTTTGCGGCAAGAGTCAGCACGAGGTCAAAAAGCTCATCGCCGGACCCTCGGTCTTCATCTGTGACGAGTGCATCGAGCTGTGCAACGACATCATCCGTGATGAAGTGCCGGTCGAGACCGCGGACGCCAAGGCGGCCAAAAGCGACCTGCCGATCCCGAGCGAAATCAAAGCCAGCCTCGATCAGTACGTGATCGGGCAGGAGCCGGCCAAACGCACGCTGGCCGTGGCGGTCTACAACCACTACAAGCGGCTGAAGCACATGAGCCGCCACAAGGACGACGTCGAACTGTCGAAAAGCAACATCCTGCTGATCGGCCCGACCGGGTCCGGCAAGACCTTGCTGGCCCAAACGCTGGCGCGCTTGCTGAACGTGCCGTTTGTGATTGCGGACGCCACCACGCTGACCGAGGCCGGTTACGTCGGCGAGGATGTCGAGAACATCATCCAGAAGCTGCTGCAGAACTGCAACTACGACGTCGAGAAAGCGCAGCGCGGCATCGTCTACATCGACGAGATCGACAAGATTTCCCGCAAGGCCGACAACCCGTCGATCACCCGCGACGTGTCGGGCGAAGGCGTGCAGCAGGCGCTGCTGAAGCTGGTTGAAGGCACGATGGCGAGCGTTCCACCACAGGGCGGGCGCAAGCATCCAAACCAGGATTTTCTGCAGATTGACACGACCAACATCCTGTTCATCTGTGGCGGCGCGTTCGACGGCTTGGAGAAAGTCATCCAGAACCGGTCGGAGAAATCCGGCATCGGCTTCGCGGCCAACGTGAAGAGCAAGGCCGATCGCAAGGTGAGCGAAGTGTTCCGCGAGGCCGAGCCCGAAGACCTGATCAAGTTCGGCCTGATCCCCGAGCTGGTGGGCCGCCTGCCGGTGATGGCCACGCTCGGCGAACTGACCGAGGACGCGTTGGTACAGATCCTGACCGAACCGAAGAACGCGCTGATCAAGCAGTATCAGAAGCTCTTCAGCATGGACGGCGTCGATCTGGAAATTCGCCCGTCGGCCCTGGCGGCCATCGCGCGCAAAGCACTGGCCCGGAAAACCGGCGCGCGCGGCTTGCGTTCGATCATGGAGCAGTCGCTCAACGACACGATGTTCGACCTGCCGTCGTTCGACGGTGTCGTGAAGGTGGTGCTGGACGAACACACGATCGAAGACGAGGCGAAGCCGCTGCTCGTCTACCGCGAACAAGCCAAGGCCAGCGCCTGAGTCATCCGGTCTGCCGTGCGGGCTCCGACCGCCGCACGACTCCTTGCAATCGAAAACTCGAACCCTAGATAGGGTCGAGAAAGAGAGGTTTTCATGTCCGGACATCCCGTGTTACCCGCCGAGCCGATCACGCTGCCGCTGCTGCCCTTGCGCGACGTGGTGGTGTTCCCCCACATGGTGATTCCTCTCTTCGTGGGACGCCCTAAATCGATCAAGGCGCTCGAATCGGCGATGGAAGCCGGTCGTCAGATCATGTTGGTCGCGCAAAAGGCAGCGGGCAAGGACGAGCCGAAGCCCGACGACATGTTCGAGGTTGGCTGCGTATCGACGATCCTTCAAATGCTGAAGCTGCCAGACGGCACCGTGAAGGTGCTGGTCGAAGGCATTCAGCGCGCTCACACCCACAGCATCACCGACAACGGTGAGTATTTCGTCTCGGAAGTCACGCCGATGCCACCGGAAATCGACACCAAGCCCGAGATCGAGGCCCTGCGCCGCGCGGTCACGCAGCAGTTCGATCAGTACGTCAAGCTCAACAAGAAGATTCCGCCGGAGATACTGACGTCCATCGCCGGCATCGACGACGCCGGACGCCTCGCCGACACCATTGCGGCACATCTGCCGCTGAAGCTGGAGAACAAGCAGTCGGTGCTCGATTTGTTTGCGGTAGACAAGCGGCTGGAGAAGCTGCTCGAACAGCTCGAACACGAAGTCGACATCCTGCAGGTCGAAAAGCGCATTCGCGGTCGCGTCAAGCGCCAGATGGAAAAGAGCCAGCGCGAGTACTACCTCAATGAGCAGGTGAAGGCGATCCAGAAGGAACTCGGTGACGGCGAAGAAGGCGCCGACATGGAGGAACTGGAAAAGAAAATCATCGCCGCCAAGATGCCGAAAGAGGCGCGCAAGAAGGCCGACGCCGAGTACAAGAAGTTGAAGCTGATGTCACCGATGTCGGCCGAGGCGACGGTGGTGCGCAACTACATCGACACGCTGATCAACCTGCCGTGGAGCAAGAAGACCAAGATCAAGCACGATCTGGCCTTTGCCGAGGCGGTGCTCAACGAAGACCATTACGGTCTGGAAAAGGTCAAGGACCGCATCCTCGAATACCTCGCGGTGCAGCAGCGCGTCGACAAAGTGAAGGCGCCGATCCTGTGCCTGGTCGGGCCGCCGGGCGTCGGCAAAACCTCGCTGGGGCAAAGCGTGGCACGGGCGACCGGGCGCAAGTTCGTGCGCATGGCGCTCGGCGGCGTGCGCGACGAAGCCGAAATACGCGGACACCGGCGAACGTACATCGGCTCGATGCCAGGCAAGGTGTTGCAAAGCCTGAGCAAGGTCGGCACGCGCAATCCGCTGTTCCTGCTCGACGAGATCGACAAGCTCGGCATGGACTTTCGGGGCGACCCGTCGAGCGCGCTGCTCGAAGTGCTCGACCCGGAGCAGAACCACACGTTCAGCGACCACTACGTCGAAGTCGACTTCGATTTGTCGGACACGATGTTCATCGCAACCTCCAACTCGATGAACATCCCGCCTGCCTTGCTGGACCGGATGGAAGTGATCCGCCTGTCGGGCTACACGGAGGACGAAAAGGTCAATATCGCACAGCGCTATCTGCTACCCAAGCAAGCGAAGAACAATGGCGTCAAGGACGCGGAGATGGAAGTCGCCGAATCGGCGGTGCGCGGCATCATTCGGTACTACACCCGCGAAGCAGGCGTGCGTTCTTTGGAGCGCGAAATCTCGAAGATCTGCCGCAAGGTGGTCAAGCGCATTCAGCTCAAGCAGGTCACCGAAAAAATGGTGGTGACGGCCGACAACCTGAACGATTTCCTCGGCGTGCGCAAGTACGACTACGGGCAGGCCACCAAGCAAAACCAGGTCGGGCAGGTGGTGGGCTTGGCGTGGACCGAGGTCGGAGGCGACTTGCTGACCATCGAATCGGCCATGATGCCCGGCAAGGGCGTGATCATTCGCACCGGCTCGCTCGGCGATGTGATGAAAGAGTCGGTCGAAGCGGCCCGCTCGGTGGTGCGCTCACGGGCCAGGCGCTTGGGCATCAAGGACGAGTTGTTCGAGAAGCGCGACATTCACATCCACGTGCCCGATGGCGCGACGCCGAAAGACGGCCCGAGCGCGGGTGCGGCAATGACGACCGCCTTCGTCTCGGCACTCACGGGTATCCCGGTGCGGGCCGATGTAGCGATGACCGGCGAAATCACCTTGCGCGGTGAGGTCACAGCCATTGGCGGCCTGAAGGAAAAGCTGTTGGCCGCGCACAGGGGCGGCATCAAGACGGTGATCATTCCGGAAGAGAACGTCAAGGACCTGCAGGACATTCCGGAGAATGTGAAAAATCATTTGGAGATCGTGCCGGTGAAATGGATCGATCAGGTGTTGGAGATCGCCCTTCAAAGCATGCCGCAACCGTTGCCCGACGACGAGCCAGTGAAGGCCGATGAAGTCAAGCCCGAAGCGGCTGCGGCGGCGGTGGTGGTCCCAGCGGTGGCGCCCGATTCGATGAAGCATTGAGGCCAATGGAGTCGGCCCCGCAGTGATTTCGATGTACACTGCGAGACGCGAGGTTGGTAATCGCAATGCGGGAGTAGCTCAGTTGGTAGAGCGCAACCTTGCCAAGGTTGAGGTCGCGAGTTCGAATCTCGTCTCCCGCTCCAAA
>JANMTL010000188.1:0-2201 GCA_031390425.1 Rhizobacter sp.
CGGGCGCTGCGCGCCCGGCAGGGCTGTGGACATGTGGACGATGCGCTGACGCGCACCGGCACGGTCCGTGGACAACGCTGCGCGTTGCCCACCGCCCGCGCCTTCGCCCACATGCCCACAGCCTTCGCCCAAGGGAGGAAAACTCCCAAACCCGGGCCCAAATACACTGGTCCCGTCTACAACGGATCGACGCTTCCGCGCGTCCCCGAGGTCAGGCCTCTCCAGGCTCATACCTCGTTTGGAAAAGACTGCAGGTGGCGCCGCAGTGCCGCAATGGCATGCCGCACCTTCGCCGGTTGCGTGCCGCGCTGCGGTGTCACGGCCCAGACCGGCATCGCCTCGAGGTGCCAGCCGCCGAGCACGGCCACCAAGCGGCCGGCGCGCAATTCGTCGTCGATGTCGGCCTCGACCATCATCGCGAGGCCGAGCCCCGCCTCGCACATCTGGCGGATCGTCAGCAGGTTGTTGCTGGTGATGCGCGGAATCACCCGCAGATCGAAGGCATCGCCGACGCCGCCCGGGGGCAGCAAGCGAAACGCCGCGCCGCGCGTGTCGGTGGCGATCCATTGGTGCGCGGCGAGCGCATGGACGTCCGCCGGTTCGCCGTGCCGGCGCAGGTAGTCGGGCGCCGCACAGATGACCCAGGGCAGGCCGCACAGGCGCTGCGCGACCCAGCCCGAATCGGGCAGCCGACCGGCGCGCAGCGCGAGGTCGATGCGCGCATCGACGAGGTCGATCAATGCGTCGTCGACCAGCAGGCTGAGCGCCAGCGACGGGTGATCGGCCAACAGCGGCGCCAGCGCCGGACCGATGTGGCGGGCGAAGCCGACCGGCGCGGACAGGCGCAGTTCGCCCGCAGGCGCATCGCGCGCGGCCGAGAGATGCAGCCGTGCCTGTTCGCCGGCCACCACCATCGCGGCGCAGTGCTCGGCAAAGCGCACACCGGCCTCGGTCAGCCCGAGCTTGCGCGTCGTTCGATGCAGCAGCGTGACGCCGCCGGACTGCTCCAGCGCACGCACCTGCTGGCTGACGGCCGACGTGCTCATGCCCAGCGCTGCGGCGGCGCGCGTCATCGAGCCGAGTCGCACCACGGCGGCGAAGACGGCCATCCGTTTGAAGTCGTCCATGAAGCCCCACTTCACAAAGTTTTTCGATCTCGACGACTGTTCGCGCGATCATGAAGCCCGTATTGTCGACCGCTTGTCTCGCGACCCCCTCGCCTCGAAGGATCTGCCCATGAACATCGCCCTGATCGGCGGCACCGGTTTTGTCGGATCCGCCCTGCTCGAAGAACTGCTGCAGCGCGGCCACCGCGTCACGGCGCTGGCGCGCAACCCGGCCAAGCTGCTAGCGCGGCCTGGTCTCAGCGTCGTCCACGCGGACGCACTCGATGCTGCGCAGGTGGCGGACGCCGTGCGCGGGCACGACGCGGTCGTCAGCGCCTACAACCCGGGCTGGACCGAGCCGAAGATCCACGACCTGTTCCTGCAAGGCACGCAGGCCATCATCGAAGGCACGCAACGCAGCGGCGTGCCACGGCTGCTGATCGTTGGCGGTGCCGGCAGCCTGTTCGTCGCACCGGGCGTGCAACTGGTCGACACGCCCGAGTTCCCGGCTGAATGGAAGCAGGGCGCGCTGGCTGCGCGCGAAGCGCTGAACCGCGTGCGCCAGGTGGCCACGCTAGACTGGACCTTCGTCTCGCCGCCGGTCTTCCTGGCGCCCGGCGAGCGCACCGGCCGCTACCAGACCGGTGGGGACGAGGTACCGATGCGCGACGGCAAGCCGGCCGGCATATCGATCGCGGACCTGGCGGTGGCCATCGTCGACGAGTTGGAGCAGCACAAGCACCCGCGGGCCCGCTTCACCGCCTACAGCTGATCCAAGCGGCTTCCAACAGAGTCGCGCCCCGCCCGAATCCCTTCGGGCTGAGGTATCGAAGCCCCCCACGGCATGCGCATGCCCATTCGATACCGGTTCTTTGCAAGTTCTTGGTAGCGCTATCGTGCGCAGCTCGCCCCGAACCTAGAATTCCGGCATGAGCAGCAACGGCATCCCGGCCCGACGCACGCGCCGGGGCAGCGGCGGCGTGACGCTGCATGACGTCGCCAAACTGGCCGGCGTCGCGCCGATCACCGCCTCGCGTGCGCTGAACACGCCGGCGCAGGTATCGGCCGAGGTGCTGCGCAAGGTAACCGACGCGG
>JANMTL010000193.1:0-1648 GCA_031390425.1 Rhizobacter sp.
CGGATGGCGCGCGACATGCTGGGTGGCAACGGCATCAGCGACGAGTACGGCGTCGCGCGCCACCTGGTCAACCTCGAAGTGGTCAACACCTACGAGGGCACGCACGACATCCACGCACTGATCCTCGGTCGGGCGATGACCGGGATTTCGGCGTTCGCGAACTGATTGCTTTCGATCGCCTCCTGGGTCGGGCACCGCAGCGCGAGGCACGCAGATCTGGGCTGACATGCCCTCAGGGGAGGATCTCCGGCGACTTGCGGCCCGGCCGCACCGCAGCGGCCGGCGTCTGGGCCCCCGGTGCGGCCAGCTGCATCAGGATGCGCGACTGCCCGTGATCGCGCAAAAAGTCCTTGAACGCGAGTGCGACCTGCGGCAGTTGCTTCGCTGTGAGGTGAATCACGCACCAGTCGCGCTCGATTGGGTTGCCCTTCATCGGCAGCAGCTGCAGCACGCCGGCTCGCTGCTCCAGGACGCAGGTGTGCATCGACAAGAAGGCCACGCCGAAACCGGCAGCGCACATCTGCTTGATCGCTTCGTTGCTCGACATCTCGGAGCCGATGCGCAGTTTCAAATCGGCGTCTTTGAAGATGCGCTCGACCGTGGTGCGGGTGCCCGAGCCACGTTCGCGCACCAAGATGCGTTCATCGGCCAGCGCCGTGATGGTCAGCCCGCGGCGTGCCATCAGCGGGTGCGCCGGTGAGGCAAAAAAACCCATCGGATGCTTGCCGAAACTCACCGACGTGGTCTTCAACTCGGACGGCGGTCGGCCCATGATCGCAAGATCGATTTCGTGCCCGGCCAGCATGCGCACGATCTCGTCGCGGTTGCCCACCTGCAGGTTGAACTTGATCTTCGGGTTGTCGTTCGCAAACGCCACCAGCAGCGGCGGCAACAGGTACTCGGCGGTGGTGACCGCCCCCACGCGCAAGGTGCCCGAGAACACACCTTGCAGCGTGGCCATTTCTTCGCCCGCCTCGCGCCACAGATCGAGGATGCGCCCCGCGTACTTGGCGAGCAAATCGCCCGCTGCGGTGGTGCGGATGCCGCGCCCGGTACGCGTCAGCAGCGGCGTGCCGGCAGACTCTTCGAGGATGCCGATCTGGATCGACACCGCGGGCTGCGTCAGGTGCAGCTCATCGGCGGCCAGCGAGACGCTGTTGAGTCGTGCCACCGCGTGGAAGGTGGCGAGCTGGCGGAAGGTGGCGCTTCTGGAAAGTGGCATGGTTAAATCATAAGCAGATACAAATGACAAATCGAAAATAATTCATTTTCTTTTATCCAAGGCTCTGCCTACATTTCTTTTCAAGCGCAACGGCCGCCGTGGTTGTTCGCCACAACCCAAGGAGATGCTTTGTGGGCAACATGAACGACGACGCGACCCAAATCACCGACGCCAAGAAGCGCTACAGCGCTGGCGTGCTGAAGTACAAGCAAATGGGCTACTGGCAGCCCGACTACGTGCCGAAGGAAACCGACCTCATCGCGATGTTCCGCATGACACCGCAAGAAGGCGTGGATTCGGAAGAGTGCGCCGCCGCAGTGGCCGGCGAATCGAGCACCGCGACGTGGACCGTGGTCTGGACCGACCGTCTGACCGCCTGCGAGATGTACCGCGCCAAGGCGTACCGCGTCGACTCCGTGCCCAACA
>JANMTL010000216.1:0-2835 GCA_031390425.1 Rhizobacter sp.
CGGACCCATCTGTACCGCAAGCTGAAGCAGCTGGGTGTGGACTTGTCGCGCAACAAGCGCGGCGCGGTCTGAGGCAGCGGCGCAGGGCGCTGCGGCGTCGGTTTATACTGGCCGGCTTGGCCTGGTAGCTCAGTTGGTAGAGCAGCGGATTGAAAATCCGCGTGTCGGTGGTTCGATTCCGCCCCAGGCCACCATATAAATCAACGGCTTGCATGTGTTTACCCACTGCAAGCCGTTGTGTTTTGTGTCATTCCTGTGTAACCGCGCCAGAAGAATCCAGGCTTGCAGCTTGTCCATCGCGGCCTGAATGTGTGTGCCGATCTGGTGGGACCAGGCGCCTCAGTGGTAGTCGTCTTCGCGCTGATGGCGCACTGCCAGGACCGTCACGTGGGCCGCATCATTGATTTCGTACAAGGCCACACTGCCAGCTCCACGGAAGGGAATCAGCAACTCGCGCAGGAACGGGCTGTCAGCGGCCTTGCGGTACGAGAACGGCATCGTGCTGAGGCTGCTCCCCACGGTCTCCCGAATCGCGTCAACGGCCAGCTGTGCCGAATCGAAGCCCTCAGGTGTCTGAGCCCGCGCAAGCAAGAAGTCGAACAGCCGGAACAGGTCCTCTCGTGCCGCGTCGGAATACCGTACCTCAAACGCTGCGTTCACCCCAGGACCGACTTCCGCCGGGCATCGAGGTGTCGTTGCAGCTCCGCATGAACGGACTCAGCGGAGTGGTATTTGCCTGTCTGCTGCGCGTCTGCGCGCGAGCGCAGGCCGCGGGCAACGAATTCCTCCTGAATGCGGCGGCGCTGGATCGTTTCACGGACCGAGGTCTCGATCAGGTTGGTCAGTGTCTCGCCATCGCGAAGGACGCTCTCGGCGGCCTCACGCAACTCGGGCTCGACGCGAAGTGAAGGGAAGGAGGCGGACTTCATAAGATGCGTTGCAATTGCGATGCGATATCGTACCGCACGGGCCGCAGGCAGGGTCAATCGCCGGGACGAGGTTGCAAGAGAGCCCGCGCCGCGCGCTGCTGTTGTCGCGCGCTGACCGGAGCGGCTTATTGACGCGCCCGCTCTCGGCCGGGCTGCTGTCGCTTCGGCGCTGCTGATCGTGATCGTGATGCTGCCGTCGATCAACAAGACGCGCGAAGTTGCCTTCCAGGGGCAATGAACCGCCTCCCGCGCAGTGACGATAGGGGCTGCAGGCCTGTCTGCCCAACGGCAAAAGGTCGCGCGTGCCGTTTGAGGCGATGACGTGTGATCGTCGTCGGGGTCGGCGGGCACGATGCGCGGCGTGTCGGTCGGTGACACGATGACGGCGTCAAGCCAGCCTGGCCCAGCCTTGCGGCGAGATTCGCCCGCGAGAGCACATTCGAGCAACTCGGCCGGCAGCACCTCGCTCGTGCAACGCTCGGCTTCTTCGGCCTTGGCGCCATCGACCAACCGGCGCGGCAGCCCGGCCGCGATGACGCCCGAGACGAACAGATTCGTGCGCAGCGACGATCTGCGGCCCAGCCGAGGCGGTGGGCATCACCTCAAAGCTCTTCGTACAGCGGCAGCGTCAGGAATTCCTCGAACGCGTCCTGCGTGCTCATGGTGGTGAAGATGTCGGCGGCGCGGTCGAACTTGCCTTCCGTTTTTGCCAACAGCGCGCCCGCCTTGATCTTCGCCAGCTCTTCTGGCACCAGCGCGCGCACCAGATCGGCGGTGACCTTGCGGCCGTCGTCGAGCACGCCTTTCGGGCTGCGGATCCATTGCCAGACCTGGCTGCGGCTGATTTCGGCGGTGGCCGCGTCTTCCATCAGGTTGTGGATCGGCACGCAGCCGTTGCCGGCCAGCCAGGCACCCAGGTAGTGGATGCCGACGTTGATGTTCATGCGCAGCCCGGCTTCGGTGATCGGCGCTTCGGGCTGGAAGTTCAGCAGGTCGGCGGCAGTCACGTGGACTTCGGGCTTTTGCTTTTCGAACTGGTTCGGGCGGTCGCCGAGCACCGCGACGAATTCGTTCATCGACGCCTCGACCAGCCCCGGGTGAGCGACCCAGCCGCCGTCGTAGCCGTCGGTGGCGTCGCGCTTCTTGTCGGCAATGATGCCGCCCATCGCGATGGCGTTTTTCTCGGGATCGTTCTTGATCGGGATCAGCGCGCTCATGCCGCCGATCGCCGGGGCGCCGCGACGGTGGCAGGTCTTCAGCAGCAGCAGCGCGTAGGCGCGCATAAAGGGCGCGGTCATCGTGACCTTGGCGCGGTCGGCCAGGCAGAAATCCTTGTCGAGCTTGAATTTCTTGATGCAGCTGAAGATGTAGTCCCAGCGCCCGGCGTTCAGGCCCGCGCTGTGCTCACGCAGCTCGTAGAGGATTTCGTCCATCTCGAACGCGGCGAGGATGGTCTCGATCAGCACGGTCGCCTTGATCGTGCCCTGCGGCAAGCCGAGTTCGTTTTGCGTCATCACGAACACGTCGTTCCACAGACGTGCTTCGAGGTGGCTTTCCATCTTCGGCAGGTAGAAGTAAGGACCGGCACCGCGGGCCAGCAGTTCCTTCGCGTTGTGGAACATGAACAGCGCGAAGTCGAAGATGCCGCCGTGCACGCGGGCGCCATCGACCAGCACATGCTTTTCGTCGAGGTGCCAGCCGCGCGGGCGCACCTGCAGCGTCGCGATGGTGTCGTTCAGCTTGTAGTGCTTGCCGTTCGCGTCCAGCGTCAGCGTGCGGCGGATCGCCTGGCCCAGGTTGATCTGGCCCTGGATCTGGTTCGTCCACAGCGGCGAGTTGCTGTCCTCGAAGTCGGTCATGTAGCTGTCGGCGCCCGAGTTGAAGGCGTTGATGACCATCTTGGCGT
>JANMTL010000234.1:0-12958 GCA_031390425.1 Rhizobacter sp.
GGCGAGGGCGACGACGACTTCGTCTTCCACCTGACCAAAGAAGAATTCATGCAGGTCTTCTTCGACGACCTGGCGCTGCCGAATCTGGCTCGCACCACGCTCGCCGAGACACCCGAATTCAAGACCCACCGCGCGGGCTACAGCAGCGACGGCAACCCGAGCAATCTGCACGTGGTGCGATCGATGCGCGGCGCGATCGGCCGGCGCATCGCGATCGGCAGCGCATCGCGGCGCGAATTGCACCGCCTCGAAACCCATCTGGATCACCTGTTGAGCCACTCCGAGCCGAACCCGCACGCGCACGAGATCGCGCCATTGCAACTGCTTATTCAAGACTTGCGCGCACGATTGAAGCGCATCCCTTACCTCGACCCGATCGACCTGCGCTACCGCAGCCGCGTGCGCGTGCCGATGCCGACCTCGAAGGCGGTGATGTTCTGCCTGATGGACGTGTCCGGCTCGATGGATGAGGCGCGCAAGGATCTGGCCAAACGCTTCTTCATCCTGCTGTATCTGTTTCTCACCCGGCATTACGAGAAGATCGAGCTGGTCTTCATCCGCCATCACACGCAGGCGCAAGAGGTCGACGAGCAGAACTTTTTCCATTCGACCGAAACCGGAGGCACCGTGGTGTCGAGTGCGCTGGTGCTGATGGACGAGATCGCCCGCGCGCGCTACCCGACGGCCGAATGGAACATCTACGGCGCGCAGGCCAGCGACGGCGACAACTGGCACCACGACAGCGGCCGCTGCCGCGACATCCTCGCCAACAAAATCCTGCCGCTGTGCCGCTACTTCGCCTACGTGCAGGTGGCCGAGGAAGAGCAGAACCTGTGGGACGAGTACCTCGCGCTGTCGGCCGAGAGCAAGGCCTTCGCGGTGCGCAAGGCCACCGAGGCGTCGCAGATCTACCCGGTGTTTCGTGATCTGTTCAAGAAGGAGGGGACCACCGCATGAACACGGTCGCCCACATCCCCATCGCACCCCCGTGGGGCGACGAGCGGCGGCACGACGCGCACGGCGGCGGTGTGCGCCGCCGCGCCGCCGATCTGATCGCGCCGCCACGCAGCCACGAGCCACTGCCTTCGCCCAACGACTGGTCGTTCGAGTTGCTCGAGCGCTACCACGACGTGATCCGCGCAACCGCCGAGAGCTTCGGCCTCGACACCTACCCGAACCAGTTGGAGATCATCACCGCCGAACAGATGATGGACGCCTATGCGTCGGTCGGCATGCCGGTGAACTACCGCCACTGGAGCTACGGCAAAGAGTTCATTTCGACCGAGAAAAACTACAAGCGCGGCCACATGGGCCTGGCCTACGAGATCGTCATCAACGCCAACCCCTGCATCAGCTACCTGATGGAAGAAAACACGATGGCCATGCAGGCCCTCGTGATCGCGCACGCCGCCTACGGTCACAACAGTTTCTTCAAGGGCAACTACCTGTTCCGGATGTGGACCGATGCCGAGTCGATCATCGACTATCTGGTCTACGCGAAGAACTACATCAGCGCTTGCGAAGAGCAGCACGGCCTCGATGCGGTGGAAACCTTGCTCGACAGCTGCCATGCGCTGATGAACCACGGCGTCGATCGCTACCGTCGCCCCAGCCGCAAGAGCCTCGCGCAGGAATTGGCCGACCGCAAAGACCGCGAGGCCTATGCGCAGCGTCAGGTCAACGAGATGTGGCGCACGCTGCCGCCCAAGTTCGGCAAAGGCGCGGAGCCGACCGCCGACGAGGCCAAGCGCTTCCCCGAAGAGCCGCAAGAAAACCTGCTGTACTTCATCGAGAAAAATGCGCCGCTGCTCGATCCCTGGCAGCGCGAAATCGTTCGCATCGTGCGCAAGGTGGCTCAGTACTTTTATCCGCAGCGTCAGACACAGGTGATGAATGAAGGTTGGGCAACTTTCTGGCACCACCACCTGCTCAACACCATGTACGACCGCGGTCATTTGAGCGACGGCGTGATGATCGAATGGCTGAAGTCGCACACCAACGTGGTCTACCAGCCACCGGTCGGTCACAAGGCCTACAGCGGCATCAACCCGTACGCGCTGGGCTTTGCGATGTTTACCGACATCAAGCGGATTTGTGAGCGACCCACCGAAGAAGACCGGCAGTGGTTCCCGGCGATCGCCGGTGCCGACTGGCTGGAAACACTCGATCACGCGATGCGCAACTTCAAGGACGAGAGCTTCATCGGCCAGTACCTGTCGCCCAAACTGATGCGCGATTTCCGCTTGTTTGCGATCAACGACGATGAGCGCGAAAAAGAGCTCGAGGTCGCGGCCATCCACGACGACGCCGGTTACCGCAGCGTGCGCGAGGCGCTGTCACGCCAGTACGACCTGAGCAGCCGCGAGCCCAACATCCAGGTCTGGAGCGTCAACCTGCGCGGCGACCGCTCACTGACCCTGCGGCACACCCAGCACAACGACCGACCGCTGAATGAAGGTGCGCAAGAAGTGCTGAAGCACGTCGCCCGGCTGTGGGGGTTTGGCGTGCATCTGGAAAGCGTCAAGGGGTCGGGCGAGGTCAGCAAGCGATGGACGGTGAGCGCGCCAGGCGATTGATTCCAAGTCGATCGTCTGCTTAAATGCGACGCGCATCGGAGCAACGCCCAGCGATCAGAAACTTCACCATTGCAGCCCGCATGTTTAGCTGGTGTGCCGCTTCGTTTTATGGAACTATGAAAGCTCAAAGACGTAAAGGCTCAAATGATGAAGTTCAGGTGCTATGCGGCGGGTCTTATTCTTCTTAGCATCGCGGCACTGTTTGGTTGTTCAACCGTCATGGGACCGCAAACAAATTTCGAGCGGGGCTATGCGGCACTGAGTGTTGGCAATCTGCCCCTGGCGGAAAGTCACTTTTTGACCGCTACGCAGAAGGGCGGGCCAACGGCTTGGAACAATTTAGGTGTCATCTACGAGCGCTCATCCCGCCGTGATGATGCTGTGCGCGCCTACACCTTGGCCGCTAGGCACGGCATACCTGTGGCGCAATCGAATTTGATGAGGTTTGGTGAAAGCGTGCCAACTGCCGACTTGGCAGTCCTCAGAGTTCAGCCGCAGACCCAGGGCAACACCGCGGCCGAATTAACAGGCGCCGTACTTCAAGGCATAGCCCAGGGATATCGACCGCCAGCGCCGCCGACGCCGCCCGCAAAACCGGTCACCTGCACTTCTCGCACTGTCGGCTTCGGGCAGTTTGCCAAAGTCGAGACCGTCTGCAAATGACGACGACGGAGAGCGCTTGCGCGTCGATCTGGCCGCACACCTTGTTTTCGAGCTGCATTACGGCCCGTTGACCCATCCGGAGGTACCAATGACCACCGCACTTGAGGCGCTTCAACAGCAAGTGCTCAGCCTGACTCCGGCTGACCGATCTCGGCTGCTGGATCGTCTGGTCGAGAGTCTCGATGACGAGCGTTCACTGCATGAGGAATGGGACGCCGAGGCAGCGAGACGAGACGCAGAAATAGAAGATGGCACTTCCGTTCCGGTGGATGGAAAGACTGTCGTCGCAAGACTGAGAGCCATGATTCGGTGACGTACATCCTTCACCGGTTTGCCGAGCGCGACCTGGAAGAAGCGTTTCTGTTCTATCGCAAGACGGGTAGCGGCAGGGTTGCGCTTCGCTTTCTGGCCGAGTTCGAGCGGGTTGCGGAATTGCTTGATGAGAGCCCTGGGATCGGAACACCCACCCATGGAAACCGCAGAACATTCCCATTGCACAAGTATCCCTATTGGGTGATCTACAGCCCCATCGATACAGGCATTCGAATCCTTGTTGTGCGCCACGAACGAAGGCATGTTGAATACGGCGCTGAGCGCACATAGGCCATTAAATTACAGGTGCGAGGGTCACATGTTGGTCGAAATCCCCACGCAAACACCTTCCCCAGAGTTGCGCTTCACCCCGGCCGGCTGCACCGTCCGTACCCCCCAGACAAACAGGATTACCCCATGTCCAACCGACTTACACAGATCGCCACCCGCACCGGCGACGACGGCAGCACCGGCCTGGGCGACGGCAACCGGGTTTCGAAAGACAGCTTGCGCGTGCATGCGATGGGCGATGTCGACGAGCTCAACTCGCAACTCGGTGTGCTGCTCGCCGAGCCGCTGCCGGGTGACGTGCGCGAGTTGCTGGTGGTGATCCAGCACGAGCTGTTCAATCTCGGCGGCGAGCTGTCGATCCCGGGCTACGAATTGTTGAAAACGGCGGCGGTGATCCAGCTCGACGAGGCGCTGGCGCACTACAACGGCGCGCTGCCCCGCTTGAAGGAGTTCATCTTGCCCGCCGGCACACGCAGCGCCGCGCTGGCGCACGTGGCGCGAACGATCGCTCGGCGTGCCGAACGCACGGTGGTGGCGCTGGCCGCCGTCGAGGCGGTGCGCAACGAACCCCGCCATTACCTGAACCGGCTGAGCGACTTGCTGTTCGTGCTGGCCCGCGTGCTGAACCGCGCCAACCTCGACGGGCTGGGCGGCGACGACGTTTACTGGAAAAGCGAGCGGCTCGCCCGACAGGACGCCGACGGGTGAATCGGCGGCGCCGGCCGCACCCGCCATTTAGCGGCGGCGCGCCTTGATGGCTTGACTCAGCGCATCGAGCACCGTCACCGTGTCGTCCCAGCCGATGCAGGCGTCGGTGATGCTCTGCCCGTAGGCCAACTTGGCCGGGTCGTCCTTGCCGGGGCTGAATTTTTGCGCACCGGCATTCAGGTGGCTTTCGACCATCACACCGAAAACGCTGCGACTGCCACTGGCCAGTTGCGCCGCGATGTCGCGGGCCACCTCGATCTGCTTGTCGTGCTGCTTGCTGCTGTTGGCGTGCGAGCAGTCGACCATCAGCGTTGCCGGCAGCTTGGCGGCCGCCAGGTCCTTGCAGGCCGCCTCGACATGCGCGGCGTCGTAGTTGGGTTCCTTGCCGCCGCGCAGGATCAGGTGGCAGTCGGGGTTGCCGGTGGTCTCGACGATCGCGACCTGGCCGTTCTTGTGCACGCTCAAGAAGTGATGCGGGCGGGCCGCCGCCTGGATCGCGTCGGTCGCGATGCGGATGTTGCCGTCGGTGCCGTTCTTGAAGCCGATCGGCGCCGACAGCCCCGACGACAGCTCGCGGTGCACCTGGCTCTCCGTCGTGCGCGCGCCGATCGCGCCCCAGGCGATCAGGTCGCCCAGGTACTGCGGCGAAATCACGTCCAGAAACTCGCTGCCCGCCGGCACGCCCAGGCGGTTGATCTCCAGCAGCAACTGCCGCCCCATGCGCAGCCCTTCGTCGATGCGATAGCTCTCGTCGAGGTACGGGTCGTTGATCAGGCCCTTCCAGCCGACCGTGGTGCGCGGCTTCTCGAAGTAAACGCGCATCACGATTTCCAGCGCGTCGGCATGGCGAATCCGCTCGACCTTCAGCTTGCGCGCGTAATCGAGCGCCGCCGCCGGATCGTGGATCGAGCAGGGCCCGACGATCACCAGCAGCCGATCGTCTTCGCCCGCCATGATGCGGCGGATGCGCTTGCGGGTCTCGCCCACCAGCGCCTCGACCGGCGTGCCGCGAATCGGGAAAAAGCGGATCAGGTGCTCGGGCGGCGGCAACGGCGTGACGTCGCGGATGCGTTCGTCGTCGGTCTGGCTGGTTTTTTCGCTGAGGCCGTAGCGGCCTTCGGGTGCTGCGTTGCTGTGTTCGGACATGACGGGCTTCAGGGGAAGTTCAAAGTTTCGAGGTGCAGCCCGGCCGCTCAGGCCGTGCCGCCGACGGTCAGCCCGTCGAGCCGCAACGTCGGCTGCCCGACGCCCACCGGCACGCTCTGCCCTTCCTTGCCGCAGGTGCCGACACCGGGGTCGAGCTTCATGTCGTTGCCGATCATGCTGACCCGCGTCAAGGCGTCGGGGCCGTGGCCGATGATGGTGGCGCCCTTCACCGGATATTGGATCTTGCCGTTTTCGACCCAGAACGCTTCGCTGGCCGAAAACACGAACTTGCCGCTGGTGATGTCGACCTGTCCGCCGCCGAAGTTGGATGCGTACAGACCGCGCTTCAAGCCCGCGATGATTTCTTCTTTCGTCTTGTCGCCGCCCAGCATGTAGGTGTTGGTCATGCGCGGCATCGGCACCGCCGCGTAGCTTTCGCGGCGGCCGTTGCCGGTGGGCTTCACGCCCATCAGCCGCGCGTTCATCGAATCCTGCAGGTAGCCCCTCAAGATGCCGTCTTCGATCAGCACATTGCACTGGCTGGCGTTGCCTTCGTCGTCGATGTTGAGCGAGCCGCGCCGGTCGGGCAGCGTGCCGTCGTCGAGCACCGTCACGCCCTTGGCCGCGACGCGCTGGCCGACGAGACCGCTGAACGCGCTCGAACCCTTGCGGTTGAAATCACCTTCCAGCCCGTGGCCGATCGCCTCATGCAGCAGGATGCCGGGCCAGCCGGCGCCGAGCACCACGCTCATCGCGCCGGCCTTGGCCGGACGGGATTCGAGATTGGTCAATGCGGCGTTGACGGCGTCGTTCACGTACGTCTCGATCACGCTGTCGTGAAAGTAGCCGTAGCCGAAGCGCCCGCCACCGCCGCTGCTTCCGCTCTCGCGGCGCACTTCGCCGTTGACGGTCTGCTCGGCGATCACCGTCACGCTCAGGCGCACCAGCGGGCGCACGTCGGCTGCCCGCGTGCCGTCGGCGCGCGCCACCAGCACCACGTCGTATTCACCGGCCAGGCTCGCCATCACCTGCTTGATGCGCGGGTCCTTCGCACGGGCCATGCGCTCCATCCGCTCCAGCAACGCCACCTTCTGCGCGCTGTCGAGCGAGGCGATCGGGTCCATCGGCGCGTACAGCACGCGGCTGCCAGCCACCTTGCGCGTCGTGTTGACCTTCACGCTGCGGCTCTGGCCAGCGGCGGCAATCGTGCGCACGGTGTGCGCGGCATCCATCAGCGCCGCTTCGGAAATATCGTCGGAATACGCGAAGGCGGTTTTCTCGCCCGCGACCGCGCGCACGCCGACCCCCTGGTCGATGCCGAAACTGCCGCTCTTGACGATGCCTTCCTCCAGGCTCCAGCCTTCGCTGCGGGTGTACTGAAAATACAGGTCGGCGTCGTCGATGCGATGGGTGGCGATCGCTTGCAGGGCTTTCGACAACGACGCCTCGGTCAACCCGAACGGCTCGATCAGCAGTTGCTGGGCAACCGCCAGGCGCTCGATGGTGGATTCGCGGGAAATCATGCGGGGGCTTTCAGAGGGGGCGTTGATTGTAGAAGTGAGGCTTAACGAGGCGATTCAAAGGGCAAGGGGGCGTTTACCCCCTCGCTGCCCTGGGAAGAAGGTTGGGGTGAAGGGCTGCGGGTCGCCATCCTGCCCATTCGCAAACTTCAACCACGCCCTCTTTCAGAGATAGGGAAAGAACGTCTCATGCAGACGCGTCGTTCTTCAACGCCAGCGCCCGTGCATACAGCGCATTGCGCGGCGCATCGGTCAGGGCGGCGGCCAGCGACACCGCCTGCTTCAGCGGCAATTCGGCCAACAGGGTTTGCAGCACGGCATCGTGGCGGGCTGCTTCGTCGGCCGGTTCGGTGGGCGTCAGCGCATGCAGCACCAGCACGAACTCACCGCGCAGCCGGTTCGGGTCGGCCGCCAGCCAACCGGGCAGCGCCGAGGCGACCTGCGTCACGACGGTTTCGAACTGCTTGGTCAATTCGCGGCACAGCGTCACCGCGCGCGCACCGCATGCGTGGGCCAGCTCCTGCGCCAGCGACTCGATGCGGTGCGGGGCTTCGAACAGCACCTGGGTGTCGTTGGTCGATGCCAGCGCCTTCAGCGCGAGACTTCGCTCGTTGCCCTTGGCCGGCAGGAAGCCGACGAACCGGAACCCGCTGCCCACGGTGTCGCCCGCCACACTGACCGCAGTGATCGCGCTGCTGGCGCCCGGCACCGCCACCACGGGGCGCCCCGACGCCGCCACCGCCGCCACCAGCGCGGCGCCGGGATCGCTGACGGCCGGCGTGCCCGCGTCGCTGACATACGCGACCCGCTCGCCGCGCGCCAGCCGCGCGATCACATCGCCGGACGCTGCCCGTTCGTTGTGCTGGTGCAGCGCGAGCAAGGGCTTGTCGAGGCCCAGGTGGCGCATCAGCGGCGCGGTGTGCCGCGTGTCTTCGCAGGCCACCGCGTCGACCAGCGACAGCACATGGATCGCGCGCAGCGTCAGGTCGGCCAGGTTGCCGATCGGTGTGGCGACCACGTACAACGCACCGGCGGGATACTGCTGGCTGCCAGCGGCGGCGGCAGCCGCCTGGAGCAACAAGGAGGCGGTGGGTGTGGTCACGACGAAGACGGTGGGAGATGGCGGCGAAGCCCGCGCCTTGGCGCATCTGCTGGCCCACGGGCTCACGCTCGTGCAGCGCAATTATCGGGTTGCTGCCGGGCCACACGCCCGCGGCGGCGAAATCGACCTGATCCTGAAGGATTGCGACGGCACGCTGGTGTTCGTCGAGGTCAAGGCACGCCAATCCACAGGCTACGGCGGGGCTGCCGTGAGCGTGAGTGCGGGCAAGCAGCGCAGCCTGGTCTTCGCAGCACACTGCTTTTTGCGGGCGTGGGCGTCACCGCCGCCCTGCCGGTTCGACGTGGTCGCGATCGAAGGCGATCACATCGAGTGGCTGCGCGGCGCGTTCGACGCCGGTTGACCCGCGGCGGGCCGCAGATCGCACGGAACCTGTGCACCGCAGGGCCGTCCTATCATCGACATCCATGATTGAACAACGCATCCAGCAACAGTTTTTCGACAGCGCCGACCTCATGTACGCGGCGGCTGAAGTGCTCAGCAAGCCGATTGCCGACGCGGTCGACGCGGTCGTCGGCTGCATCACCGCCGGTGGCAAGGTGCTGGTCTGCGGCAACGGCGGCTCGGCCAGCGATGCCCAACATTTCGCGGCCGAGTTCGTCGGCCGCTTCGAGCGCGAGCGGCCCGGCCTCGCCGCGCTGGCGCTGACGACGGACACCTCCATCCTCACCGCCATCGGCAACGACTACGACTTCAACTCGATTTTCTCGAAGCAAGTCCAGGCGCTCGGCAACCCGGGCGACGTGCTCATCGCCATCAGCACCAGCGGCAACTCGGGCAACGTGCTGGCGGCGGTGGCCGCAGCACACATCAAGGACATGACCGTCGTGGCACTGACCGGCCGCGCCGGCGGCAAGCTCGGCGTGTTGCTCACCGACACGGACGTGCACATCTGCGTGCCCCACGATCGCACTGCCCGCATCCAGGAAGTCCACGGCCTTGCCCTGCACTGCCTGTGCGACGCGGTGGACCAACAGCTACTCGGAGAACAAGAATGAATCGAATCTCGAAGCTCGCCGTCGCGCTCGCGGCGGTGGCCACCGTCTCGACCACCCTCACGGGCTGCTTCCCGCTGTTGCTCGGCGGGGCGGCCGTCGGCGGGGCGGCGGTGTACACCGACCGGCGAACCTCGGGCACCCAGCTCGAAGACCAGGCCATCGAACTCAAGGCGATCAGCCGCGTCCGCGATGCGATCGGCACCCGTGGCCGGGTCAGCGTGACCAGCTACAGCCGATTGGCGCTGATCACCGGCGAAGTGACCAGCGACGCCGACCGCAAGCTGGTCGAACAGGCCGTGTCCCGCATCGACAACGTGCGTTCGATCGTCAATGAGCTGACGGTGGCCAACCCGCTGCCGACGCACAACGCGGGAACCGACGCGGTCATCACCGGCAAGGTCAAGGCGTCGATGATCGACTCGAAGGACGTGTTCGCCCAATCCGTCAAAGTCGTCACCGAGCGCGGCGCGGTCTACCTGATGGGCCGCGTCACCGAGCGGGAGGCGACACGCGCCACGGAGATCGCGCGCGGCGTCAGCGACGTGCAAAAGGTCGTTCGCGTCTTCGAGATCATCAGCGAAGCCGAGCTCGGCAACCTGACCGCCGCACCCGCGTCGAGGTGACCGGCAGGCCGCCTCGGCGGCTCGTCAGCGCAAGCGGGTGATCAAGCTCGAGGTGTCCCAGCGCCGCCCGCCCGCGGCCTGCACATCGGCGTAGAACTGATCGACCAGCGCCGTGACCGGCAAGCGCGCGCCATTGCGTTGCGCTTCCTGCAGTACCAGTCCCAGGTCCTTGCGCATCCAGTCGACCGCGAAACCGAACTCGAATTTGCCGTCGACCATCGTCGGGCCGCGGTTGTCGAGTTGCCAGCTCTGCGCGGCGCCTTTGCCGATGACATCGAGCACCGCTTTCATGTCGAGCCCGGCCTGCTCGCCGAATGCGATCGCTTCGGCCAGACCCTGCAGCAGCCCGGCGATCGCGATCTGGTTGACCATCTTCGCCAACTGGCCCGCGCCGCTGTCACCTAGCAAGGTCATTGATTTGGCATACGCCAGCGCCACCGGCTGCGCGCGGGCAAACGCCGCCGCGTCGCCGCCGCACATCACCGTCAAGGTGCCGTTGATCGCACCCAGGTTGCCGCCAGACACTGGCGCGTCGATGAAGTGCAGCCCGAGTGCCAAGGCCGCCGCGCTCAATTCACGCGCCACCGCAGCCGACGCGGTGGTGTGGTCGACGAACACCGCGCCCGGCGGCATGCCCGCGAAAGCGCCTGCATCACCCAGCGTGACCGAGCGCAAATCGTCGTCATTGCCGACGCAGGCGAAAACGAAGTCCGCGCCCTGCGCCGCCTCGCGCGGCGTCGACGCCGCTGTGCCGCCGTACTCGGCGACCCAGGCCTCGGCCTTCGCCTTCGTGCGGTTGTAGACGGTGACTTGGTGACCGGCGCGGGCCAGGTGGCCGGCCATCGGGTGTCCCATCACACCCAGACCGGCAAAGGCAAGGCGTCTCGGCGAAATCGGTTCGTAGAGGCGGTGGGTCGTCAACTTGGGGGGGGTCACGGTGTTCAACGCTTGTGCCTCGTTACTGTCAGGTTATTCGACACCAGGAAAACCCTTGGCCGTCGTTTTGAGCCGGTCGAACCCCGATCCCGTGGAATACAGCGTAACAATTTGGCGGAACGAGGCCTCAACGCGCTGGTCGACGGCGAGTTTGCCCAACGGCTGCGCCGCAATCGAGGCCGTTGAATGTTCACCGATGGGTTGACCCGCATGCCGTCGATTATCTTTACAGCGCTGCAGAGAATCTGAGTGTGTTTCCATCAAGTTCTTGATTTCATTGTCTTTTCCATCATGGCCCGTAAATCGCTTTACACGCCTGTCGGCAACAGCGCCGAAGTTTCTCAAAAAGGGATCATCATGAAACACATTCCTAAGACCATCGTCCGGGCCATCGCGCTGGTCGGCCTGCTTGCCGCAGGTGCCGCACACGCCGGTACCGTCATCTACAACACCGGCGTCGCTGCCACCGCCACCATCGCCCTGGGCGTCAATGACGACGGTTCGTTGAACACCGCCGACGGAAACGTCGCTGCGAACTCCAGCCGCACGGGCCTGGCCTTCAAGTTCGCCGATGGCACCTTTGGCGACTCCACGTCGCCCGGTTGCTTCTGCGAGGGCTGGGGCGTGTCGGTCAACGGCACGACCTCGGGTTACGCCAATGTGGCCACTGACGGTGGCCCCAATAACTTGACCTTTGCCGCTGCCACCGGCGTCACCGGCAGCTCCGTCACCACCCTCGCCTCGCTGACCTCATTGGCCGGCCTGAGTGTGACGCACGCTTACGGTGTATCCACCAACGCCCCAGGCGCGCTGTTCAAGTCGACCGTCACCATTTCCAACACGACCGGCGCCGACGTGACTGATGTGAAGTACGTCCGCGTGATGGATTGGGACGTGCCACCAACCGAGTTCAACGAGTTCGTCAGCATCAAGGGCACCGGCACGACCACGCTGCTCGAGCGTTCGCACGACGACGGCTTCGACACAGCCAACCCCCTGGGTACCGAGGGTCCCATCTTGCCCGGCACTCTCGACGTGGACTTTGAAGACAGCGGCCCTACCGACCATGGTGCCTATTTCCGCTTCAATTTCGGCACGATCAAGTCTGGCGAGAAGTACACCTTCGATATTTTCTACGGCGCGGCAGACAGCGAAGCGGGTGCCTTGGCCGCCATCGGTGCCGAGAACATCGAGCTGTATTCGTTGGGTCAATCGAACGGTGGTGAACGCACCGGGTCGCCTGCCACCTTCATCTTCGGCTTCGCCGGCGTCGGTGGTGTGCCAATCATCCGCGTGCCAGAGCCGACATCGCTGGCTTTGGCCGGATTGGCGTTGTTTGGTGCGGGCGCAGTTCGCCGCCGCGCAGTCAAGGCTGCTTGATTGGTGATCTGAAACTCCGGCTCGCCGGATTTCGATCCCGTAAAAATCCCTCGCGCCATCCGGCCGAGGGATTTTTTTATGCGCGGATTGCTTAGACTCGAACAGCCAAAACGCAGGGATCCCTGCCCGATTCGACGACCCACCCAACGCACAAAATGAACCGGTCTCAGCTCACCGCCGCTCTGCTGGTTTGCAGCGTGGCATCGCTTTCGGCTGTGCATGCCGCGCCGATTGTTTCGACCACCGTCCAGCCGCCGAGCCGAGCCGCCAGCACACCGGGCGTCTCGCCAGACTACCAACGGGGGCTCGAAGGTCTGGCGCGCGGCGACAGCCAGGCCGCGCGACTGGCGTTCCAGGCCGCGTTGGAGCAACAACCCGGCAACGTCGACGCGATGCTCGGTTTGGCCGAAGTGGCTTTCACGGCAAAAAATCTCGACGAAGCGGGTCGCTGGATCGACCGCGCCGTCAAAGCCGGGCCGCGCAGCAGTGCCGCCCAGGCGTCACTGGGCCGCTACCTGTCACTCAAGGGCAAGGGAGCCGACGCCGAGACCGCGTTGAAAAAAGCGGCGAAACTGGACCCGGCCGCCTTGCGCCCCCGAATCGACCTGGGAGATCTGCTGCTGTCGCGCGGTCAAGCCGCGCAAGCGATGCCGCTGTACCGAGAGGCTTTGTCCATCAATCCAGA
>JANMTL010000277.1:0-2136 GCA_031390425.1 Rhizobacter sp.
GTTGCCGGGGCTGCGCGGGCGCCAACGGTTGATCGCTCAACTGAACGATCTGCCCGTTGATCTTGATCAGGATCGGCGTGTTGGCCGACAGGTACACATCGGACGCCGTCTTCTCAGACATCAGGCGCAGCACGCGCTCCATGTTGCCGCTCATGAATTCTCCCGTGCCCGAAGGACTCCGTGCATCGCCTGTGGCATCGGTGTTCTCCGGTTCAACTTGAGGATCACGCGCGCAACAGGTCGTTCAGGCTGGTCTTGGCGCGGGTCTGCGCATCGACCTTCTTGACGATCACCGCGCAGTACAGGCTGTGGCTGCCGTCGGCGCTCGGCAGGTTGCCGCTGACCACCACCGAGCCCGCCGGCACGCGGCCGTAGCTGACCTCGCCGGTGGCGCGGTCGTAGATCTTGGTGCTCTGTCCGATGTAGACGCCCATGCTGATCACCGAATTTTCTTCGACGATCACGCCTTCGACGATTTCCGAGCGGGCGCCGATGAAGCAGTTGTCTTCGATGATGGTCGGGTTGGCTTGCAACGGTTCCAACACGCCGCCGATGCCGACGCCGCCGCTCAGGTGCACGTTTTTGCCGATCTGCGCACACGAACCCACGGTGGCCCAAGCGTCGACCATCGTGCCTTCGTCGACGTAGGCGCCGATGTTGACGAAGCTGGGCATCAGCACCACGTTCTTGGCCAGGTAGCTGCCGCGCCGCGCGACGGCTGGCGGCACGATGCGCACACCCGACGCACGCACCTCGGCCTCGTCGATGTGCGAGAACTTGGTTTTCACCTTGTCGAAGAACGTCAGGTCGCCCGCGCGCATCAGTTCGTTGTCGTTGAGGCGAAACGACAGCAGCACCGCCTTCTTGACCCACTGGTTGACCGTCCACTGCCCGACGCCCTGGCGCTCTGCCACGCGGATGCGGCCCTTGTTCAGGTCGGAGATCACCGCTTCGACGGCCGCGTTGACCTCCGGGTGGCTGCTGGTGGTCAGGTTGGCGCGGTTCTCCCACGCGGCTTCGATGGTGCTTTGGAGGTTGGCGGTCATGGCAGGTCAGGACAGGGTGGTGTGAGAGGAAGTGAGGTCAGGCGCGGGGCAACGATGTCGCACAGGCCGCGATGCGACGGGCGGCTTCGAGGCAGTCGTCTGCCGTGGACACCAGCGCCAAACGAATTCGTCCGGCCCCAGGGTTGATACCGTTGACCTCGCGCGCCAGCAAGCTGCCCGGCAACACCGCCACATTGTATTGAGCGAGCAGGCCGAGCGCGAAAGCAACATCGTCGGCGCGCGGCGCGAGCTGCGACACATCGGCCCACAGGTAAAAGCCGGCGTCCGGCAGCGACACGTTCATCACCGCCGCCAGCAACGGCGTGACTTGCGCGAATTTGTCGCGGTACTGCGCCCGGTTCGCCACCACATGCGCTTCATCGTTCCAGGCGGCGCTGCTGGCGGCCTGCACCACGGGACTCATCGCGCTGCCGTGGTAGGTGCGGTACAGCAGGAACTGTTTCAGGATGTCGGCGTCCCCGGCGACGAAGCCGCTGCGCAGGCCCGGCACGTTCGAGCGCTTGGACAGGCTGGTGAACGCGACGAGTCGGCGGAAATCGCTGCGGCCGAGCTGCACGGCGGCTTCGAGCGAGCCCAGCGGCGGCTCATCCAGAAAGTAAATCTCGGAATAGCACTCGTCCGACGCGATGACGAAGCCGTGGCGGTCGCTCAGCTCGAACAGCTTTTTCCATTCGGCCAGCGGCATCACCGCGCCGGTCGGGTTGCCGGGCGAGCAGACATAAAGCAGTTGCGTGCGCGCCCAGGTGGATTCGGGCACCGCGTCCCAGTCGGACGCGAACTGGCGCGCCGGGTCGCTGTTGACGAACTCGACGCGCGCGCCGGCCAGGATCGCCGCGCCTTCGTAGATTTGATAGAACGGATTCGGGCAGACCACCGTCGCACTTCTTTCGCCCGAGACCACACGCGTCGGGTCGATCACCGTTTGCGCCAGGGCGAACAGTGCTTCGCGCGAACCGTTGACCGGCAGCACCTGCGTCGCCTCATTCACCGTGACGCCGTAGCGGCGGGTGATCCACTGCGCGATCGCGCTGCGCAGTGCCGGCTCCCCGGCGGTGGCGGGGTAGCTGGC
>JANMTL010000282.1:0-3232 GCA_031390425.1 Rhizobacter sp.
TCGATGTCGACACCGATGACTTCGTGACCGTCACGCGACAGGCAGGCCAGCGAGACGGCGCCGACGTAGCCCAAACCAAAAATGCTGATCTTCATGCGAATTGACTCTGTTGCTTGGGAAATCGGTGGGTGCAGCGGGCGATGATGGCGTCGAGACGCTGCATCGATCCGGCCCAGGCGTGGTGGCTGAGCATGCGGGCGCGGCCGGCCTCGGCCAGGCGCGCGCGCTCGGCGGGGTCGAGGACGATGCGCAGGATCGCAGCGGCGGTGTCAGCAGGTGAGTCGGCCACCAGCAGGTGCTCGCCGGCCAGCGCGTCCACGCCACCGGCTGCAATGTTGCTGGTAACCACCGGCACGCCCATGGCCATCGCTTCGAGAATCTTGTTTTGCGTTCCGCGCGCGATGGCGAGCGGCGCCACCATCAGCGCCGAGCCGCGAATGTAGGGCCGCACATCGGGCACCGAACCGGTGACGGTGACACCCGGCAGTTGCCCCAGCGCCCGCATGTCCGGCGATGGATCGGCGCCGACGATCAGCAGCTTCAGCGTCGGCCGTCGGGCCAGCAGCAGCGGCCAGGTCTCCTCGCAGAAGCGCGCCATGCATTCCTGGTTGGGGTAGTAGTCCATGCGCCCGATGAAGCTGATGGTGTCGGTGTCGTACAGCGCGTCACCCGGGCTGAAGAACTGCGCGTCGACACCGTTCGGGAACCAGTCGGTTGCAGCGCCGGTGGCGTAGCCATCCAGCGTCTCCCATTCCGCCCGCGTGGTGGCGGTACACAGGTCGAAGCGGCGCGCCAGGCGCTTCTCGGCAGCCAGCATTTTCAGCCCTTCGTAGCGATAGCCGAGCGACAGCGGAAACGGCTTGTAGCGCGCGTATTCGAGCCATTTCTGCGAATCCATGTCACCGAAGTCGAGGATCTTGGGCACATCGGTCACGTGCTCCACGTACTGCGCCACCGACGAACAGTGCACGAAGATCAAATCCCAGCGCTGGCTGGCCAGCAACTCGCGCACCTGGCGCGCCAGATCGCTGCTGTAGAAGTAGCCCATCGACGACGGCGTGGTCAGCGGCAGGCGCACGATCATGCGCGCCCACTGCAGCGGCGCACTGACGTGGCCCATGGCCTGGCCGGCCACGTGCGGCGCGATGCCCTGCCCTTCGTCGGCCTCGGCGGGCGAGCGTGCCAGCGAGCACACCGTCACCCGGTGACCCGACGCCGTGAGGTGACGAATCATGTTGAACGGCCGGATCTTGCCGCCGCGCTTGGGCGGGAACGGGAACCGGTGGCAGACGTACAAGATGTTCATGCCATGTGCCGTTTCAGCTCTGCCGCCACGTCGCCCGGTTCCTGTCGATCGAGGTAGACGCGGCTCCAGATTTCGAGATTCATCAGTGCAATCAACACGTCGGTGCCGTCGATGCGGTTGGTTTGGTGGTCGGACACCAGGCGGTCGACGACGTCCTGCCGGAACAGACCGCGCCGCGCCACCACCTCGGGCGACAACAGTTGACGCAGCAAGGGCGCCAGCTCGCGCTTGAGCCACGCGCCCATCGGGGTGCCGAAGCCGCGCTTGGCGCGAAACAGGATGTCGCGCGGCAGCAGGTCGGCGAGTGCGGCTTTCATCAGGTGCTTGAGCTGGCCGTCGCGCATCTTCATCGAGGCGGGAATCGCGGCGGCCAACTCGACCAGCGCATGGTCGAGCAACGGCACGCGGCACTCCAGGGAAACCGCCATGCTCATCTTGTCGGTCAGCAGCAGCAGGTCGTCGGGCAACTGGGTTTCGGCGTCGACCGCGAACATCCGGTTGTGATCGTCGCTGCGACCGGCCGTCGCAAACGCGTCGGCCAGCGCATCGCGGCCGCCTTCGGGACGCATCAGCAAGCCGGCCACCGCCTCACGCGGCAGCACCTGCAAATAGCTGCGGTAGCGCTGGTCGGGGTCCATCTCGGCACTGGCGATGAAGCCCTTGGCCAATCGCAGGAGGTTCAGCGCACCGGAATGCCGGTCGGTGGGCAGCCGGCTCGCGACCGACCCGGCGAGGCCGCGCGCCCATCCCGGCAGGCGCTGGTACTTGGCCGCGTAGTGGCCGCCGAGGTAGCGGCGGTAGCCACCGAACAACTCGTCGCCGCCGACACCGGACAGGATGACCTTGACATCCTGACGCGCGAACTCGGACACCAGGTAGGTGGTGATGAACGCCGTGTCGGACACCGGCTCGTCCATGTGCCACAGCAGCCGGGGCAGCAGGCCCACGACATCGGGCTTGACCACGATCTCGCGGTGCTGGGTGCCGAACAGCGTGGCGACCTGGCGTGCGTACGGCAGCTCGTTGTACAGCGCCTCGGCAGCGCCGCCCTCGAAGCCGATCGAGTACGTGCGCACCGGGTGCGGCGTGTGCCGGGCCATGAAGCCGACCACCGCGCTTGAGTCGACCCCGCCGGACAAAAAGGCGCCGATTGGCACGTCGCTGACCATCTGCATGCGCACCGAATCTTCCATCTGCGCGCGGATGCGGGCCACCCAGTCGTGCTCGGTGACGCCGTGCTCGATGCGTTCGGGCAGCCGCCAGTAGCGCCACTCGCGCACCTGGCCGCCCTCCACCGCCAGCAGCGTCGCCGGCGGCAGTTTGCGGATGCCCTTGAAGATGCAATCCGGCGCGGCCACGTAGCCCAGGTGCAGGTAACCGGCGACCACGCTGCGGTCCAGTTCGGCGGTGGCGCCGGGCAACGCCAGCAGGGCCTTGGCCTCGGTCGCGAAGGCCAGGCGTTGGCCGTCTTGCATCACATACAACGGCTTGACGCCGAGGCGGTCGCGACCGATCAGCAGGCGCCGTCGCCGCGCGTCCCAGAGCGCAAAGTCGAACATGCCGTTGAGCCGGTGCACGAAGTCGTCGCCTTCGGCGTCGTACAGGTGCAGCAACACCTCGCTGTCGGAGCCGGTCTTGAAGACGTAGCCCCGGGCCTGCAGCTCGATGCGGAGTTCGCGGTAGTTGTAGATCTCGCCATTGCAGACCAGCCACAGCGTGCCGTCCGCATTCGACAGCGGCTGGTGGCCGCCGGCCAGGTCGATGATCGACAGGCGGCGCATCGCCATGCCGCAGTCGCCGTCGATGTGCATGCCTTCGTCGTCGGGACCGCGATGGCGCGTGCGATCCCCCATCGCCGACAACCATGCGGGCTCGATGCGCGCGCCGTCGAGGCGGATGAGGCCGTGGATGCCGCACATCGCCGTT
>JANMTL010000289.1:0-3780 GCA_031390425.1 Rhizobacter sp.
GCCGCCTTGTCGGCGTGAGTCGCTGGCTGTTTTTCAACCTCGCACCCATCGACCCTTTCATGTTCGAACACATCGACCCCTACGCCGGCGACCCGATCCTGACGCTGAACGAAACCTTCGGCCGCGACCTTCGGCCGCACAAGATCAACCTGTCGATCGGCATCTACTTCGACGACACGGGCAAGCTGCCGGTGATGGGTGCGGTGCGCGAGGCCGAGACCGCGATGCTGCACACCCTGGGCGCGCGGCCGTACCAGCCGATGGAGGGCGCTGCCAACTACCGTCTGGCGGTGCAGCACCTGCTGTTCGGCGCGGCGCACGAGGGCGTGACGAGCGGGCGCATCGCCTCCGTGCAGACCATCGGCGGATCGGGCGGCCTGAAGGTCGGCAGCGATTTCCTCAAGCGCTACTTCCCCGACTCGCAGGTCTGGGTCAGCGACCCCACCTGGGACAACCACCGCGCAATGTTCGAGGGCGCCGGGTTCACGGTGAACACCTATCCGTACTACGACGCCGTCACCGGCGGCCTGAAGTTCGGCGCGATGCTCGCCGCTTTGCAGGCGCTGCCCGAACGCAGCATCGTGCTGCTGCACGCCTGCTGTCACAACCCGACCGGCGTCGACCTGAACGCCGCGCAATGGGCCGAGCTGATCCCGGTGATCCGCGCGCGCCGGTTGATTCCCTACGTCGACATCGCGTACCAGGGCTTCGGCGACGGCATCGAAGAGGACGCGTTCGCGATCCGCGCGCTGGCCGATGCGGGCATCGCGTTCTTCTGCGCCAGTTCGTTCTCGAAGAGCTTCTCGCTGTACGGCGAGCGCTGCGGCGCGCTCAGCGTCGTATGCCCGAACGCCGCCGAAGCGGAGTTGGTGCTCGGCCAGTTGCGCGCGACGGTGCGAAAGAACTACAGCAGCCCGCCGACCCACGGCGGCCAGATCGTCGCGCGCGTGCTGCAAACCCCCGCGCTGCGGGCCCAGTGGGCAGCCGAACTCGACGCGATGCGAGCCCGCATCCACGCGATGCGCCAGCGTTTGCACGCGGTGCTGAGCGCCAAGCTGCCGGGCCGCAATTTCGACTACTTCATCACCCAGCGCGGCATGTTCAGCTACACCGGCCTGAGCGCTGACCAGGCCGACCGGCTGCGCGAAGAGCACGCCGTCTACGTGCTGCGCTCGGGCCGCATGTGCGTGGCGGGGCTGAACTCGTCGAACGTCGAGGCGACGGCGGTGGCGATGGCGGCGGTGCTGGCCGATACGGCTTGATCGTTAGTCGGCAGCGCGAGGACGGCAGGTGCCCGGGGGCACCGGTCCTTCGTCAATCACCGCCGCCGTCGCCGCCACAGCCGGCGTCACCGTCATCGCACGAGTCGCAGGTGGCGATCCGGCGATTGAAGATGGGAAATCCGCAACCTGGGCAGGTGAATCGGCGTCTGGTTTTCATCGGTGACTCGCGTCGTTACCGGCGGGCGATGGGGCTTTATTTCGCTGTCGGCATCACGAACTCGGCGCCCTTCCCAATGCTGGCCGGCCAGCGCTGCATGACGCTTTTTTGCTTGGTGTAGAAGCGCACGCCTTCTTCGCCGTAGGCGTGCATGTCGCCGAACAGGCTCTTCTTCCACCCGCCGAAACCGTGCCAGGCCATCGGCACCGGGATCGGCACGTTGATGCCGACCATGCCGACCTGGATGCGCCGCGCGAACTCGCGCGCCACGTTGCCGTCGCTGGTGAAACACGCGACGCCGTTGCCGTACTCATGGGCGTTCACCAACTCGATGGCGGCCGCGAGATCGGGCACGCGAACCACCACCAGCACCGGGCCGAAAATCTCTTCACGGTAAATGCGCATGTCGGCGGTGACATGGTCGAACAGCGTGCCGCCGATGAAGAAGCCGTGCTCGAAGCCCGGCACCTGAAACGGCTCGCCGTTTACCGGATCGACACGGCCGTCCACCACCAGCGTCGCGCCTTCGGCCACGCCGGTGGCGATGTAGCCCTGGATGCGTTCCAGCGCCTGCCGGGTGACGATCGGGCCCATCTCCGCGTCGAGCTCCATGCCGTTCTTCACGATCAACGACTTCGCGCGCACAGCCAAAACGGGCACCAATCGGTCGGCCACATCGCCGACCGCGACCGCCACGCTGATCGCCATGCAGCGCTCGCCGGCCGAGCCGTAACCGGCGCCGATCAGCGCATCGACCGTCTGCTCCAGGTCGGCATCGGGCATCACGACCAGGTGGTTCTTCGCGCCGCCGAGCGCCTGCACCCGCTTGCCGTGGTGCGCGCCGGTCTCATAGATGTATTGCGCGATCGGCGTCGAGCCGACGAAGCTGATCGCTTTCACGTCGGGGTGCGTCAGCAACGTGTCGACTGCGATCTTGTCGCCCTGCACGACGTTGAACACGCCGTCGGGCAGGCCGGCTTCGCGCAGCAGTTCAGCCATGAAAACGCTGGGCGACGGATCGCGCTCGCTGGGCTTGAGCACAAAGCAATTGCCTGCGGCGATGGCGACCGGGAACATCCAGCACGGCACCATCACCGGGAAGTTGAACGGCGTGACGCCGGCCACCACGCCCAGCGGTTGCCGCAGTGTCCAGTTGTCGATGCCGGTCGAGACCTGCTCGGTGTAGTCGCCCTTCAGCAACTGCGGAATGCCGCAGGCGAACTCGATGATGTCGATGCCGCGGCTGACCTCGCCCTGCGCATCGGTGAACACCTTGCCGTGCTCGGCGGTGATCATCGCGGCCAGCGTGTCGCGGTGCCGGTTCATCGCTTCGAGGAACTTGAACATCACGCGAGCGCGGCGGATCGGCGGCGTGTCGGACCAGCCCGCAAACGCGGCTTGGGCGGCAGCGACCGCGGCGCTCACCTCGTCGGCACTTGCCAACGCGACCTGCCGCGCGACCGCGCCGCTGCTCGGGTTGTAGACCGCCTGCCGCCGACCGCTGCCGCCCGCGACCGCGCGGCCGCCGATGAAGTGCCCGACCTCGGTGGTCGAGGACAGGGTGGCGGTCAATGCGCAGTGTTCGCCCATGGTGTGCTCCAGCTCGTGGCAATCCGATACACGCAGTTTAGGAGCGCGACAATCGACCATGCCCTCATCCACACGATCGCCCACCGGCAGCACGACTCCTCTCGACGAACGCGACATCGACGAGTTGCAGGCCTTGCTCGACCGCGTGCCCGCACCGCTCGAAGCGCTGGACGTCAGCATGCTCGACGGTTTTTTGTGCGGCGTGCTGCTGCAGCCGCAGCCGATCCCGGCGTCCGGCTGGCTGCCGCATGTCACCGATGCCGACGGGCGCGCGCTGCCGCCGTCGTTCGATGCGCAACGGCTGCATGCGCTGGCGCTGCATCGGCACGCCGAACTGAACGACGCGATCACGAACCGGCAGTGGTTCGATCCGTGGGTGTTCGAGATGGACAACCCGGACGCCGGAGACGGCGACGACATACCGCACGAGACCGTTGCGGTTTACCCGTGGGTGGCCGGCTTCGCGACTGCGCAGGAGTTCTTCCCTGGGCTGATGCGACTCGACGCCGGTGCGCTGACCGCGCCGCTCGCGCTGCTGTACCGCCACCTCGAAGCAGACGACCTCGAAGACGCCGACGAGTTGATCGAGGAGATCGAGTCGCTGGAGCCACCGGCCGATCTCAGCGCGGCGGTGGAGGAACTGGTGCGCGCGACGCTGCTGCTGGCCGACATCTCGCGACCGCGACCGGAGGCTGCGCGATCGAATCGTCCACCACCGCGTGGCCCGACGCGCCGTCCGCAGCGGCGCTA
>JANMTL010000046.1:0-4422 GCA_031390425.1 Rhizobacter sp.
CGCCACCATCAAGGTCGAAGGCGAATACGCGTTCGGCCTGCTGCGCACCGAGACCGGTGTGCACCGGCTGGTGCGCAAGTCGCCGTTTGACTCGTCGGGCGGGCGCCACACCTCGTTCGCCTCGGTCTTTGTCTACCCCGAGGTGGATGATTCGATCGTCATAGACATCAACCCCAGCGACGTGCGCACCGACACCTTCCGCGCATCCGGTGCGGGCGGCCAGCACATCAACAAGACCGATTCGGCGGTGCGCCTGACACACCTCCCGACCGGCATCGTCGTGCAGTGCCAGGACGGGCGCAGCCAGCACAGCAACCGCGACGTGGCCTGGAAGCGGCTGCGCTCGCGGCTGTTCGACTTCGAGATGCGAAAACGAATGGAAGAGCAACAGAAGCTCGAAGACACCAAAACCGACGTCGGCTGGGGCCACCAGATCCGCAGCTACGTGCTCGACCAGAGCCGCATCAAGGACCTGCGCACCGGCCACGAGGTGTCGGCCACGCAGAAGGTGCTGGATGGCGACCTTGACCCGTTCATCGAAGCGAGCTTGAAACAGGGCGTGTGAACCGCAGCGACGGTGTCGCGCCGGTATACTGCGTGACACAAAATCGATTCAGGTGACACGCATGAAAAAAATCAACGTTCGCGAGTTGCGCAGCGAGATTCCTCACCTGCGTGAAACCTTGGCGCTGGAACACGAGTTGGTGCTCGTGTCCAACGGCGAGGCGGTGGCGCGGATCCTTCCCATGCCCGGCAAACGGCATGCACCGTCACTCGCCGAACATCGCTCGAAAATGACGATGGTGAGCGTGCCGTCCGAGGTGTTGATCCGCGAAGAACGCAACCGGCGCTGACGCCGTGTCTGTCTACATCGACACCAGTGCGCTGGTCAAGCGCTACGTCCTCGAGTCGACCTCGCCCGCCTTCGATGCGTTTGTCGCTGCGGTCGACGATGACCTGTTCATCAGCCCCTTGACCATCACCGAGTTCGAATCGGTGCTGTACCGTCGACTGCTGCAGCGCGACTTCGACCAGCTGTTTTTGCAACGTGCCCACACGCTGTTCAGCCAGGACATGGCAGCGGCGCTGTGGCAGGTTCAGGCATTCGAGCCGGCCGCGTTTCAAGACGCGGTCCGCTTGATCCGCGATCTGGGCGTGCCGCTTGCCACGCTGGATGCGCTGCACCTGAGCAGCGCGCTGCAGTACGGCTGCACCCACATCGCCACCAGCGACAAGCAACTCGCCCAGGCAGCGCATCGCAGCGGCCTGGCCATCCACGATTTTTCGAGCTGATCCCCCATGCGTGAAGGCACGGCCCCCCTGACTCGGCGCGAGGACTACGCAGCGCCGCCGTTCTGGATCAGATCGGTCGATCTGACGTTCGATCTCGACGCGGCAAAGACGCTGGTGACGAGCCGCATGCAAATCGAACGCAACCCGGCCGTGGCACCGCAAGCGCTGAAGCTGCATGGCGACGATCTGACCGTGCTGCGCGTGCTGGTCGATGGCGAGAGCGTGTCGTTCCGCCACGAAGACGGCCTGCTGGTGCTCGACAGCCTGCAAGACAAGGCCGAGGGCCTGTTCACGCTGGAGATCCGTAACACCTGCGCGCCCGACCGCAACACGCAGCTGTCGGGGCTGTACACCTCGAACGGCGGGCTGTTCACGCAGTGCGAGGCCGAAGGCTTCCGGCGCATCACCTACTTCCTCGACCGGCCCGATGTGATGGCGGTCTACACGGTGACCTTGCGCGCCACCAAGGCCGCCTACCCAGTGCTGCTGTCGAACGGCAACCTGGTCTCGCAGACCGACCTCGACAGCGGTCGGCACCAGGCGGTCTGGCACGACCCGTTCCCGAAACCGAGTTACTTGTTCGCGCTGGTCGCGGCCGATCTGGTGGCGCGCGAGCAGCACATCCGCACCCGCGCGGGCCGCGACCATTTGCTACAGGTGTACGTGCGGCGCGGTGATCTGGACAAAACCGAGCACGCGATGAACTCGCTGATCGCCAGCATCGTCTGGGACGAGGCGCGCTTCAAGCTGCCGCTCGACCTTGAACGCTTCATGATCGTTGCGGTCGGCGACTTCAACATGGGCGCGATGGAAAACAAGGGGTTGAACATCTTCAACACCAAGTTCGTGCTGGCCACACCCGCCACCGCCACCGACATCGATTACGCCGGCATCGAGAGCGTGGTCGGCCACGAGTATTTCCACAACTGGACCGGCAACCGCATCACCTGCCGCGACTGGTTCCAGCTCAGCCTGAAAGAAGGCCTGACGGTCTTTCGCGACCAGGAATTCAGCATGGACATGGTGGGCAGCCCGGCCTCGGAGACCGGAGTCCCGTCCCAGGTCAGCGCCCGTGCGGTCAAGCGCATCGAAGACGTGCGCCAGTTGCGCCAGATGCAGTTCCCCGAAGACGCGGGCCCGATGGCTCATCCGGTGCGGCCCGACAGCTACCAGCAGATCGCCAATTTCTACACCGCCACCGTCTACGAAAAAGGCGCTGAGGTCGTGCGCATGATGCAGACGCTGGTCGGCCGCGACGGCTTCGCGCGCGGCATGGCGCTGTACTTCGAGCGCCACGACGGCCAGGCCGTGACCTGCGATGACTTCGCGCAGGCGATTGCCGATGCCAACCCCGCCAGCGAGCTGGCGCGGCACCTGCCGCAGTTCAAGCGCTGGTATGCGCAGGCCGGCACGCCGCGGCTTGCGGCGCAGGGGCACTTCGATGCCGACGCCCGCACTTACACGCTGACGGTCGAGCAGGTGTCGGTCGGTCACCCGCACGACAACCAGCCGGTCGTCGTGCCGCTGGCGATGGGCTTGATCTCGCACGACGGCCGCGCGCTGCCGCTGCAACTGGCGGGCGAAGCCGAATCCGCCGGCACCCACCGCGTGTTGGTGCTGACCGAGGCGCGCAGCAGCTTCACATTCAACGGCATCGACAGCGCGCCGGTGTCGTCGCTGCTGCGCGGCTTCTCCGCGCCGGTGATCTTGGCGGATGACTTGACCGACGCCGACCTGCTGGTGCTGCTGAAGCACGACACCGATGCCTTCAGCCGTTGGGAAGCGGGTCAGCGCTTGGCACTCAATCGCCTGCTGGCCGCCACGCGTGTCGGTGGCGCGCTGGCGCTCGATGCCGCCTTCATCGAGGCGATGCGCGCCATCGTGCGCCACCCCGAACTCGACGCCGCGTTCAAGGAAATGGTGCTGACGCCGCCGAGCGAAGCCTACGTGGCCGAGAAGCTCAGCGTGGTCGAGCCACAGCACATCCACCTCGCGCGCGAAGCCATGCGGGCGCAGCTTGCCAGCGCGCTGCGTGACGACTGGATTGCGACGTACGAGCAGCAGCAGGTCAGCGGCGCCTATTCGCCCGACCCGGTGTCGTCGGGCAAGCGCGCGCTGGCCAATCTGGCGCTGTCGATGCTGTGCCTGGACGCGGTCGCCCGAGGCGACACCGTCTGGCCCGGCCGTGCCTACCAGCGCTTCAAGGACGCGGCGAACATGACCGACCGACTCGGTGCGCTGGCGGCGCTGGTCAACGCGCACGCCGAGTTGGCGACCCCGGCGCTGGAACGCTTCCACGCAATGTTCAAGAACGAGGCGCTGGTGATCGACAAATGGTTCGCCCTGCAGGCCACCGCGCCCGAGATCGACGGCCGCGTGTTCGCGCGTGCGCAGCAGTTGCTCAAGCACCCCGACTTCTCGATCCGCAACCCGAACCGCGCGCGCAGCCTGATCGCGTCGCTGTGCCTGATGAATCCGGCGGCGTTCCACCGGGCCGACGCGGCCGGCTAAGTGTTCTGGGCCGATCGCGTGCTGGAACTCGACGCCGCCAACCCGCAACTGGCGTCACGCATGGCCCGCATCATGGACCGCTGGAGTCGGCTCGCCGAGCCCTACCGCAGCGCGGCGCGCGAGGCCATCAGCCGCGTGGCGGCCAAGCCGGATTTGTCGGGCGACGTGCGCGAAATCGTGTCCCGGGCACTGTCCGTTTGAAGGAACCGCAACCATGAACAAACGAGTCAGCCTGACGCAGTACCTGGTCGAACAGCAGCGCCAGCACGGCAACATCCCGGCGCAACTTCGGCTGCTGATCGAGGTGGTGGCGCGCGCTTGCAAACGCATCAGCATCAGCGTCAACAAAGGCGCGCTCGGCGACGTGCTGGGCAGCGCCGAGACCGAGAACGTGCAGGGCGAGATGCAGAAGAAGTTGGACATCATCGCCAACGAAGTGCTGATCGAAGCCAACGAATGGGGCGGCCACCTGGCGGCGATGGCCAGCGAGGAGATGGAGGGCATCTACGTCGTGCCGAACCGCTTCCCGCAGGGCGAGTACCTGCTGCTGTTCGACCCGCTCGACGGCTCCAGCAACATCGACGTGAACGTGAGCATCGGCACCATCTTTTCGGTGCT
>JANMTL010000058.1:0-14911 GCA_031390425.1 Rhizobacter sp.
CGAAGGGGTTCGACCCAAAACGGGCGATTTGCGCACCAAGTCGCTTGCGTGTGCCTTCGGGCACACGACGCGCAACGTTGGCGCACAACTCACTCCGTTTTGGACTCGAACGCGCATGGCGGGGACTTGTTCAGCGTTGCCTTAGCGCGTCCGGGCGCAGTGCCACGCCTGCGCCAGCGCGGCGACGACCGAACCCGCCAGCACCCCGCTGACATGCGCGCCGGGCGCGATGGCGATGTCCCAGCCCGGCGGGTGGCTGATCGCGCCGCTCCACGGTGACTCGGTGAGCAGCTTCAGGACCAGGGTGGCCAGCACCGCAGCGCCGATGCGCCGCTGAACGCGCGTGCCGGCGCACAGCAGGTGCACGGCCACCACCGCAACGCCCGCATGCAGCACGCCGGAGAGCCCGCCGTAGTGCCGCAGTTCGGGCTGCATCAGCAGACCCGCCTGCACCAGCGGCCACGCGATGAGCCAGGCCACCACCGTGCGGGGCGGCACGCGGGCGACCCCACCCCAGGCGGCCACACCGATCGCCCCGGTCAGGTTCGCCGCCAGATGCAGACCGCTGTAATGCACGAACACCGCGCTCCAGGCGCGCCACGGCTCGGTGCGGGCGAGCGCGGGTTGCCAGTCGATAGCGTGTGCCCAAGCCGACGCTGGCGCGGCGCCCGAGCGCCCGCCCAAGTGAACGAGCAGCGACCCCACGGCCAACATCGATGCGATCGCGATCCAGGCCCCGGTCGACACCGGCAGCAGCTCGGTCGGTGAGCGGATCACCGATCAGCCGAACACCGCGTGCCACAGCGCCAACACGGCGGCGCGTTGCTCGGCCATCGCCTCCTGCGGCACCTGGGTCGGGTGTTCGTCGAGACGCGCGGCGTGCTGGGCCCGGCGCAGATCGCGGTACGCGTCGGCAGCGGCGCTGCCGATCGGGGGCGGCAGCAAACCGGCCGCTTCGGCGCGTTGCAGCAGCGCGATGTTGCCGACGTTCGGGATCAGTTCGGCGTGCGCCCGGCTGTGTTCGAGCACCAGCAGCTGCACCGCGAACTCGACGTCCAGCATGCCGCCCGCGCTGTGCTTGACGTCGAACATGTCGCCGTGGACGGACCGCGCCGCGCCGACCTTGTCGCGCATCGCCTGCACCTCGGCGCGCAGCGCGAGGGGATCGCGCGGCGCGCACAGCACTGCGCGCCGCACCGCATCGAACGGGGCCACCAGTGCGGCGTCGCCAGCGCAGACGCGGGCGCGCGTCAACGCCTGGTGCTCCCAGGTCCAGGCGGTGTTGCTGCCGCGGCCAGTCTGGTATTTCTCGAAGCTGGCGATCGAGGTCACCAGCATCCCCGAGCCGCCGTTGGGTCGCAGCGCGGTGTCGATGTCGAACAGCTCGCCTGCTGCGGTGCGCAAGGTCAGCCAGCCGATCAGCTTGCGCACGAAACCGGCGTAGACCTCGCTGGCTTTGTCCGGGTCGGCCTCGCCCGCGTCGTCGTACAAGAACACCACGTCGAGGTCGCTGCCGTAGCCCAGCTCCTTGCCGCCGAGTTTGCCGTAGGCGATGACGGCAATTTGCGGATGTTCGCGGTGACGCTGCTTCAGGTGTTTCCAGGCCCAACGGATCGCACAAGCGAGTGTCGAATCCGCCAGCGCCGACAGCTCGTCGGCCACCTGCTCGACCGTGATGTGGCCTTCGACATCGCGCACCAGCGTGCGGAACACCTCGGCGTGGTGGGCGCGGCGCAGCGTGTCGAGCAGCGCTTCTTCGTCGACCTGGCCGGATCGGCCCCAGGCCGCGTAGCGCGCCTCCAGGTCGACGGTGAATTCACCTGCATCGAAGCGGCCGTGCAGCAGCCGCTCGTCGGCCAGCTCGTCGATGACGCCCGGGTGCCGCATCAAGTAGCGAATCGGCCAGCGGGCCGAGCCCAGCAAGCGCAGCAGGCGGTTTTGCACCTCGGGCCGCTCGGCCAGCAGCGCGATGTAGCTTTCGCGGCGCAGCAGCGGCTCCAGCCAGTCGATGAAACGCGCGGCGGCGTCGATCGTGCAGCGGCCATCGTTGACCGCGTCGGCGGCGCGCAGCACCAACCGCGCCAGGCGCGCCTTGCTTTCGTCGCGCAGTACCTTGATCTTCGGGTGGCCGCACCAGGGCTTGACGCGCGCCGCGAGCTCGGGCGGCAGCTTGGCCAGAAAGTCTTCGTTGTCGACCGGCTGCAACGGCGGCACGCAGCCGCGACACGGGCTGCCGTTGCCGCTGGGGGGCGACGGCTGGCCTTCGTGCAGCAGCGCATCGAACTCGGTGGCGACGAACTCGCGGGTCTCGCACAGCCGGTCGAGCAGTTCGCAAGCGTCGGCATCGCATTGCAGGCCCAGGCTGCCGGCGATCCAGCGCAGATCGGCGTCGGCGCTCGGCAGCAGGTGCGTCTGCTGGTCGTCGAGGTACTGGATGCGGTGTTCGAGCCGCCGCAAAAAAATATAGGCCTCGGCCAGCCGGGCTGCGCTGGCCGGCTTCATCAGGCCACCGGCGGCCAGTTTGTCGAGCGCCTTCAGCGTCGAGCGCGTGCGGATCTCGGGGAACTGCCCGCCGCGCACCACCAGCAGCAACTGCACGATGAATTCGATCTCGCGGATGCCGCCGCGCGACAGCTTCACGTCGTTGGCGCGCTCGGGCCGCCCGGCCGCGCGGCGCTGGGCCTCGTCACGCACCTTGCGGTGCAACTGGCGCAAACCTTCGAACACGCCGTAGTCGAGGTAGCGGCGAAACACGAACGCGTTGACGGTGCTGCGCAGCGCCTGAATCTGCGGCGTGGCGATGCACGCGCGCGGAGCGACGGTGCGGCTCTTCAGCCAGGCGAAGCGTTCCCACTCGCGGCCGTGCGCTTGCAGGTAGTCCTCCAGCATCGGTAGGCTGACCACCGGCGGGCCGGAGTTGCCGTTCGGCCGCAGCGCCAGATCGATGCGGAACACGAAACCGTCTTCGGTGGTTTCGCCGATCAGTGTGTAGAGGCTGCGCACCACCTGCGAAAAATATTCGTGCGCGCTGATGCGCAGCGGCCCGGCGGTTTCGCCAGCGTCTTCGTAGACGTAGATCAGGTCGATGTCCGACGACACATTCAGCTCGCGCGCCCCGAGCTTGCCCATGCCGACGATCCAGAACTCGATGCGCTGGCCCAGCGCGTTGAGCGGCGGGCCGCAGCGCGCGTCCTGATCGGCCATCGCCTGCGCGAGCGCCAGGTCGAGCGTGGTCTCGGCCAGCTCGGTCATCGCGGCGGTGATGTCCTCCATCGCCGCGCCGTGCTCGATGTCGAGCACGGCCAGCCGTTCGAGCACCAGTTGACGCGTCACCCGCAGCGCGCTCGCCAAGGGTCGGCCGCCGTCAATCAGCCGACGGATCAGGTCGGTGATGACCGCCGTGCGCGGCAGGCCATCGGGCAGCAGGGTCAGCTCGTCGGCATACCGACGGCGGATGCGCTGCACGAAGCGGCTGTGATCGGCGCGCGCCGGGCGCGTGGCGGCATCGATCGTCGACGCTGCGGGACTTGAGCTCGCGAGGTGGTCTGACGGCAGGGAACCCATGGCTTGGAAGGGGCTCTGTGCTAGATTGCTTCGAGATGAACGGGAGCGACGCTCAGAATGCCGAGCGCATCGTGCAAGCCCCGCAGGCCCCCGCGCTGAATGCGTTCATCCGAACCCGCCCGAACCCGCCCGACACCGCCCGACCCGGCGCCCGAACCCACCCATGCCTGTCCACGAAGTCGACGATTCCGTTGTGTCTGCCGGCACTCGACGCACGTTGACCCGGCGGTTGTTGTTTCGCACAGTGAAGGCCTTGGGCCTGTTGCTCATCGCAGCGTGGGGACTGTTGATCGTGGCGTGGTTGTCGATGCACTGGTTCATTCTGCCGCACATCGACCAATGGCGAGAGCCGATCGAGCAGCGTGCCAGTCTGCTGCTCGGCCAGCCGGTGCGCATCGGTGCGGTGATCGTCAGGTCGAGCGGCTGGGTGCCTGCCTTCGAGTTGAAAGATGTCGTGCTGCTCGATGCGCAGGCGCAGCCCGCACTGCGCCTGCCGCGGGTGGTCGCGGCGCTGTCGACGCATTCGCTGCTGTCGCTGCAGCCGCGCTTCGCGCAACTGCTGATCGACGGCGCCCATCTCGAAGTACACCGCAATGCGGCCGGCCGCCTGATCGTCGCCGGCCTCGACTTCAGCGGGCCGAGCCGGAGCGACCGCTCGCAGGCCGACTGGTTTTTCAAGCAGCACGAGTTCGTGATCCGCGGCGGCTCGGTGCGCTGGACCGACGCGCTGCATCCGGCCCCGCCGCTCGCGCTGACCGATGTGCAGCTGGTGGTGCGCAATTCGCGGCGCCACCACGACCTGCGCATCGACGCGACGCCGCCCGCCGACTGGGGCGAGCGATTCAGCATGAGCGGCCGCTTCACGCAGCCGCTGCTGGCCGCCAGCGCCGACTGGCAACGCTGGCGCGGCACGCTCTACGCCAGCTTGCCCGGCGCCGATGTCCGCACGCTGCGCCAGCACGCGACGCTGCCGTTCGATCTGACGCAGGGGCAGGGCGCGCTGCGCGCCTGGGTCGATGTCGTCGACGGGCGGGCCGCCGCCGTCACGCTCGACCTGGCGCTGCGCGACGTGGCGCTGCGGCTGCAACCCGAGCTCGATCCGCTGGGCTTTGCCGAAGTGACCGGTCGCCTGGTCGGTCGACGCGACGAGCGCGACACCGAACTGACGGCCCGCCAGTTCGGCTTCGTCACCAGCGACGGGGTGCGCTGGCCGGCCAGCAACGGGGCGCTGAAATGGCGCCGCAGCGCAGGCGGCGACGTGACGGGCGGCGAGCTGACGGCCGAGCGGCTCGACCTCGCGCTGATGGCGCAGGTCGCGCAGCGGCTGCCGGTGGGCGACGCCGCGCACCGCGTGCTGGCCGATTTCAATCCGCGCGGCACCGCGACTGCGCTCAGCGTGCGCTGGGACGGGGCGCCTGCGGCCGCTGCTGCGGCAGCCGCGACGGCCTCGGCCGCAGCGTCGGCGTCGGCCTTTCCGGTCGTGCTGCCGCCCCGCTACCAAGTGCGCGCCACCGTCAGCGGGCTGTCGCTGGCCGCCGCGCCGGACACCGATCCGCAGCAGATCGGCCGCCCCGGCGTGCGCCAGGCCGATGTTCAGGTGACGGCCGACCAGAGCGGCGGCGAGGCCCGCATCGCGATGGTTGGGGGTGAGCTCGACCTGCCCGGCCTGTTCGAAGAGCGGTTGCTGCCGCTCGATCGCCTCGGGGCGCAACTGAGCTGGCGCGTCGCGGCGCCGGCGGCCGTCGGCGCGCTGCCGCAGGTGACGGTGCAGCTGACCGAGGCGCGGCTCGCCAATGCCGATGCGCAGGGTGAGCTGAAGGGCACCTGGTCGACGGGGCCGGGCGTCGGCAAGGCAGTGGGCGCGCGCTATCCGGGGGTGCTCGATCTCGACGCCAAGTTGACGCAGGGCGTCGGCACGCGGGTGGCGCGCTACCTGCCGCTGGCGATGCGCGAAGAGGCTCGACGCTATGTGCAGCACGCGGTGCGCGGCGGCCGCCTTCCCAGCGTGACCTTTCGCGTCAAAGGCGATCTGCACGACTTCCCGTTCGCCGATGCGCGCAGCGCCAAGGACAGCCAGTTCCGCATCGCCGCACAGGTCGAGAACGCCTCCTTGGCCTATGTGCCCAGCTGGCCCGCGACCGCCACCGAGCCTGCCTATGTGTCGACCTGGCCCACGCTCGACGAGCTCGGCGGTGAGCTGGTCTTCGAGCGGCTGTCGATGGAGATCCGCAACGCACACGCGACCGTGCAGGGGGTGAAGCTGAGTGGCGTGCAAGCCGGCATCAAGAGCCTCACCGAGCGGCCGCTGCTCGTGCTCGAAGGCGCGGGCCGCGGTGCGGCGTCCGACCTGCTGCGCTTCGTCAACGCGTCGCCGGTGGGCGGCTGGACCGGCAACGCGCTGGCGGCGAGCACCGCCACCGGCCCCGCCGACCTGAAGCTCGCACTGTCGGTGCCGCTGGCCGATCTCGAAGCCACGGCGGTGCGCGGCAGCGTCACGCTGGCGGCCAGCGATTTCCGGCTGCGGCCCGAGGCGCCGATGATCGGCGCCGCGCGCGGCCGGATCGACTTCACACATAAAGGCTTCTCGATCGTCGGTGCCTCCGGTCGGCTGCTCGGCGGCGACTTGAATGTCGAGGGTGGATTGCAGCCGGACGGTTCGATGCGCTTCGTCGGCCAGGGCACTGCCAGCGCCGAAGGACTGCGGCGCGGCGGCGATGTCGGCGGCGCCGCGTTGGCCCGCGTGGCGCACTCGCTGAGCGGCCAGGCCAGCTACCGCGTCGGCTTGAATCTGGTGAACGGCCAGGCCGATCTGGTGGTCACCAGCAACCTCGTCGGCCTGGCCAGCGAGCTGCCGGCGCCGCTGAACAAGGCGGCCGACTCGCCGCTGGCGCTGCGGTACCAGAACGCGCCGTTCGGCGACGCCGCCGCGGTCGATTCGGCGCAAGACCTGGTGCGCTTCGAGCTCGGCAAGCTGCTCCAGGTGCAGTACGTGCGTGATGTATCGGGTGCCGCGCCGCGCGTGCTGCGCGGCGGCATCGGCGTGATGGAGCCCGCGCCGAACCCACCGAGCGGCGTCACCGCCACGCTCAGTCTGAGCCACCTCAACCTCGACGCCTGGGAGCGGATCGCGGCCGGGCTGACCGGCACGGTCGCTGGCGCCGCAGGCGCATCGGACGGCGCCCCGTCGCTCGGCCCGTCGGGCGGCGACACGGTCTCGGCGTTCTCCGCCGGGGCCTACCTGCCGACCACCCTCGGCGTGCGCATCCAGGAATTGCAGGCCGGATCGCGGCGCCTGAACCGGGTGGTCGCGGGCGTCTCGCAGGAGGGTTCGGTGTGGCGCGTCAACCTCGACGCCGATCAGGTCAACGGCTACATCGAGTACCGGGCGCCACGCGCTGCCGCCTTGGCCGGTGCCGCCTCGGCGGGGCGCGTCTATGCGCGGCTGAGTCGGCTCTCGCTGCCCAAGGAAGACGTGGCCGACGTCGAGAGCCTGCTCGATCAGCCGGCGCAGAGCGTGCCGGCCCTCGACATCGTCGTCGACGATCTGGAGCTGCGCGGCAAGCGGCTCGGCCGCATGGAGCTGGAAGCGGTGAATCGCCCCGGCGCGCGCGAGTGGCGGCTGACGCGACTGGCGCTGACCACGCCGGAAGCGCGGCTGACCGCCAGCGGCAACTGGGCCGCGCTGGGGGCCGGCTCGACCTCGATCTCGACCTCGACGGCGGTGCCGGGCGCCGCCCGCCGTGTCGCGCTGAACTTCAAGCTGGAGCTGAGCGACAGCGGCGCGCTGGTCGAGCGGCTCGGCTTCGGCAAGGTCGTGCGCGGCGGCAAGGGCGGGCTGTCGGGGCAGGTGGCCTGGTCCGGCTCGCCGCTGTCGCTCGACTACCCGAGCCTGACCGGCCAGGTCAACATCTCGATCGCGGCGGGCCAGTTCCTGAAGGTCGAGCCCGGAGTTGGGCGCCTGCTCGGCGTGCTCAGTCTGCAATCGCTGCCGCGGCGCCTGGTGCTCGATTTCCGCGATGTGTTCCAAAAGGGATTCGGCTTCGACGACATCAGCGGCGATGTGCAGATCGCCCAAGGCGTGGCGACGACCAACAACCTGCGCATGCGCGGCGTGCAAGCGGCGGTGCTGATGGAGGGCCAGGCCGACATCGAGCAGGAAACGCAGGACCTGCGGGTGATCGTCGTGCCCGAGATCGACGCCGGCACCGCCTCGCTGGCGTATGCCGCCATCAACCCGGCGCTCGGCCTCGGCGCTTTTCTGGCGCAGGCGCTGTTCAGCAAGCCGCTGATGGCGGTCAACACGCGCGAGTTCCGCGTCACCGGCCCCTGGGCCGACCCGAAGGTCGACAAGGTCGAGCGCAAGTTCAGCGCACCGGTGCCCGACATCCCGGCGCCGAGCTCGTCGATGCCGGCTGCGTCGGTCAACGAATCGCCGGACAAGCCATGAAAATCGCCGCGCTGCAAATGGTCTCGACGCCGAGCCTCGAACACAACCTCGCCACCGCCGCCCGCCTGATCGCCGAGGCCGCGGCGGCCGGCGCGCGGTGGGTGGCGCTGCCCGAGTACTTCTGCCTGATGGGCCACAGCGACCGCGACAAGCTGGTGATCGCAGAGGACGCAGGCGCGGGTCCGATTCAAGATTTGCTGTCCGGCGCGGCGCGCCAACACGGCGTGTGGGTGATCGGCGGCACGCTGCCGATCCGCAGCGACGACGCCGAGCGTGTCTACAACGCTTGTTGCGTCTATGCGCCCGACGGCACGTTGGCGGCGCGCTACGACAAGATCCACCTGTTTTGCTTCGACAACGGCCGCGAGCGCTACGACGAAGGCCGCGTGCTGCGCGCGGGCAGTGAGCCGGTGGCGTTCACCGCAGCGGTGGCTGGCACACCCGCACCGTTGCCGAACCTCCAGCTCCCGGATTCACCGCCGAACTCCGCAAGCGCCGCGTCGCTGCGGGTCGGCCTGAGCATCTGCTACGACCTGCGCTTCCCCGAGCTGTACCGCGCGCTGATGGCCATGCCCGGCCAGCCGCCGTGCGACCTGATCGCGGTGCCTGCGGCTTTCACCCACACCACCGGCCAGGCCCATTGGGAGCTGCTGCTGCGCGCTCGCGCGGTCGAGAACCAGTGCTACGTGATCGCTGCCGCGCAAGGCGGGTTGCATGAGAACGGCCGCCGCACCTGGGGCCACAGCATGGTCATCGATCCGTGGGGCGACGTGATCGCGGTGCTGCCCGAAGGCGAGGGCGTGGTGCTGGCCGATCTCGACTTCGATCGGCTCGCGTCGGTGCGCACGCAGTTGCCGGCGCTCGCGCATCGGCGCCTGTAGCGGCTTCTTTATCTTCCAGTCTGCGACGCTGTGCGCAGCGCCGCAAACCAGGCTTGATCCTCATCGACCAGAGCCTTCGCCCGCGAAGCCTCAGCGGCATCCAGAAACCCGGTGGTTTTCAGGCGCGATTTCACGGTGGGCAAGGACACCACGCCGGCGCCGATGCCGGCGCGAATCCAGCGGCGGTCGCGCGGTTCGCCGCGTGCGTACTTCGACACTGCGGCATCGTTGGGGTCGAGGAACCAGGCGCGCAAACCATCGCGCTCGATCCGGCCCAGGCGCAGCTCCCAACCGTCGGGAAGGCTCGGCAACTCCGGGCTCACCGCGTTCAGGTAGATGCCCGAGGCGTGGTGAAACGGCGAGTGCTCACCGAGCTGCGGGGTCAGGTCGAACACCCGCCCCGGGTCGGCCTGGGTGTAACAATCGACGTCGTTGGACATCGTTATGTCGTCCGGGATCTCCAGCTCGGCTTCGAGCGCCATGATCGACAGGCTTCCGATGACCACGAAATCGGCGTGGCCGCACAGACGTCGGGCCGCCTGAAGCAGCGTGAACACGGCATCGAGCTTCACACCCGAACCCCGACCCAAGGCGAGTTCTGCCGCAGCGCCGGGCCCCAGCCGTCGGCGTCCGAACTCAGGCGCTGGGCCATCTCGGCGGGCGACAGGTCGAGGATGTGCGACCAGCGCTCGATGTAGTCGGGGCTGCACAGCCGCTCGTCGCGCCACCGCTGCACCACCGCGCGCGCATTGGCGACCATCGCGCGGCGATCTTTCGCCGGCAGCGTGAGCAGGTCGAGCGCGATGCGCTGGTGCCGGATCAAGCGCTGTTGATCGGTCAGTTGCTGATTCAACCGGGCCAGCCTGCGTCCTGCCGCCACGTCTTGCGGGCGGGCCGCCGGTTGAAAGAAAGCGGGTGCCGCGACGATGGCCTGCACCGCACCATGTCGCTGGATGGCCACCGGCCCGGCGGCAGCGGCTCTCATCAGTCGACCAAATTGCTGCTTCGCGTTGGTCGAAGAAAACTGCTCCATCCGGAGGGCTCCGTGGACGAGGTGATCTTCATCATCCTACAAAATGGACAAATTGTCCCGATTGTCTAGATGATCCAATCTCGAACGGGAAAAGCGCTTTGCGATGGCCCACCCGCCTCGAAGGGGCGGGTGGGCGGGCATTCAACGATCAAACCGCCGCAGCGATTACCTGCGCCACGGCGGCGGTGAGCTTCTTGCCGTAGGGCACATGCAAAAACTCGTTCGGCCCGTGGGCGTTGCTTTTCGGGCCGAGCACGCCGCAGACCATCATCTGTGCCGCCGGAAAGCCACGTTGCAGCAAGCTCATCAACGGGATCGTGCCGCCCTGGCCGATGTAGCCGCAGGGCGCGCCGAAGTGGGTGTGCGAGGCGGCATTCAACGCCTCGTCGAGCCAGGGCGCGAGGCTCGGGGCGTTCCAGCCGGTCGCTCCCGACGGGAGGCCACCGGCACCCGCACCCGATCGGCCATCGGCACTGAACGTCACCTTGGCGTTGTACGGAGCGTTGTCTTCGAGCAGCGCTTTGAGCTTCGCGGCGGCCAGGTTGCCATCGACCAGCGGCGGCAGGCGCAGGCTCAGCTTGAACGCGGTGTACGGCCGCAGCACGTTACCCGCGCTGCGCATCTCGGGGAAGCCGTCTGCGCCGGTGACGCTGAGCGTCGGCTTCCAGGTGCGGCGTACCAGCGCATCGAGCGGATCGCTGGTGGTTGGCAGCGTGGGCCCGCCATCGGCTCCGCAGGACCAGGGGAAGCGCTTCCAGACCTCGTCGCCGAGGGCCGACGCGGTGGCGCGCGCCTGTTCGATGCGGTCGGCCGGGATCTCGCAGTGAAAGCTCGCGGGCAGCAGCTCGCCGGTCTGCGAATCTTCGAGCCGGTCGAGCACCTGGCGCAGGATGCGAAAGCTCGATGGCACCACGCCGCTCGAATCGCCGGAGTGCACGCCTTCGGTCAGCACCTCGACCTTCAGCACGCCGCTGACCATGCCGCGCAGGCTGGTGGTCAGCCACAACTGGTCGTAGTTGCCCGCGCCGCTGTCGAGGCAGACCACCAAGCCGACACGACCCAGCCGCGGCTTCAACGCGTCGAGGTAGGCCGACAGGTCGAACGAGCCGCTCTCTTCGCAGCTTTCGATCAGGCCGACGCAGCGCGGGCGCGTGATGCCTTGCGCGTCGAGCGCGCGGATCGCGGTCAGCGACGCGTAGACCGCATAGCCGTCGTCGGCACCGCCACGGCCGTAGAGCAAGCCGTTTTCATACTTCGGCGCCCATGGCCCCAGGTCGCTGCGCCAGCCGGTGAACTCGGGCTGCTTGTCCAGGTGGCCGTACATCAGCACGGTTTGCGCATCCCGCTCATTGCCGCCGGTGGCCGTGGCGGGCGCCTCGAAAAAGATCACCGGTGTGCGGCCGGGCAAGCGCACCACTTCGAGCTGGAGCCCGGCGACGCCTTGCCGTTCGACCCATTGCGCAGCGTCGCGGATCACGCGTTCGATGTGGCCGTGGGCCTGCCAGTCGGCGTCGAACAGCGGGCTCTTGGCGGGGATCGCGATGTAGTCGGTGAGCGCCGGAACGATGGTCTCGTCCCAGGTGCGATCGCAAAAGGCGGCGATCGCGGATGCGTCGCCGGGGGGCGCAGGCAGTGAGGCGTCACGGGCATTCATCGGCGGTCTCCGGGGCGGGTCGGTGCGACACCGAGTTCAGTGTAGGACCGCGTCGTTCGCCTCGACCGGCTGCTCTCGCAGCGCGGCGAAACGCAGGGTGAAGCGCGCGCCCGTCCCGAAGTGCGCGGCGGTCGGATCGGTCTGTCCCGGCCGCGGCCGCAGGTTGGCGTCTTCGAGGATCAATTCGGCACCGTGCTGGGTCGCGATCTGTCGCACGATCGCCAGCCCGAGGCCGGAACCATCGACCTGCGTCCCCAGCACCCGGTAGAACGGGTGGAACACCGGCTCGCGCTCGGCCGCCGGGATGCCCGGGCCTGAGTCCTCGACTTGCAACACGACCACCTGACCGAACGGATCGTCGAGAACGCGCACCGTCACCGTGCCGCCCGACGGCGTGTAGTGCAGCGCGTTGTCGACCAGGTTGCGGATCAGCTCGCCCAGCAGCAGGCGGTGGCCCCAGACCCGCAGGCGGCCGGGCGAGGCGGTGGGGTCGCCGTCACCGCCCGTCCGCTCGGGCCCCTCGTAGCCGAGGTCGACGCGCTTGTCGATCGCATGCGGCACGAAGTCCTGCACCGTCTCGATGGCCAACTCGGCCAGATCGACGGGTTCGAGGTGCAGCGCGTGTTCCTTGTCCTCGGCGCGCGCCATCGCCAGCAACTGGTTGACCATGTGCGCTGCGCGCTGGCTCGACAACGCAATTTGCTGCAGCGAGCGCTTGATGTCGGCCGGGTCGTGCTTGCCCGCGTCGATGTCGCGCTGTGCCAGCTCGGCCTGCATCCGCAGGCCCGCCAACGGCGTCTTCAATTGGTGGGCTGCATCGGCGAGGAAATGCTTTTGCGAGCCGATCGAGCGATCCAGCCGCGCCAGCAGGTCGTTGATCGCGCGCACGAGCGGCGACACCTCCTCGGGCGCGTCGCGCTCGTCGATCGGGCTCAGGTCGCTGCTGTCGCGCTTGCGGATGCGCTGCTGCAATTCATTCAGCGGCGCGATGCCGCGTGCCAGCGCCAGCCACACCAGCAGCACCGCCAGCGGCAGGATCACGAACTGCGGCAGGATCACGCCCTTGATGATTTCGGTGGCGAGCCGCGAGCGTTTGCCCAGGGTCTCGGCCACCTGCACCAGCGGCGCCGCTTCGCCGGGGCGGCCGGGAACATCGACCCACATGTAGGCCACGCGCACGCTCTCGTCGTGGATCGTTTCGTCGCGGTAGCGCATCTCGCCGGGTGGCACGCGGTCTTCTTCCGGCGGCACCGCCAGCGCGCGGTCGCCGCTCAGGTACTCGCCGCGCAGGCCCAGCACCTGGTAGAAAACATCGTCGGCCTCATCGGCGCGCAGGATTTCCGATGCGCCCACCGGCAGCGCAAAGTCCGCCTGCGCGTGGCCTTGCGTCGTGTTGACCACGACCTGCTTCGACAGCACCCGCACCATGTCGGCGAGTTCGCGGTCGTAGGGCTGATTCGCGATGCCCTGGGCGACCAGCCAGGTCAGCACCACGCTCATCGGCCACAGCAGCAACAGCGGCGCAAGCATCCAGTCGAGGATCTCGCCGAAGAGGGAGCGTTGTTCGCGAGGACTGGCCATGGAGACTCAAAGCTGCTCAGGCCGCGATCTTCTCCAGGCAGTAGCCCAGGCCGCGCACGGTCGCGATGCGTATCGGCCCCTGTTCTATTTTCTTGCGCAGCCGATGGATGTAGACCTCGATCGCATTGTTGCTGACCTCTTCACCCCATTCGCACAGCCGCTCGACCAACTGGTCTTTGCTGACCAGCCGACCGGCGCGTTGCAGCAGCACTTCGAGCAGGCTGATCTCGCGCGCCGACAGCTCGATCATCTGGTCGTTGATGTAGGCGACACGGCCGGTCGCGTCGAAGCACAGCGGCCCGTGCTTGATGACGCTGGAGGCGCTGCCCAGCCCGCGCCGCGTCAGCGCCCGCACCCTCGCTTCCAGCTCTTGCAGCGAGAACGGCTTGGCCATGTAGTCGTCGGCGCCGAGGTCGAGCCCCTTGACGCGCTGCTCGACGCTGTCGGCGGCCGTCAAGATCAGCACCGGCACGCTGGAGCCGCGGGCGCGCAGCTTGCGCAGCACCTCCAGGCCGTGCAACTTGGGCAGCCCGAGGTCGAGGATCACCATGTCGAACTCGTGCGAGGCGAGTGCCGCATCGGCCTCGCTGCCGCTGCCCACCTGATCGACCGCATAACCGGCATTGCGCAACGCACGCAGCAGCCCGTCGGCCAGCACCTGGTCGTCTTCGGCAATCAGAACCCGCATGCGCTGTTCCCCCTAACTGACGATCGTCAGCGACGCATAAAATACTGTACAAACATCCAGCTTTTGTAATAATCGAATTTACACCTTGGAGAACCGCATGGACGCACCCGTCAAAGCCCTGAACACCGAAAAAGCCAAAGCCCTGCAAGCCGCGCTGGCGCAGATTGAAAAGCAGTTTGGCAAGGGCACGATCATGCGGCTGGGCGAAGGCGAGGTGATCGACGACATCGAGGTGGTATCCACCGGCTCGCTGGGCCTCGACATCGCGCTCGGCGTCGGCGGCCTGCCACGCGGCCGCGTGGTCGAGATCTACGGCCCCGAATCCAGCGGCAAGACCACGCTGACCTTGCAGGTCATCGCCGAGATGCAAAAAGTGGGCGGCACCTGCGCCTTCATCGACGCCGAACACGCGCTCGACACCGCCTACGCGCAAAAGCTCGGCGTGAATCTGCAAGAGCTCTTGATCAGCCAGCCCGACACCGGCGAGCAGGCGCTCGAAATTGTCGACGCGCTGGTGCGCTCGGCCTCGGTCGATCTGGTGGTCATCGACTCGGTCGCGGCACTCACGCCCAAAGCCGAAATCGAGGGCGAGATGGGCGACTCACTCCCCGGCCTGCAAGCCCGGCTGATGAGCCAAGCGCTGCGCAAGCTCACCGGCGTGATCAAAAAGACCAACACCATGGTCATCTTCATCAACCAGATCCGAATGAAGATCGGCGTGATGTTCGGCAGCCCCGAAACCACCACCGGCGGCAACGCGCTGAAGTTCTACGCCTCGGTGCGGCTCGACATCCGGCGCATCGGCAGCATCAAGAAGGGCGAAGAAGTCATCGGCAACGAGACCAAGGTCAAGGTCGTCAAGAACAAGGTGGCGCCGCCGTTCAAGACCGCCGAATTCGACATCCTCTACGGCGAGGGCATCAGCCGCGAGGGCGAGATCATCGACATGGGCGTCGAGGCCAAGGTGCTGGAGAAGAGCGGTGCCTGGTACGCGTACAAAGGTGAAAAGATCGGCCAGGGCAAGGACAACTCGCGAGAGTTCCTGCGCGAGAACCCGGCGCTG
>JANMTL010000072.1:0-30321 GCA_031390425.1 Rhizobacter sp.
GGGGCGTGGCCGGCGTTGCCGGTGTGGCGGCAGCAGGTGTCGCAGGAACTTCTGCAGGACTTCCGATTTTCATGGTGTTCTCCCTACGGGCGGCGGAGTGAGCGGCCTTTTCAACATGACGGTATTTCGGCCGGGCTGGGCGCGACTTTAGGTCTTTTTGAATGCGTGTCTCGACGCAGCCTGCTCACAGCGACACCTCGATCTGGCGGGTGGCGATCGGCATGCCGGTGATGACCTGGCCGCCATCGGTGCGCACGCGGGCGGTCTGGCCTTCGAGGCCGGGGGTCAGCGCCTGACCCGCGCCGGCCACGCTGAAGCCGGGGCCGCTGGCGTGCACCTTCACGGTGTCACCGGCGGCGAACCACTGGCGCGGCTTCAGATCGGTTTGCCGCACGCCTTGTCCGGCCGCCAGTGGCCGCGCGAGCGTGCGACCCACGGCGAACGCGGCCGACGTGACGACCGCGCCGTTGTCTTCGGCGAGGTCGATTTCAGCCAGCGTCAGATCGGTCTCGCGCAGCGTGGCGCCGGCCGACAGCGGCAGCGTGGCGACCAGCGCGCTGCCGTAGACCCGCACGGTAAGCGACAGATAGACGTTCCACGCGCGCACGCCTTGCGCACAGCGCAGTCCGATGCGCGCCTTGCCCCACAGCCGCGTGCCGGGCGGCAAATAGGGCTCGATGCGCTGGCACGGCGCCAGTTTCAACCGAGGGTCGAGCGCACCGACGACCACGTCGAAGCGCGTCGGGTTGCCGAGCGCGCCGGCGTCGCCGTGCTTGGGTGCCCCCAGACCGGTCGTCTGCTGCGTCGCATGCATCGCCATCTCACGCACTTGGTCGATGAGCCCGGCGTCGATCGCTGCGCCGACCGCGGGCTGGGCCTGCGCAGCGCGCGGCGCGCACCAGATCAGCAGGCTGGCGAGCAGCATCACACCGCACGCTGAGTTGCAGGCGCGTGCGCAATCCGCTGCAGCTTGAAGAAGGAGGTATTTCATCACTGCACTCTAGGCACGACCGCCGCCGGTGCAGCGCCGGAATTGACGGCCATTCAGGCTGTTGTTCCCGCTTATGTCGGCGAAGTCGCTCTCGACAATGACCGCACACCGGCCCTCGCCGGACACGCCGAACCTTCGGGAGTGCCACATGCTCGACCGCCTCACCAGTTCCATCGACTTCCAGGGTCAGGCCCTCGGCTTGCGCGCCGAGCGACAGCGGCTGATCGCCAGCAACATCGCCAACGCGGACACGCCGGGCTATGTGTCGCGCGACATGAATTTCGCCCAGGCGCTGCGCGACGCGACCGACTCGCAGGCGCTGCACACCGGCAGCACCGGCCGACTCGACACCACGCGGTCCGGGCACATCGCAGGCAGCGGCGGCACACCCGGTCAGGCCAACCTGCAGTACGCGACCGCGAGCCAGACCAGCCTCGACAACAACACCGTCGACATGGACCGCGAGCGCGCCAGCTTCGCCGACAACGCGGTGAAGTTCGAGGCCACGCTGCGCTTCATCAACGGCAGCGTGGGCACGATGCTCGCGGCGATCAAGGGGCAATGATGATGAACGGGGCTGAGCGCCGGGCCGCTCTCGAGCTGTACCGCCTCCGCTCGGGAGAGCGGCCCACGTACTCGTCAGACGCGGGGTTGTCATGAGCATGCTCAACATCTTCAACGTCGCCGGCAGCGCGGTCAGCGCGCAGAGCCAGCGGCTCAACGTCGTGGCCTCGAACCTGGCCAACGCGGACACGGTGGCCGGGCCCGATGGCAGTGCCTACAAGGCGCGGCAGGTGGTCTTTCAGACGCAACCGATGGGCACGGCAGGCGCGAATTTTTCAAACGCGGCGGGCGGCGCCGGCGTCACCGTCAGCACCATCACCGAGGACCAGACACCGGGCCGTCGCATCCACGACCCGAAGCATCCGTCGGCCGACGCCGATGGCTACGTCACCTACAGCAACGTCAACGCGATCGAGGAGATGGTCAACATGATCTCCGCGTCGCGTTCGTACCAGAACAACGTCGAAGTCATGAACACGGCCAAGTCGCTGCTGCTGAAGACCCTGCAGATGGGCAACTGAGCCCGTCGACATTCACCAGGAAACGCGCGATGACCATCGATTTCACGACCCTCAATAAAACCTCGTCCGGTGCGGCCGTCGCTGCGGCCGCCGCCGCCGACGAACCCGGATCGGAAGACCGTTTCCTGAAGCTGCTGATCACGCAGATCCAGAACCAGGACCCGTTGAAGCCAATGGACAACGCGCAGGTGACGACGCAGATTGCCCAGATCAACACCGTCAAGGGCATCGAGAAACTCAACACCACGGTTCAGGGCCTGTCGGGGCAGTTCACGCAGTTGCAGGCCTTGCAAGGCGCCTCGCTGGTCGGCCGCGATGTGGTGGTGCCGGGCAATGTGCTCGACATCGCCGACGGCGTCGGGCAGGGCGGCTTCGAGCTGAACAGTGCCGCCGATTCGGTCAAGGTGGAAGTGCTGTCGCCGGCCGGTGCGGTGGTGGACACCTTCGCGCTCGGCGCGATGGGCAGCGGCCTGCACAGCTTCGACTGGCCCGCCGGCACGGCCACCAACGACAGCAACCTGCGCTTTCGCGTCGCCGCCTCCAGCGGCGCCGTCACCTCGTCGCCCACCTTGCTGATGCGCGACCGCGTCAACGCGATCACCACCAGCGGCAGCACGCTGAACCTCGAGTTGCAGAACTCGGGCAGCGTGCCGTACAGCAGCGTGCGGGCACTGAACTGACCCCCGCGCCTGATACCCCGAGCCTCTTTTCGACGTCGACTCGTCGCCTCTGCCACCGCATCACCAAGGACACACCATGAGCTTCCAGCAAGGTCTCTCCGGTCTGAACGCCACCAGCAAGAACCTCGAAGTCATCGGCAACAACATCGCCAATGCCAACACCTTCGGCGCCAAGGCGGCGCGGGCCGAGTTCTCGGATCTGTACGCCACCGCAATCAACCGCGCCGGCGGCGGTGTCAACGACGTCGGCCTAGGCGTCAGCCTGACCACCGTCGCCCAGCAGTTCACCCAGGGCAACCTCACGACGACCGACAACCCGCTCGACTTGGCGATCAACGGACGTGGATTTTTTCAAGTCCAGAGCGGCAGCGGTGAAACGCTGTACACCCGCAACGGACAGTTCAAGCTCGACCGCGAAGGCTATGTCGTCACCAACAGCGGCGACAAGCTGACCGCGCAGCCCTGGGACGAAGCGGCCGGCCGCGCCGCCGGCGATCTGGTGCCGATCCGCTTGCTCAGTGGGCTCGGCCAGCCGGTGGCCACCGGCGCGGGCAGTGACCTGGCGTTGCGTGGCGTGCGGCTCGCGATCAATCTCGACGCGCGCAAAGACGTTCCGACCGTGCCGATGTCGTTCACGCAACCCGACAGCTACAACTTCTCGACCTCGCAGACGCTGTACGACACCCAAGGTGCGCCGCTGACGATGAACTACTACTTTCGCAAGTCGGCGGCGAACGCGTGGGACGTGTTCGGGTCGATCAACGGGCAGGCGTTCGATGGCCCGACGCCCGCCACCGGCTTGATCACCGCGATGACCTTCGATGCCCAAGGCAAGCTGACCGCGCCGCTGACCGCACCGACCATCGACATCGTCGACCCGCGAACCTCGCCGCTGGCGACCCCGCTGTTCGACGACTTGCCGATCAACTTCGACGGCACCAGCCAGTACGCTGCGGGCTTCAGCCTGTCGCAGCTCAAGCAGGACGGATTTTCCTCCGGCGAGCTGAGGGGCATCACCTTCGACCCCTCGGGTGTCGTCAAGGCGTCGTACTCGAACGGTCGTTCGTCGAACCTGGCGCAACTGCAACTGGTGGACTTCTCCAACCTGCAGGGCCTGCAGCCGCTCGGTGCGAACCTGTGGAAATCGACCTATGCGTCGGGCGAGCCGAGCGGCGGCAGTGCCCCCGGCACCGGCACCTTCGGCGTGGTGCAGGCCGGCGCGCTCGAAGAGTCGAATGTCGACCTGACCGGCGAGCTGGTCGGTCTGATCACCGCCCAGCGTCTCTACCAAGCCAACGCCCAAACCATCTCGACGCAAAGCGAGATCTTGCAGACGCTGGTCAACCTCTGATCCGACGGCCGACCCGCGCTTGAACTGACGCACCGAGGAGTTGCCGATGGACCGCATGATTTACCTGTCGATGTCGGGCGCCAAAGCCACGATGCAGCGCCAGGAGACGCTTGCGCACAACCTGGCGAATGTGTCGACGCCCGGCTTTCGCGCCGAGCTGCAAGCCTTCCGCGCGGTGCCGGTGCAAGGCAGCGGCGCCAGCACCCGCGTCTACACGCTCGAATCGACCCCCGGCTACGACGCGACGCCCGGCCCGGTGGCCGCCACCGGCCGCAACCTCGACGTGGCGATCAAGGGCAACGCCTGGCTCGCGGTGCAGGGGCTCGACGGCACCGAGGCCTACACCCGAGGCGGCTCGCTCGAACTGTCGGCCGACGGCACGCTGACCACGCACAACGGCCTCACGGTGCTGGGCGACGGCGGCCCGATCCAGGTGCAGCCGAACAGCCAGGTCAGCATCGGCGCGGACGGCACCGTCAGCGCGCGCACCGGCAACACGCCGCCTTCGGTGATCGGGCGTCTGAAGCTGGTGACCCCCGAAACACCGCTCGATCGCGGCGAGGACGGCTTGTTCCGCGCGGCCGAGGGAGACCTGTCCGCCGATGCGACCGCGCGCGTGCAGGACGGCGCGCTGGAGGGCTCGAACGTGAGCTCGGTCGAGACGATGGTGGCGATGATTTCTGCCGCCCGCCAGTTCGAGGTCCAGATGAAGCTGCTGCAGACCGCCAAGGACGACGAGTCGGCTGCGGCGCAGTTGCTGTCGATGCGCTGACCGCCACCGCCCGTCACGCCACCCCGTCGCCCGAACCCACCTGAACCAGGACTCTCGCCATGATTCGTTCCCTGTGGATCTCGAAGACCGGCATGGAAGCCCAGCAAACCCAGCTGGACACCATCTCGCACAACCTCGCCAACGTGTCGACCAACGGCTATAAAAAGTCGCACGCGGTGTTCGAGGACCTGATGTACCAGAACCTGCGCCAGACCGGCGCCAACAGCAGCGAGCAGACCACCTTGCCGACCGGCTTGCAGCTCGGGCTGGGCGTGCGCGCCGTGGCCACTTCGCGCAGCTTCGCTCAGGGCAACCTGCAGCAAAGCGCCAACCCGCTCGATGTGGCGGTGAAGGGCAACGGCATGTTCGAGATCCAATTGCCCGACGGCACCACCGGCTACACCCGCGACGGCTCGTTTCAGGTCAGTGCGCAGGGGCAACTGGTCACCAACAACGGCTACCCGGTCAACCCCGGCATCACGATCCCGCCCGCCGCGCAAAGCATCACCATCGGCGGCGACGGTACCGTCAGCGTGACGTTGCCCGGCCAGTCGCTGCCGCAGACGGTCGGCCAGTTGCAACTGGCCAACTTCATCAATCCGGCCGGTCTGGAGCCCAAAGGCCAGAACCTGTACGCCGAAACCGCCTCGTCGGGCACACCCAACGTCGGCGCGCCGGGAGCCAACGGCCTGGGGTCGTTGGCGCAAGGCTTTGTCGAAACCTCGAACGTCAACGTGGTCGAAGAACTGGTGTCGATGATTCAGACCCAGCGCGCCTACGAGCTGAACTCGAAGGCGATCACCACCTCCGACGAGATGTTGCAAAAACTGGGGCAGATGTGAGGCGAACCGTCGGCATGCAGCAGCGTTGGACGCCGACCCGGATGCGGTCGTGGCGCCGATGCGGCGGTCGCTTCGCGATCATTCTCGGGGTGGTGGCGCTCGGTGGTTGCGAAGCGCTCGGCTTGCGGCCGACGGTCGACGTGGCCGTACCGACGCATGCGGTGCCGGCGCCGATCGCGCCGCCTGCGGTCAACAACGGCGCGATCTTCCAGTCCGCGCAGTACCGGCCGCTGTTCGAGGACCACCGGGCTCGGCTGGTCGGCGACACGCTGACGGTGCAGATCGTCGAGAAGGTGTCGGCCACGCAAAAGAGCACCAGCACGATCGACAAGACCGGCAAGGTCAGCGCCGGGCTGAGTGCGGTGCCGTTCCTGCCGATCAGTGCGCTGAATCGGGCCAAGGCCACCGGCGACTCGAGCAACACCTTCCAAGGCAAGGGCAGCACCGAGAACACCAACGACTTTTCGGGCGTGATCACCGCCACCGTCACCGGCGTGCTGCCGAACGGGCACTTGCTGATCTCGGGCGAGAAGCAGATCGGCGTCAACGAGAACGTCGATGTGCTGCGCTTTTCGGGACAGGTCGATCCGCGCTCGATTCAGCCAGGCAACTCTGTCGCCTCGGCGCAGATCGCCAACGTGCGTTTGGAGCACAAGGGCCGTGGCGCCCAGGCCGATGCGCAAATAATTGGCTGGTTGGCGCGGTTCTTTTTGACCCTTCTGCCGATTTAAGTTTGCCCAGAATCGGACGTACAAAGGGGTGCATCCGACCATGGACAGGACCGAAAGACGCGTGCGTGCGGTGATATGGATCGGCTTGCTGATCGCCAGCGCGGCGATCTGGTGGCCCGCTCCGGCGGCGGCCGCCCGCATCAAGGAAATCGCCTCGGTTCAAGGCGTGCGCAGCAACCCGCTGCTGGGCTATGGCCTGGTGGTCGGACTCGACGGCACCGGCGACCAGACCACCTCGGCGCCATTCACCACGCAAAGCATCAACTCGCTGCTGCAGCAGTTGGGCGTGACCGTGCCGGCCGGCACCAACATGCAATTGAAGAACGTCGCGGCGGTGATGGTCACCGCGCAACTGCCTGCGTTCGCGCAACCGGGGCAGGCGATCGATGTCAACGTGTCGTCGCTCGCCAACGCGAAGAGCCTGCGCGGCGGCCTGCTGATCGCCACCCCGCTGCGTGGTGCCGACGGGCAGATCTACGCGCTGGCGCAAGGCAACCTGATCGTCGGCGGCGCAGGCGCCTCGGCCGGCGGCTCGAAGGTTCAGATCAATCACCTGAGTGCCGGGCGCATCCCCGAGGGTGCCAGCGTCGAGCGCGCGGTGCCGACGCCGCTGAACCAGGGCGACAGCCTGCAGCTCGACCTGAACGCCAGCGACTACAACACCGCCCGCGAAGTGGCGCGTGCCATCAACAACCGCATGGGCGGTGCGATCGCGCAGGCGCTCGACGGCCGCCGCGTGCAGGTGCGCATGCCCGAGACGTCCGACGCCCGCGTCTCGTTCATGGCCGAGATCGAGAACCTCAGCATCGACCTCGCCCGTCCTGCAGCGCGCGTCATCATCAATGCGCGCACCGGCTCGGTGGTGGTCAACGAATCGGTCACGTTGTCGCCTTGCGCGGTCGCGCACGGCAGCCTGTCGGTGACGATCAGCAGCACACCGCTGGTCAGCCAACCGGGCGCGTTCGCGCAGGGCCATACGGTGCAGGCCGAGAAGAGCGACATCACGATCCGCCAGGAGCCGGGCTCGCTGATCACGCTGCCGGCCGGCATCAAGCTGACCGACGTGGTGAAAGCACTCAACTCGCTCGGCGCGACGCCGCAAGACCTGCTGGCGATCCTGCAGGCGATGAAATCGGCTGGCGCGCTGAACGCCGAACTGGAGGTGATCTGATGGCCATCGCCGCGTCGTCTCCCCAGTCGGGCATGCTCACCGGCTCGGTCTCCGGCGCCGCGTCGTCGGCCATCGATACGCGCGCCTTGGCCGCCTTGCGCAACACGGCCTCACGCGACCCGAGGGCCGCGATCAAAGAGACCGCAAAACAGTTCGAGACGCTGTTCATGCAGCAACTGCTCAAAGGCATGCGCGACGCGCAGGCCGCCATGGCATCGGGGCTGATGGAGAACTCGGCCACCAAGCTCGGCACCGAGATGCTCGACACCGAATACGCCAAGCAACTGAGCGGCTCGCCCGGCGGGTTGGCCGATGTGATTGCGCGGCAGTTGGAGCGGCAGATGTTCGGCGTGGCCGCGCAGACGGAATCTCCCGCCATGGCGACGCCAGCCCAGACACCGTCGGCGGCGGCCGCGCCGCTGTCGTCGCTCGGCCGGCCGGTCGGCCAGCGGCAGCTCGACTTCGTGCAACGGCACACCGACGCGGCGCGAGCCGCCGAGGCGCAGACCGGCATCCCGGCCGGCTACATGGTGGCGCAGGCGGCGCACGAGTCGGGCTGGGGCCAGCGCGAGATCAAGAACGCCGATGGATCGAGTTCCTTCAATGTTTTCGGCATCAAGGCCGGCGCCGGCTGGAGGGGTCCCGTGGCCGAGGTGACCACCACCGAATACACCGACGGCACCGCGCACAAGGTGACGGCGAAGTTCCGCGCCTACGACTCCTACGCAGCCTCGTTCAACGACTACGCCCGGCTGATGAAGGAGAGTCCGCGCTACGGCCAGGTGATGGCCGACGCTAGCACCGGCAGCGTGACAGCGGCCGGCTTTGCGCAGGGATTGCAACGTGCCGGTTACGCGACCGATCCGGCCTATGCCGACAAGCTGACCCGGGTCATCAACACCACGCTGCGTCTGCAGCGGGTGCTGACGACCTGACACGAAGGACCGCAGCAGCATGGCCAACGGCGCACTCTCGTCCCTCGGCTTGCGGGCCTTGTCGGCCAGCTATGCCCAATTGCAGGCCACCGGCCACAACATCGCCAACGTCAACACGGTCGGCTATTCGCGGCAGCAGGCCGAGTTGGAGACGGCCGGCGGTCAGTTCAGCGGCGCCGGGTTCTTCGGCAAGGGCGTCAATGTGGCGACCGTCTCGCGCGCCTACGACGACTTCCTGACCCGCGAGGCCGCGCGCTCGCGATCGCTGGCGGCGGCCGACACCGCGCACAGCGAGCAGTTGCTGCAGTTGGAGAAGGTGTTCGGCGTCGGCGAGGCCGGGCTCGGCCATTCGGCCGGCCAACTCTTCAACGCGTTCGCCGATGTGGCGAGTAAGCCGCAGGACGAGTCGGCACGCCAGGTCGTGTTATCGCGTGCCAGTCAGTTGGCGGCGCGCTTCAGCGGGGCGGCGGAGCAGATCGACAACCTGCAAATCGGTGTCACGCAGGACCTGCGCGCCTCGGTGGTGCAGGTCAATGTGCTGACGCAACGCATCGCGACGCTGAACCAGGGCGTCATCGATTCGCGCGGGCTCGGCCAGCCGCCGAACGACCTGCTCGACCAGCGCGAGCTGGCGATCAACGAACTCAGCCAGTACCTGCAGGTGACCACCATCGGCGCCGAAGACGGCAGCCTGTCGGTGTTCATGGGCGGCGGGCAGTCGATCGTGCTCGGTGCACAGACCACACCGTTGGTCGCGATGCCCGATGCCTACGACGTGTCGCGGGTGGTGATCGGCGTCCGCGGCATGGGCGGCGATCGGCAGGTGCCGACCGCGCTGCTGCAAGGCGGCTCGATCTCCGGGCTGGTCGCCTTTCAAAGCAAGGACCTGACCGACGCCCGCAACCTGCTCGGTCAACTGGCACTGGCGGTCGGTCAGCAGGTCAACGAGCAGCAAGGCAAGGGACTCGATCTGCTGGGCCAGACCGGTGCGGCGCTGTTCCGCTTCGGGGCGGCGTCGGGCCTGCCGGTGATTCCCGCGCGGGCGTCATCGACCAACAGCGGCAGCGGCAGCGTGTCGCTGACACTGCAAGCGCCCGCCACGCTGGCTGCAGCCGCGGTCAGCAGCGTGCAGCCGAGCGACTACGAATTGCGTGCCGACGGCATCGGCGGCTTTCAGCTCTACCGGCTCAGCGGTGCCGCAGTCGATGCGCAGTTCGCGCCGCGCACGGTCGTCAACGGCGACCTCGTCGACGGCTTCCAGATCAACATCAGCGGCGCGTCGGCTGCAGGCGACCGCTACCTGTTGCAACCCGCAGGCAATGCGGCACGCGACATGCGGGTCGACATCAACAACCCGAAGCTGCTCGCTGCGGCGTCGCCCTTGAGCGCGACGGTCGGCGTCTCGAACCAGGGCAGCGGATCCGTCCTCACGCTCAGCGCGCAAAGCAGCGCCGCGGGCAGCCACCCGAACCTGCCGGCGACGCTGAGTTTCCAGGCCACCGCGACGCCCGGGCTGTACACCTATACCTGGCAGGACGGCACCGGCACCAGCGCCCCGCTGGCCTGGCAGCCGGGCGAGTCGATCGCCTACGCCGGGACGACCGCCAGCAACGGATTCGCGCTGACGATCGCCGGCGTGCCGGTGCCGGGCGACAGCTACACCGTCGGTCGCAACACCTTCCCGCGGGCCGACAACACCAATGCCAACGCCTTGCTGTCGCTGCGCGACGCGGCGATGGTCGGCAGCATCTGGGACGGCGCCAGCCTGCAACCCGGCACCCGCGCGACCGATGCCTACGCCGACATCCTCGCCAATGTGGGCGTGCGGGTGCAGAGTGCGAAGGCGGCCGCCGAGTTGTCGACCGTCGTCGCCGACAACGCCGAGAGCAACCGCGCCAGCCAGTCCGGCGTCAACCTCGACGACGAGGCGGCGCGTCTGATCCAGTTTCAGCAGTCCTACCAGGCGGCGGCCAAGATGCTTCAGGTGGCGCAGTCGATCTTCGACACGCTGCTGCAAGTCGCGCGCTGACACGCGCCCCCTGACCTTCTACCGAGCGAGACTCGCCATGCGCATCAGCACCGCCAACAGCCACGACGCGACGATCGACAACCTGCAGCGGCGCCAGATCGCGATGAGCGATCTGCAAAACCGCATGACCACCGGCAAGCGCGTGCTGAAGGCCAGCGACGATCCGGCCGCCGCATCGCGGGCCGAGCGCGCGCTGGCCAGCGAGATGCGCAGCGTCACCTCGCAACGCAGCGTGGAGGCCAGTCTGGTCATCGCCACGCAGACCGAAAGCGCGCTCGGCGATGCCGAAGAACTGCTGCAGCAAGCGCGCGAGGCGCTGGTCGCCTCGGGCAATGCGACCTACTCCGACAGCGAGCGCCGAGTTCAGGCCGACAAGCTCGACAGCCTGCGGCAGGCGCTGTTTGCGGTGGCGAACCGGTCCGACGGGGCTGGCAGCTACCTGTTCGGCGGCCAGGGTTCGACCGAGCCGCCGTTCATCGACTCGCCGGCACCGATCGGCGTGCAGTACCGCGGCATCAGCGGACAGGTTCAGACCGATACCGACACCTCGCTGTCGCTGAGCACCGATGGCGCCGCAGCGTGGTTGACCGCGCGCAGCGGCAACGGCGTGTTCGTCACCAGCGCGGCTGGCAACAGCGCCACCAGCGCGCCGGTGACCGGGGCCTGGGTCAACGCCGGCAGCGTCACCGACCCGTCGGCGCTGTTTCCGGTGCCCGAGACCGGCTACCGCATCCGCTTCACCAGCGCCACCGCTTACGACATCGAGCGCTTTGCGCTGGCCACGCCCAGCGTCGTGACCACCGAAAGCGTCGGCAATGTCTACCAGGACGGCCGCGCGATCGCACTGCACGGCATGAGCGTCAACGTCGCGGGCACCCCGGCCGACGGCGACCGGTTCGAGATCAAACCGTCGACTCCGTCGCTCGGCGTGTTCGGCATGCTCGACGACGCGATCGCCGCGCTGCGGTTGCCCCATCAGACCAGCGCCCAGCGCGCCCAGGCGACCGCTGACGGCCTGCGCGACGTCGACGCGGTGATGGGGCCGCTGCGCACGGCCCGCTCGGCGGCCGGTGAGGTGCTGAACCGCATCGACACCGAAGTGACCCGGTTGTCCGCGCAAAAATTGAACGCGCAGACCGAGCGTTCGAGCGCCGAGGACCTCGACATGGTCGAGGCGTACTCGAATTTCAGCAACCTGCAGACCGGCTACGATGCTGCGCTGAAGTCGTATTCGCTGGTGCAGAAGATGTCGCTGTTCCAGTACGTCAATCCTTGATCGGTGCCGCGGGTTCTGCGCGGGCTCTGGTTTCCACTGCGTAGGAGCTGTTGTGTCGGACGAGATCCTGGGTCAGGTGGCGCTGGGCTACTCCGCTTTCATCGATCGCAACCGGGCGGTCACCGCGACCCGCCTGACCGTCTTCCCACTCAAGCCCGATGCGGTGCTCGACGCGGCGCAGTTGCTGGAAGCGGTGGCTTCGGTGTGGCCGCCAAAAGGCGGCCGCGTGTCGCTCAACATCACCAGCGAAAGCCTGCTGCAAGACCTGCTGCGCTCGACGCCGTCGCACAACCTGATGGTCGAGGTGCCGGCCTTCATGGCGGCTGATCCGGTCAACACCGCATCGATCGTCGCGCTGCACGCCCACGGCTCCACGCTGATGCTCAAAGGGCGCCCGCTCAAAGAGCTGCCGCGCGCTGTGCTGCCCTGCTTCAAACAGTCGATCATCGACCTCGCCGACGACCGCCGCATCGGTGCGGCGGTGGCGGCGCCCGAAGGCGTCACGCGCAGCATCCCGCATGTGCTGGCGGGCATCCACAACACCGCCGACATGGACGGCGCCTTCAGCCGCGGCGCCATCGCGGTGCTGGGCTGGCCGCTCGGCGATGAAGTCACCGAGCGCCCCAAAGGCGGTCGTGCGCCGCCGACGCCGATCGACCTGCAAACCGTGGTCGAGCTGATCCGCCAGGTCGACGAGGAAGAGCCAGCCGAGAAGCTGGAGAACACGCTCAAGCGCGATCCGTCGCTGGGCTTCAAGGTGCTGCGCTACATCAACTCGCCCGCCTTCGGGCTGTCGGTCGAGATCAGCTCCTTTCGACATGCGCTGATGCTGCTCGGCTACCAGCGACTCAAGCGCTGGCTGGCGCTGTTGCTGGCCACCGCCAGCAAGGAACCCAACCTGCGCGCCGCGATGTTCGCGTCGGTGCGGCGCGGCTTGCTGATGGAAGAGTTGGCGCGCCACAACGGCGACCAGGAAATGCGCAACGAGTTGTTCATCTGCGGCGTTTTCTCGCTGCTGGACCGCCTGTTCCAGCAGCCGCTGGCCGAGCTGCTGCGCACCATCCCCGTGCCGCAGCGGGTGCACGAGACGCTGATCGACGGCACCGGCCCGTACGCGCCGTATTTCAAGCTGGTGCAGGCGATCGAAGCCGAGTCGCTGTACGACTTTCGCGAATGCGCCGACGCGCTGATGATGGACGTGCGCGAGATCAACCGGGCCGAGTTGCGTGCCCTCGCATCGGCTGCAGACCTCGACTGAGAGGCTGGAAGCTTTCTGCTGCGCAGGCCGATCTGGCGGTTTTGGTGCTCACCGTACAGGGGTACGGCTCCGCTCCTCGACACCACCTCGGCCCGCTCGCGACGAAATCTTCTCAGCCTCTGGATCGGCGCGCTAGATTCGGGTTCATGAAATCGCGAACCGCGCCGCGGTGACTCCGATGGATGCCACCGCCAGCCTGTCCTCCCTCGAACAGTTCTTCGACCACCTCTCGGACGGGGTGCTGTTGCTCGACCGTCGCGCCGGGGTGACTTTCGCCAACACCGCAGCGCTGCGGCGCCTGCCGGGTGTCGTCGGCGCATCCGTCACCGAATGGCAACCAGCCTTGGGTGCCGAGCTGGTCGACTGGCTGCGCCACGCCGCCGCTGCGTCGCCCGGCGCGATGCGCATGCCGGGTCACGCGGCCGCGCGCTCGGTGGTGGCGTCGCGTCGCAGCGCCGCGCAGGCGCCGCCGATGGCGGTGCTGGCCGACGGCCAATCGGCCGATGCGGCCTGGCAGGTGCTCGGAGCGGGCCTCTATGCGCTGCGCTTGCATTGGCGCGACGTCGGCGACGCGCGCGATGCGCCTGCGCCCGGCACCGAACGGCGCGATGCCGGCCTGCGTGTCGACGCGCCGCCGCGCCGCGCCGCCGCGTTGCCGCCGACCATCGCCGGCCCGGTGATCGCCGAGCTCATGCAGGTGCTGTGGCACTCGCCGTTTCCCGCGCTGCTGCAAGACAGCCGACAGCGCATCGTCGACGTGAATCCGGCGTTCGTCGACTTCAGCGGCTATGCGCGCGAGCAACTGATCGGCAGCGACCCGATCGCGCTCGAACCCGAGGAGGACCGCGCCAGCAGCCTCGAGCTGCGCGCGCGCTGGCAAGACCCGGCGCGGCGCGATGCCGAACCGGCGCTGGTCGACCGCCGCCTGGTCGCCGCCGATGGCCGCGAACGCTGGTTCCGCGCGACCCGCAGCGCGCTGACCGACGAGCGTGGGCGCGTGTTCTCGATGTCGGTGTTGCAAGACAGCACCGCCGAGCACGTGGCCCGAGAACGTGCCGACCGCTCGGCGCGCGAGATCGACGACTGGTTCGACCTGAGCCCGATCGGCATGGTGCTGTTCGACGAGGCCGGCCTGCTGGTGCGCACCAACCCGGCGTTCGACGCGTTGGCCGGTGTGGTGCCGTCGGTGCTGTCCGAGGCCTCGCCCGAGCTGCGCGGGTTGCTGGGCTGGACCGACGACGGCCCGTCGGCTGCGCTGGAGCCTTCGGCCAAGCCGGTGGTTGCGCACGGCTGGCTGCCGCAGATCAATGTCAACGGGCAGGGCAGTCTGCGGCGCTTGCGTTCGATCGTGCGCTGCTACATCACCTCGAGCGGCCAGCGGCGCCACATGGCGATCCTGGAGGACCGCAGCATCGAGGAAGAACGCGACCTCGCGCAGATGCAGATCGGCGCGCTGATGGACACCGCTGGTGTCGGGCTGGCGACCTTTCAGGAGACCTCGGGCTGGGTGCGCCAGCGCCAGTCGTCGGCCGCCAACGAATCGCGCACCGACGCGGCGGCGGTGCCCACCTCGGCTGCGCTGCAATCGATCAGCCGCGACATCGTGGCCGACGAGTCGATGGCCGACTACGACGCGCTGCAACAGGCTTTGCGCACCGCGCAGCGGGCCGAGGTGCGCTATGCCATCAAGCATCCACAGCTCGGCCTGCGCTGGCTGCTGACGCGTGTCGAACCGGCCACGCTGGCGTCGGGCAAGCGCACCACCTCGGTGGTCACGCTCGACATCACCGAGCAGCACCAGTCGCAGCAGCGCAGCGAGCAGTTGTTGCGCGAGCTGACGACGATTCTCGAGAGCACCTCGGCCGGCATCGCCTACATCCGCGGCGACGTGCTGGTGCGCTGCAACCGCCGTTTCGAAGCGATGCTCGGGTTGAGCGCCGCGGGTGTGGCGGGCAGCGGCATCCAGGCGCTGTTCGGCAGCACGCCGCAAGGTCAGCGCATCGCCAGCGAGACCTTGCAAGCGTTGACCGCCGGGCTGATCTTCGAGACCGAATTTTCGATGGCACCGAGCGCGGCTGCCGTGGCGGGCGAAGCCGCAGCACCGAACGGCCATGCCGCGCCCGGCCCCGCGCGCTGGTACGCGCTGTCGGTGCGGCGAACCGGCCCGGTCTCGGAGCAGATCGAGGCGATCGCGGTGCTCTCCGACATCACGCGGCTGAAGGCGCAGCAAGTCGAGCTGGAGCAGCTCGCGCGCGACCGCGAACTGATGTTCAGCCTGTCCGAGGTCGGCATCGCGTTTTTGCGCGACGGCGTGCTCAAACGTGCCAACGACGCGCTGGCGCAGCTGGCCGGCTACCCGGCGGCCGAGTTGCGCGGGCTGGCGTTGAGCTCGCTTTTCCCCGATGCCGAGGAACACGAACGCCTGTCGACCCAAGAGCAGAACGCGCTGCGCCAACACGGCCGCTGGATCGGCGAGCGCCAGTTGCATCAGCGCGACGGCCGCGTGGTGTGGGTGCAGGTGAGCACGCGGCTGGTCGGCGACGATCTGTCCGGCGGTGTCATCGCGTCCTTCGTCAACGTCGACGCAAGGCACCGCGCCGAGCATGCGGTGGCCTTGCAGGCGCACCGCACGCGCGCGATCCTCGATTCGGTGCTGGTCGGCATCGTCACGGTCGGCCCGCGCGGCATCGAGTGGATGAACCGCTCGGCGCGCCGCATGTTCGGCGCCGACCTCGGGGACTTCATCGATCAGCCGATCAGCACCGTGGCCACGCCCGAACCCGATCACCCGTTTCGGCGCACGCAGTACCTCGAAGACCTGGTCGAAGGCGAGGCCGAGACCTTCGAGTGCCGCGTCAAGGCGCGCGACGGGCGCGAGTTCTGGGTCGTCGGCAACGCGGTGGTGACCGGGCGCGAATCGCGCGGCCGGCAGCTCACGTACGCGCTGCTCGACATCGAGCGCCGCCGGCAGGCCGAAGCCCGCATCGAGGAGGCGCAAGCCTCGCTGCAACGCATCATCGAAGCGGCGCCGATGGCGATCACGGTCCGCGATGCGCGCACGCTGTGCATTCTGCAAGCCAATGTGGCCGCGGCGCGCAGCGTCGAGCTGACGATCGATCAGCTCGTCGGCCGCAGTCCGGAAGAAATTTTCACCCCGGAGGACGCCGCGCAGCGTCGTCTAGACATGCAGAGTGCGTTGCAGGCCAGCGTGGTCACGCAGCGCGAGTACCGGATGAATGCGCAGGGCGAGACGCGGGTCTGGGACGCGCGCTACCTGCCGCTGGCCGCGCCCGGGCAGCCGCCGGATCAACTGCTGTTGGTGGCCACCGACGTGACCGAACAACGGGCGGCCGAGCAAGCGAAGTTCGACGCCGCCATCGCGCAGCGCGAGATGCTGGTCAAGGAAGTGCACCACCGCATCAAGAACAATTTGCAGGGCGTGGCCGGGCTGCTGCAGCAGATCGCCACCCGCAAGCCCGAGATGGCGGCGGCGATGTCCGAGGTGGTCGGCCAGGTGCAGGCGATCGCGCAGGTCTACGGCCTGCAGGTCGGTGCCGGCGGGCCGCTGCAGGTGACTGGCGTGGTCGAGGCGATCGCCGGTTCGGTGCAGCGCACGTTCGGGCACCCGATCGCGTTCTCGGTGCAGGGCACCGACGCAGGGCTGTGGGTGCTGCCCGAGGCCGAGTCGATTCCGATCGCACTCACGCTCAACGAACTGCTGACCAATGCGGTCAAGCACAGCGTGATGCAGCACCGCGAGGCCGCGCTGGTGGCCGGCAGCGCGGCTGGCGACGGTGCGGCCCCGGCCGTCGAGTGCACCCTGATCTGCGAAGACAGCGGCGTGCGCATCGTGATCCGCAACCGCGCCCGCCTGCCCGACGGATTCAACTTGACGCGGGTGCCCGGTGGGGTGTCGGGCCTGGGCCTGGTGCGCGCGCTGCTGCCGAGGCGCTGTGCGAAGCTGACCATCGAGCCGGACGCGGATCGAGACCATGTGGTCGCCAGCGTGTCGATCGGTGCGCCGGGGGTGGTGTTCACCGGACTTCGCGCGACAGCGGTTTAGCGGCGGTTCGGTCAATGCTTGCGGTGCGGACTTGTTCGGTGTTGCTTTCGCTGTTCAGGTGGCTGGCTTTGGGCCAAAATCACCGTGTGTTGTCGACGCTTCAGGCCAACTCCGGCTCAGTGAAGCGTTTGCGAGGCGAGCAGGGAAGCGGGGTTCTCCAGTGGCGGTCGTGCAGGAACAGCGGGGCCAGGGCGGCAAGATTCTCGTCGTGGACGACGACCGCCTGGTGCTCGCCACGCTGGCGCACGGCCTGACCGAAGCCGGCTACGAGGTGATCGACGCCGACAATGGCGACGACGCCATCCTGCTGGCGCGCGAACACCGGCCCGATCTCGCGCTGCTCGACATCCGCATGGAAGGCATGAGCGGCTTCGATGTCGCCGCCTACCTGCGCGAATACTGCAAGATGCCGTTCATGTTCCTGTCGGCTTTCGCAGACGACTACACGGTGCGCCAGGTGCATGCACTCGGTGCGGTCGACTACCTGGTAAAGCCGCTCGACATCGGGCAGATCGTCCCGGCGGTGCAGGCGGTGTTCGCGCGTCTGCGTGCGACTTCAGCCGCCGCGATGGCGGCCGAGGCGTTTGCGGCTCAGGCCGCTGCGCCGGTGGTCTCGCGCACCGAGGCGTTGTCGTCGGTCGAAGCGATGGCGGTCGGCGTGCTGATGCACCGTTTCTCGCTCGGCCGCGACGCGGCTCTCGATCGCTTGCGTCGCATGGCGGTGGCCAATGGCCGGGTTGCGGTTGACGAGGCACAGCGCCTGCTGCAGGCGGTCGAGTTGCTGTCCGGCACGTCGGACCACTGACCCACGCGCCGCGTCGGCTTCGTCGGGTCGGCGCGCTAGATCGGCGGGTGCCCGAGCGAGAAGTGAAAGCTCGCGCCGCGTCCGACTTCCGACTCGGCCCACACCTCGCCGCCGTGCTTGTGCACGATGCGGCGCACCGAGGCCAAGCCGATGCCGGTGCCTTGGAACTCGGTCGCGCTGTGCAGCCGCTGGAACACGCCGAACAGCCGATCGGCGAAGCGCATGTCGAAGCCGGCACCGTTGTCGCGCACCGTGAAGCTGGGCGTCGTGGTGTCGGTGCAGCGCTCGAACCAGACCTGCGGCGTGGGGCACTTGCCGGTGTATTTCCAGGCGTTGCCGAGCAGATTTTCGAGCACCACGCGCAGCAGAGTCGGGTCGCCGTGCACCTGCATCGTCGGGTCGATGTGCACCGCGACCGCCTGCTGCGGCCACTGGCGGCGCAGGTCGTCGACGACGAAGCCGGCCAATTGCGACAGGTTGACCGGCTGCCGCGACACCGGCTTGGCCGACAACTGCGACAGCGCCAGCAGCGCGTCGATCATGCTGTTCATGCGCGCGGCGGCGCCGAGCACGCGGTCGAGGTGGTCGTTGCCGACGCGGTCGAGCAGCCGACCGTAGTCTTCCTTGACGATCTTGGTGAAGCCTTCGACGACGCGGATCGGTGCCCGCAGGTCGTGCGACACGGTGTAGCTGAACGACTCGGCGTCCTGCTCGGCCGGGATCGCCAGCGGAGTCAGCGACGGCATCGCCAGGGGGCGCTCTACCGGCGATGGCGGTTGCGCCGCATCGGCGAGCTTCGATTCGAGAGCGATCGACGCCACGCTGGCCGAGGCGGACTGCTCGCGCACGGTGCCCACATGGCCGATGAAGGCGCCGTGCTCGTCATGCAAGGGCAGCGCGCGCAGCCGCCCGAACTGCGCGATCGGGCCGCATCCGTCGAAGCTGACCAGCACGTCCTCGGCCGATTGCTGCGCCTCCAGACGCTGGCGCAGCAAGGCGTGTCCGGTGCTGCCGACCTGCTGGGTGCGGGCGTCGACGCCGGTGAAATGGGTCCACACCGGCTGCGCATCATCGGTCTGCGCGGCCGACGATGCAGGCAAGACCCGGCCCGTCGGTGGGCTCAGCATCACCAGGCGGTGCTGGCGGTCGGTGCGCCACTGCCACACATCGAGCAGGCGCTCGAGCGCCGCGCTCTGCGCCTGCCGCTGTCGCAGATTGGTGGCTTCGAGTCGGCAGCGCTCGGCTCGGCGGTGCAAGGCGCCGACCACCAGCGCAACCAGCGCCACAAAGCCGATCCCGAGGGTGATGCCGAGCCCGGTGCCGAAGTCGGTGCCCAGCGGGGCGCAAGCGGTGCTCGTATCGGCCCACGCGTCACCCGCGTCAGCCATCAGCAGCCCCGATCCCCACCACACGCCGCAGGCCGACCGGCGCCACTGCAAGGCACCGATCCGGCAACCGGCTGACGCGTGCTGGCCGAGACCCACTTTCATAGCGGCGGATTGTAGGCAGGCTGCGGCGGGTCTCTGCGCCGCCCTGGTGACGGGGCACCGTGGGCATGGACGGCGAATCGGAGGCCTGTGAAGGCGCTGCAGCGCAGCCGTTGGATTCAAGTTGTGCTGCCGCCGGTCGATACAACGATCACGGCCTCTCCACCACCCGACTTCAGCCCGCTGGGCCTTGTTCTGATGCGATCATTTCGGCACGGCATTCCGGTTCATCCCCTGCCTCGCGTTAAGCCGTTGGGGGCGTCTGGCCGTTTGTCGACCCGCGTCAGCCGTGCGTGCTGCGCCCTGCTTGCGACCGTCGCGTCTGAGGCACACTCAGGGATGCATGAAAAACTGCCGATCCCAGTCGTCGGTGCGGGGGCCTTTTGATGACGAGCGTACCGCTGCGCCCGCCCGGGTTCACCGCCGACCCCGATTCGTCGGGTGCCAGTCCGCCGCGCCGGGGCGCAGCGGTGCGTGGTGAGCTCGATGTCGAAGCGATCCGCCGCCTGCGTGAACTTGACCCGAATGGAGAGAGCCATTTGCTGATGCGCGTCTTCAACGCCTTTGAAACCTCGCTGAACCGGCTGCTGCCGCAGTTGGTGCAAGCCCGCGATGCCACCGATGCAGCGGGCGTGCGGCTGGTCGCGCACACCTTGAAATCCTCGTCGGCCACGGTCGGTGCGCTGGAGCTGTCGCGTCTGTGCGCCGACGTCGAAGTGCAGGCGCGCGAGTTGCGCCTGGCCGATGCCGCTGACGGCATCCAACAGATGCTGCTGGAGGCCGAAGCGGTGCGTGAAGCGCTGCGCTGCCTCGCCCGCACGCCCGACAGCGCGGCAGGTTCCGCATGAACTTGAGCCCCCCCGCCGAAGAAGACATCGCGGTCCAGCCGCGCGTGCTGCTGGTCGACGACGATGAGGTCAACCTGCTGTTGACCTCGATCGCGTTGCGCGAACGGGGTTTCGTGATCACCGAGGCAGCCAGCGGAGAGCGGGCCCTCGACATCCTGGCCGGTTGGCAGCCCGATGTGGTCGTGCTCGACGCGCTGATGCCCGGCATGGACGGCTTCGACACCTGTCGCGAACTGCGCCAGGTGTCGGCCTGCCTGTCGTTGCCGGTGCTGATGCTGACCGGGCTCGACGACGATGCCTCGATCAACCGGGCCTACGAAGCTGGCGCCACCGATTTCTTCGTCAAGTCGAACCACTGGAGTCTGCTGGCCGGTCGCTTGCGCTACCTGCTGCGGTCGTCGCGCACGCGGCTCGAACTCGAATTGAGCCAAAGGCGCCTGGCGCGCGCGCAGGATCTGGCGCGCATGGGCAGTTTCGACTGGCGCCTCGGCACGCCGGCGCCGGCGTTTTCGCCCGAGGCTTTGCGGGTGTTCCAGTGCAGCCCGGGCACCACGCTGCCGTTTCGCGAGCTGCTGCGCATGATGCCGAAGGACGAACGGCGCGGCAAACGTGCGCTGCTGGCTGAAACGCTGCAAAGCCGGGGCGGTTTGACGCGCGACATTCCGCTGCTGCTGGCCGACGGCTTGGTGCACATCATCCACACGGAGGCGTCGCCCGAGTACAGCGAGCAAGGCCAGTTGATCGGCTACGCCGGCATCGTGCAGGACGTGACCGAGCGCTGGAATGCCGAGCACAAGATTCGCCAGCTCGCGAACTTCGATTCGCTCACCGGCTTGCCGAACCGCAATCAATTGATCGAGCGCGCCGAGCGTGCGCTCGAGGCCGCACGTCGCATGGGGCATCAGGTCGGCCTGCTGCTGATCGACCTGGACCGCTTCAAGGTCATCAACGACACGCTGGGCCACGGCGCGGGCGACGAATTGCTGATCGAGGTCGCGCGGCGCCTGCGCTCGTGCGTGCGGCACTCCGACCAGGTCACCGACAACCTGCTCGATTCGATAGGCACGCGTTCTTTCCGCACGCTGGAGGCGATGTGCCGGCTCGGCGGTGACGAGTTCGTCGCGCTGTTGCCCGAGGTGATCGACGAGCACGACGCCGAAATCGTCGCCGCCCGCGTGCTCGAGCAGATGCGCGCGCCGATTCATGTCGGCGGGCAGGAGTGTTTCGTCACCGCGTCGGTCGGCATCGCGCTGTTCCCGCGCGACGGCATCAATGTGGCCGACCTGATCCGAAATTCCGACGTGGCGATGTTCGCCGTCAAGGCGCAGGGTCGCAACGCGGCCACCGTCTACCGGCCGCAGCTCGCCGGCAAGGGTCGCGAGAAGCTTGAACTCGAAAGCGCTTTGCACAAGGCGATCGAGCGCAACGAACTGGTGCTGCACTACCAGCCGAAGATCGACGTGCGCGCCGCGCGCATGGTCGGCGTCGAGGCGCTGATGCGCTGGCAGCGCGGCAACCTGCTGGTGCCGCCGGGTGACTTCATCCCGCTGGCCGAAGAAAGCGGGCTGATCCGGCCGCTGAGCGAGTGGGCGATTCGCGAAGCCGCGCGCCAGGCGCGCGTCTGGCTCGACACCTTCGGCTTCACCGACTCGATCGCGGTCAACCTGCCCAGCCGCATGTTCGACCGCGGCGATCTGGTCGAGATGATTCACGAGGCGGTGGTCAGCAACGGCGTACCGCACCATTCGCTGGTGTTGGAGATCACCGAAAACTCGCTGATGAAGGATCTGCAAAGCGTCATCCCGTCGCTGCACCGGCTCAATGAGATCGGCGTCGAAATCTCGATCGACGACTTCGGCACCGGTTACTCGTCGCTGGCCTACTTGACGACGTTGCCGATCAGCGAACTGAAGATCGACCGCGGTTTCATCCGCGATCTGGGCATGACGCCGCAAAGCTCGGCGGTGGTCACCGCGATCATTGCGCTGGCCCGCTCGCTCGGCTTGCGCGTGGTCGCCGAGGGCGTCGAGAACCTGCGCCAGATGGAGGTGCTGCACCGCCTCGGCTGCGGCGTGATGCAGGGCTTCCTGTTCAGCAAGCCGAAGCCGCCCGACGAGATCCAGACCTGGCTCGAAGACACGGTCCTGCCGAGAAAGGCGCCGTGGATCGGCATGTCGGCCGACGAGCTGTCCACCGAACCGTCGCGCTCCAGCATGGCGCGGCCCGTGCGCACGCCCAACAACGCGAGTTGACGCCAGGCGCAAGATGGGCAACCTGACTCCTCCTGCCCCAGGAGGCGTTGCTGCCACCGCCGCAGCGGTCGCTGCCAACGCGCCACCGGCCCAGTTGGCCAAGGCCGCCTTGCGCCGGTTGGTGCAAGAGCACCTCGAACCGACGCCGGAGAATTACGCCCGCGCCTATGAAATCGAGCAGGGCAAGACACCCTCCAGCGGTGACTCGCTGGCCGGCCTGATCGAAGGCATCGTTCGCGGCATCGAGCGCGGCGGCAAACAGTGGACCCTCGCACGTAAAAAAGACGGCCTGCAGCGCGTCATCAGCAGCAGCCGGTCCGACGCGACCCGGCTGCAACACCGCTTGCGTCAGTTGATCGGCAGTTGGGAAACAGACACGCACGGTGAGGCGATCGACGGCGTTGATGCGCCGGGCGAGCCTGCGATCGCCGCGCCAGGGTCCGCAGCGCTTGCCGCACCCGGTGAGGCGCCGAACGTGGCGTCGAATCGGGTGGTTGCCGCGCTCGGGCAGACGGTGGTCCGGGCGGTGCCGACAGCGGACGCCGGCAGCCGCGATCTGGCCACGGCGATTGCGCAGGCGGCGCAGTGCATCAGAGACAACGGGGCCAGCGACGCGCGTGCCGCCGAGCTTGAAAACCTGTGCAAGCGCGCCGACTGGGTGTTGCAGCACCGCGAACACCTGTTCGAGCAAATCAGCGGGCTGTGCCTGGAATTGACCTCCAGCCTGACCGACTTGGCCGAAGACGACAGCTGGGCGCAAGGCCAGTGCGACGCGATGCGCGTGACCGTCGATGAAGGCCTGACCGCGCGCGGCGTCAAGTCGGTCAGCGAGCTGCTGCGCAGCACGCGGTTGAAGCAGGCCGAGCTGCGCATCGAGCGCGATGGCGCCCGCAATGCGCTCAAGCAACTGATCAACCGCATGCTCAGCGAGCTGGGCGAACTCGGCTCGCAGACCGGTCGCTTCCACGAAAGCGTCGGCCGCTATGCCGATGTCATCGAACGTGCCGACACGCTCGAAGACCTGGCCGACGCGGTTCGCGAAATGGTCGAGGAAAGCCGCACGGTGCAGGGGCTGGTCGACCAGACCCAGCGCCGCTTGCAAGCCGAACACAAGCGGGCCACCGACCTGTCGACGCGCGTGACCGAACTCGAAGGCGAGTTGCGCCGTCTGTCGAGTGAAGTTTCCACCGATCAATTGACGCAGATCGCCAATCGCCGCGGCCTGCAGCAGGCCTTCGAGCTCGAATGCGCGCGGCTGCAACGCGCTGCGGTCGACGACCCGTCGGGTGCTTCGATGCCGGGCCTTGCCATCGGCCTGCTCGACATCGACAACTTCAAGCGCCTGAACGACGAGCTCGGCCACAGTGCCGGCGACGAAGCACTGAAGGCGCTGGCGGCCACCGTCGGCAAGACGTTGCGGCCGACCGACCTGGTGGCGCGTTACGGCGGCGAGGAGTTCGTCGTGCTGCTGCCCGACACCGCGGTCGACGAAGGACAGCAGATCCTGACACGGCTGCAACGCTCGCTCACCGGCGGGCTGTTCATGCACGAGCACCAGCAGGTCTTGGTGACCTTCTCGGCCGGCGTCACCGCCTACCGCAGCGGCGAGTGCATCGAAGAAGCGCTGGCACGCGCCGATCTCGCGCTGTACCAGGCCAAGCGAGCTGGCAAGAACCGAACCTTGGTTGGCTGAACGACGATGTCGTCACGACCCGGCGACGGCCGCGCCTGCGCAGGGCGGCGCCCGTGACCCTGCGCTACCTCGCGCTGGCGCTCGGCACGGCGGCGGCCTGCGCTTTGCTGTGGCTCCTGCGGCGTCCGCAACGGCACCGCTCGTCGGCATCGCCCTTGACGACCGCCGCGTTGCGGCAGTTGCGCACCAGCGAATTGATTCGCCTCGTCGGCCTCGCCTTCCAGGCGCGTGGCTTTCACGTGGTCGAGTCGGGGACGATCGGTGCGCGCGTGGGTGGCGCGGTCGACATCGAGCTGCGCAAAGACCGCGAGGCCTACCTCGTCCATTGCAAGCACTGGCGGTCTCGCAAGATCGATGTCGACGCGGTGCGCGCGTTTCACACGCTGATGACCGAGCGCCGCGCGGCGGGCGGCTTCATCGTGACGACCGGGCGCTTCAGCCGGGACGCGACCCACTACGTGCGCGGCATCAGCCTCAGCCTGGTCGATGGCACATTGCTCGGGCCGATGCTCGACGAAGGTCGCCGCCAACCCGCCACGGCGGGCATCACTTCGGCCACCCTGCCGCCCGATCCTGCTCGGCCTGTGGAATGGGCGCCGGTCTCGGTGCTCGGCGCGATGCCGGATGTGCTGGAAGACACCTTCGACCTGACGCGGCAACCGGCCGCCGATCTGCGCAAAGCCGCACCGCCAGCGTCGACGCCACCCCCTTCGCCGCGCTGCCCGCTTTGCACCGCCTCGATGGTGCTGCGCACCGCCCCGCCCGGCAGACACGCCGGACGCGGTTTCTGGCGCTGCTCGCGTCACCGCGACTGCAAGGGCATGCGACCGCTGGTGTGACCGGTCGCCACGAAACGATCGACGTTGCCGACGCCGTGACCCTCTGTGTCAGCCGCCTGCACCAGCGCCCTGGCCCTGCAGTCCCGACAGATCGCTCAAACGCCGGTGTGCCGCGTCATCCCACGCGATCGGCCACTGGTTTTTGGCGTGCAGGTAGTGGTGGGTGAACACGTCCAGGTAAGCCGCCAGCGTTTGCTCGGCGACGTGTTCGCCCGCCAGACTCAGGCACAGAGCGGCGACCTCGCTGGTACAAAAGTGGTCGTCGCGGCGGGAGCGGCGCAACTTGTACTGAGACACCTGATCCGGCTTCAGGCTGAGCACTGGCAGGTGGTCCAGGTAAGGGCTTTTTCGAAACATCTTGCGTGCCTCGGACCAGGTGGCGTCCAGCAAGATGAACAGGGGGCGCTTTCCGGTCTCGCCACCGAGGGTGTCGGTCGGCTGAACGCTTCGCACGACCCGCTCGGGCTCTACATACTCCCCCGGAAACACCACATACGGCTGCCATTGCGGATCGCTCAGCAGCGCCAGCAAGTCGGGGTCGGTTTCGGTGCGCGCCCAGCCGAAGGCAAAGGTGTCGGCCACGACATCGGCGATCAGCCAGCCCGTGTTGCTCGGCTTGAGCGGCTCGATGTCGGCCATCAACAGGCACACGCCGGAGCGCGTGGGCACCGACGGGCGCAGCGCGCACATGCAGTGACTGGGCAGCAGCCGACAGCCCGCACACCGCTCGCGCTTGAAACCGCCCCGCGCGACAAAGGGTTTGGCGCTGCGCGCCAGACGGGCGGCGCGCAACAGGGAGACGGCGTGAGGCATGCGCAGGGTCAAAAAAACGGGCCGCAAAGGCCCGTGTTTCCTCACTACTTGGCGGAGAGATCGGGATTCGAACCCGAGGGGGGTTATGAGCCCCCGCACGCTTTCCAGGCGTGTGACTTAAACCGCTCATCCACCTCTCCAGAACCCACAAGTCTATCCGACGGTCTTCAGCGCGTGGCTGGCCAGCGTGTCGAGCGACACGTGGTCGAGTGCCTTGCGGTGGGTGCTTTCCAGGATCACCGGCGGTGCGACACCGGCTTCGAAAGCCTCGATCCAGCGCGTCACGCACAGGCACCAGCGGTCGCCGGGCTTCAATCCGGCAAAACGGAACTCCGGGTGCGGCGTCACCAGATCGTTGCCACGCGCGAGCGAGAACGCCAGAAATTCGGCCGTGACCTTGGTGCACACCACATGCGTGCCGATGTCGTCGGCGCGGGTGTGGCAGCAGCCGTCCCGAAAGTAGCCGGTCAGCGGATCGTAGGAACAAGACACCAGCTCGGTGCCCATCACGTTGGTGGCCACGGTTCAGGTCGCTCCTGGGGGCTTGGTTTTCAACAGCGTCATCGCGGTGCCGATCAGCGCCGAGACCTCGCTCATGTTGCCGGGCACGATCATCGTGTTGTTCTTCTGCGCGAGCTGCGCGTAAGCCTCGACGGCCTTTTCGGCCACCTTCAGCTGCACCGCTTGTTCGCCACCCGGTGAGCGGATCGCGTCGGCGATCTTGCGGATGGCCTCGGCGGTCGCGTCGGCCACGGCGATGATGGCGGAGGCCTCGCCCTGCGCGTTGTTGATTTCGGCCTGGCGCTGGCCTTCGGAGCGCGCGATGAAGGCCTCGCGCTCGCCGGTGGCGATGTTGATCTGCTCTTGCTTGCGGCCTTCGCTGGCGGCGATCAGCGCGCGCTTTTCGCGCTCGGCGGTGATCTGCGCCTGCATGCTGCGCAAAATTTCAGCCGGCGGCGTCAGGTCCTTGATCTCGTAGCGCAGCACCTTCACGCCCCAATTGGCGGCCGCCTCGTCGAGCGCATTGACGACCGATGCGTTGATGGTGTCGCGCTCCTCGAAGGTCTTGTCGAGTTCCATCTTGCCGATCACCGAGCGCAGCAGCGTCTGCGCCAGTTGCGTGATCGCGAAGATGTAGTTGCTCGACCCGTAGCTGGCGCGCATCGGGTCGGTGACCTGGAAATAGATGATTCCGTCGACCTGCAACTGCGTGTTGTCGCGCGTAATGCAGACCTGGCTCGGCACGTCGAGCGGCACTTCTTTGAGCGAATGCTTGTAGGCCACGCGCTCGATGAAAGGCACGACGAACTTCAGTCCTGGCGTCAGCGTCCGGTCGTACTTGCCGAGTCGTTCGACGACCCACGCGTTTTGCTGCGGCACGATCTTGAAGGTGCGGACGATGAAGATGATCGCGATGATCGCGAAGACGACGGCGAATTCCATGGGGGTACTTTTCGTTGGCTGAAGTGAAGGGCCGACTTAGGACGCAGAAGCGGCTGTCGCGGTCGAGGGTGCGGCGTCCGTGGCGAGCGGCTCGGACGTCGGCACCGGCGCCACCACCAGCCAGTTACCTTCGACGGCGATCACCTGGTGCGATCCCGGGCTGGGCGAGCAGCCTGGCTTCAGCCGTGCCGTCCACGCCGTGCCGCGGTAGGCAACGCGCGCGGTGCGATCGGCAGCCCACTCGACCACATGCACCGTCTCGCCGATGTCGAGGTTGACATCGCGGTTCTCGCGCGCCGGTGCGCTGCGCGGATGCTGTCTGCGCTTCCAGTGCCACAGCGCGGTGGCGCCACTGCCGACGATCGCTGCGGCTGCGATCTGCATCGCGCCGCCGAACCCGAGTACGGCTGCCAGCCCGCCGCAGGCGAGGCCGAAGGCGATCATCAACAAATAGAAGGTGCCGGTAGCCAGTTCGGTGGCCACCGCCAACCCGGCCGCCACCCACCAGATCGTGGCGTGTGAGAAGTCCATGTCGCCCTCGCGTTTTCAGGTCTGAAGCAACCCAGAGCAGTGTAGTTCGCGCTCGATGCATTGCGGGGTTTCGGGGCGGTGGCGGGCAGCGCGCCGAACCTGTGGTCGCTGCACGCCTTCGGCCTAAACTTCGCGCTCCCTCCACCTTGCCCACCGGGACTGCCATGCTGCGCTTTCGCTTTCCGATCGTCATCATCGACGAGGACTACCGCTCGGAAAACACCTCCGGCCTCGGCATCCGTGCATTGGCGCAGGCCAACGAGAAAGAAGGCTTCGAGGTGTTGGGCGCGACCAGCTACGGTGATTTGAGCCAGTTCGCGCAGCAGCAAAGCCGCGCCAGCGCCTTCATCCTGTCGATCGACGACGAAGAGTTCACGCCCGGCCCCGAGGACGACCCGGCGGTGCTGAACCTGCGCAAGTTCATCGAGGAAATCCGCTTCAAGAACGCCGACATCCCGATCTACATCTATGGCGAAACACGCACCTCGCAGCACATCCCGAACGACATCCTGCGCGAGTTGCACGGCTTCATCCACATGTTCGAGGACACGCCTGAGTTCGTCGCGCGGCACATCATCCGCGAAGCCAAGAGCTACCTCGACGGCTTGGCGCCGCCGTTTTTCAAGGCGCTGATGGACTACGCGCAGGACGGCAGCTACTCGTGGCACTGCCCCGGCCACAGCGGCGGTGTGGCGTTTCTGAAGAGCCCCGTCGGCCAGATGTTTCACCAGTTCTTCGGCGAGAACATGCTGCGCGCCGACGTGTGCAATTCTGTCGAAGAGCTGGGCCAGTTGCTCGACCACACGGGCCCGGTCTACGACAGCGAAAAAAACGCGGCGCGCATCTTCAACGCCGACCACTGCTTCTTCGTCACCAACGGCACCAGCACGTCCAACAAGATGGTGTGGCACCACACGGTGGCGCCGGGCGATGTGGTGGTGGTCGATCGCAACTGCCACAAATCGATCCTGCACGCGATCATCATGACCGGCGCGGTGCCGGTGTTTTTGCGGCCGACGCGCAACCATTACGGCATCATCGGCCCGATCCCGCAGAGCGAGTTCTCGCCTGACGCGATCCGCAAAAAAATCGCCGCCAACCCGCTGCTCAAAGGCGTCAACGCGAAGACCGTCAAGCCGCGCATCCTGACGCTGACGCAGAGCACCTACGACGGCGTGCTCTACAACACCGAGACGATCAAGCACGCACTCGACGGCTACATCGACACGCTGCATTTCGACGAGGCCTGGCTGCCGCACGCGGCATTTCACCGGTTCTACGGCACCTATCACGCGATGGGCAAGAAGCGCGCGCGGCCGAAGGATCAGATCGTTTTTGCGACGCAGTCCACCCACAAATTGCTGGCCGGCATCAGCCAGGCCTCGCAGGTGCTGGTGCAGGACGCGGTCGATCGGAAATTGGACCGGCATTTGTTCAACGAGGCCTACCTGATGCACACCAGCACCAGCCCACAGTACGCGATCATCGCGAGCTGCGACGTGGCCGCCGCGATGATGGAAGCGCCCGGCGGGCCGGCTTTGGTGGAAGAAAGCATTACCGAGGCGCTGGACTTCCGGCGCGCGATGCGCAAGGTCGAAAAGGAATTCGGCAAGGACTGGTGGTTCAAGGTCTGGGGCCCCGACAAGCTGTGCGCCGAGGGCATCGGCAAGAGCGCCGATTGGGTGTTGAAAGCGGGTGAAAAATGGCACGGCTTCGGTGATCTGGCCGAGGGCTTCAACCTGCTCGATCCGATCAAGAGCACGGTCATCACGCCGGGGCTGGACATGTCGGGCAAATTCGCCAAGACCGGCATCCCGGCTTCCATCGTCACCAAGTACCTGGCCGAGCACGGCATCGTGGTCGAGAAGACCGGGCTCTACTCGTTTTTCATCATGTTCACCATCGGCATCACCAAGGGCCGCTGGAACACGCTGGTGACCGCGCTGCAGCAGTTCAAGGACGACTACGACCGCAACCTGCCGATGTGGAAAATGCTGCCTGAATTCGTCGCCAAGTACCCGCGCTACGAGCGCATGGGGCTGGCCGATTTGTGCCAAAGCATCCATGCGATGTACGCCAAGGGCGACATCGCGCGGCTGACCACCGAGATGTACCTGTCCGACCTGCAACCGGCGATGAAGCCGACCGACGCCTACGCCTACATCGCGCACCGCAAGACCGAACGGGTCGAGATCGACGCGCTCGAAGGCCGCATCACGACCACGCTGCTGACGCCGTACCCGCCGGGCATCCCGCTGCTGATCCCGGGCGAGGTGTTCAACAAAAAGATCGTCGACTACCTGCGCTTCACGCGCGACTTCAACGCCGCGTTTCCAGGCTTCGACACCGACGTGCACGGCCTGGTCGAAGAAGACACCGAAGGCGGCGCAAAGCGCTACGGCATCGATTGCGTGCGCGAGGACTGA
>JANMTL010000143.1:0-6647 GCA_031390425.1 Rhizobacter sp.
GAGAGTTCCTGCGCGAGAACCCGGCGCTGGCGTTCGAGATCGAGAATTTGGTGCGTGAAGCCGTCGGCATCCGCGTGTTGCCGCCGCAGGGTGGCGGCGTTGCCCCGAAGGCGGCTAAAGAGAAGACCGTCAAAGAGTGAACGAGGACGCGGCGTGGAGTGAGCGCATAACGGCAGCACCTCCGCCGTGATGAAACCCCCGCTGTCGCTGAAGGGCCGCGCGCTGCAACTGCTGGCGCAGCGCGAGCACAGCCGCCTGGAGTTGCGCGGCAAGCTGCTGCGGCGCTTGCGTGACGATGAATTTTTTGACAAGAGCGGTGACAAGAGCGGTGACACGGGCGGCGATCAACGCGTTGACCACCGCAGTGGCGCAGATGGCGCCGAGCGGGTCGATGCGGTCGATCGCCGAGCCGAGCGTCAGACCGAACGTCGGGCCGAGGTCGAGGCGGTGCTCGACTGGTTGCAAGCCCACCGCCATCTCAGCGACGAGCGCTTCGTCGAAAGTCGGGTTCACGCCCGTTCGGCACGGTTTGGCAACCGGCGCATCCACCAGGAGCTGTCGCAGCACGGTGTGGCATTGACGCCGGCTGCGTCCAACGAGCTGCGCGACAGCGAGAAAGCCCGCGCCAGCCAGGTGCGGCGGCGCAAGTTCGGGGAACTGCCGACCACGGCCACCGACCGGGCGCGGCAGGCGCGGTTTCTGGCTGGCCGAGGGTTCTCGTCGGAGGTGGTCTGGCAGGTACTGCGGGAGGTTGTCGACGGCGATATGGGCTGAGTCGCGCTTGCACCGATAATTTGGGCTGATTTTTTCCTAGCCAGAAAGCCCCCGCATGAAAATCCATGAATACCAAGGCAAAGAGTTGCTGAGCCGTTATGGCATCCCGGTGCCGAAGGGTTACGCCGCGTTCAGCGTCCATGAAGCCTCGGAAGCCGCACAGAAGCTCGGCGGCCCGGTCTGGGTCGTCAAGGCGCAGATTCACGCCGGGGGTCGCGGCAAGGGCGGCGGCGTCAAGCTGGCCCGCTCGCTGGATGAGGTGAAGAAGCTGTCGGGCGAGATCCTCGGCATGCAGTTGAAGACCCACCAGACCGGCCCCGAAGGCCAGAAGGTGCGCCGCCTGCTGATCGAAGAAGGCGCCGACATCCAGCACGAGTACTACGTCGCGGCAGTCACCGACCGCGGCACGCAAAAGGTCGTGCTGATGGCGTCGAGCGAAGGCGGCATGGACATCGAGCAGGTCGCGCACGACACGCCCGAGAAGATCATCAAGGTGTTCATCGATCCGCTGATCGGCCTGACGGATGCGCAAGGGCAGCAGCTCGCCAACGGCATCGGCATTCCGGCCGCCAGCCAGGCGCAGGCGGTCGATGTGTTCAAGAAGCTCTACACCTGCTACATGGAGTCCGACTCCAGCCTGGCCGAGATCAACCCGCTGATCCTGGAAGGGTCTGTGGACGGCAAGCCGGGCAACATCAAGGCGCTCGACGCCAAGTTCAACTTCGACAGCAATGCGCTGTTCCGCCACCCCGAGATCGTCGCCTACCGCGACCTCGACGAGGAAGACCCGGCCGAGATCGAAGCCAGCAAGTTCGACCTCGCCTACATCCAGCTCGACGGCAACATCGGCTGCCTCGTCAACGGTGCGGGCCTCGCCATGGCGACGATGGACACCATCAAGCTCTTCGGCGCCGAGCCGGCCAACTTCCTCGACGTGGGCGGTGGCGCCACCGCCGAGAAGGTGACCGAAGCCTTCAAGATAATGTTGGGCAATCCGAAGGTCAAGGCCATCCTGGTCAACATTTTCGGCGGCATCATGCGCTGCGACACGATCGCGGAGGGCGTGATCGCCGCTTGCAAAGCGGTCAACCTGAACGTGCCGCTGGTTGTGCGCATGAAGGGCACCAACGAGGACATCGGCAAGAAGATGCTGAAGGACTCGGGCCTGCCCATCATCAGCGCCGACTCGATGGCCGACGCCGCGCAAGCCGTGATGGCCGCGCTGAAGAAGTAAGCGCCCCGCGACCAAGGACACACACATCATGAGCATCCTGATCAACAAGAACACCAAGGTCATCACGCAGGGCATCACCGGCAAGACGGGCCAGTTCCACACCCGCATGTGCCGCGACTACGCCAACGGCCAGAACTGCTTCGTCGCGGGCGTCAACCCGAAGAAGGCCGGCGAAGACTTCGAAGGCATCCCGATCTACGCCAGCGTCAAGGAGGCGGCTGCCACCACCGGCGCCACCGTCAGCGTGATCTACGTGCCGCCGGCGGGCGCGGCCGCAGCGATTTGGGAGGCGGTCGAGGCCGATCTGGATCTGGCGATCTGCATCACCGAAGGCATCCCGGTGCGCGACATGCTCGAAGTGCGCAACAAAATGCTCCGCAAGGAAGCCCAGGGCGGCAAGAAGACGCTGCTGCTCGGCCCCAACTGCCCCGGGCTGATCACGCCCGACGAGATCAAGATCGGCATCATGCCGGGCCACATCCACCGTCCCGGCCGCATCGGCGTGGTCAGCCGCTCCGGCACGCTGACGTACGAAGCGGTCGCGCAGCTCACCGAGATCGGCCTGGGCCAAAGCAGCGCAGTCGGCATTGGCGGCGACCCGATCAACGGGCTCAAGCACATCGACATCATGCGGCTGTTCAACGACGACCCGGACACCGACGCCGTCATCATGATCGGCGAGATCGGCGGCCCCGACGAAGCCGAAGCGGCCGTCTGGTGCAAGGCCAACATGAAGAAGCCGATCGTCGGCTTCATCGCCGGTGTCACCGCGCCGGCCGGCAAGCGCATGGGTCATGCGGGCGCGCTGATCTCGGGCGGCGCCGACACGGCGGATGCGAAGTTGGCGGTGATGGAAGCGAGCGGGTTCACGGTCACGCGCAACCCGTCCGAGATGGCCAAGCTGCTCAAGAAACTGCTCTGATGTCAGCGGCACGCCGCGCTTCGGCGATGCATGCGCCGAAACCCGGCAGCTCGACGGCTGCTTCCGTCGGCACCGGTTTCGTCAGCGCGCGTCCCAGCAGCGCCGGCACCCCAAACGCCCGCGATCTGTTGGGTCGGCCGCTGCTCGGCAGCGCCTTCCTGCGCGACCCGTACCCGACCTACCGCACCCTGCGCAACGCAGCGCCGCTGGTCTGGAGCGACGAGTTCTTCGGCGGCGCCTGGCTGGTGTCGCGCCATGCCGATGTCGAGCTGGTGCTGCGCGATGAGCGGTTTTCGGCGCAGCGCACCGGCGGCTGGGTCATGCGCCCCGCCGACGTACAGGCCGACGCACAGGCCGACGAACCGACGGCGTCAGCCGCCGAGCGGCGCAACGAGCTGAAAGGCTTTCAGCGCCTGTTCGCCCGCGCGATGATCTTTCTCGATGCGCCCGACCACACGCGGGTGCGCCAGGTGCTGTCGGCGGCCTTCCGCCCCGCCGATCTGCAAGGACTCGCGCCGCGCATCGAGCAGGCGGTCGCCGACCGCCTCGATGCGATCGACACCACCCGCCCGTTCGATTTCGTCGCGGCGCTGGCCCGCCCGCTGCCGGCTCAGGTCATCGGTCTGCTGATGGGGCTCGATGACGAGCCGGCCGATGTCGTGGCCTGGTCGGACGAGCTGGCCACCTTCATCGGCGCCCCCGACCCGAGTCTCGCGCAGGCCCTGAGCGCGCAGACCGCGCTGCTGGCGATGGCCCGGCATTTCGACGCGCTGTTGACGCGCCGCCGCGCTGCGCTCGATGGCGGGGCGCCACCCCGCGACGACGTGATCGGTCGCCTGATCCAGGCCGAGCGCGGGGGTCGGATCCACGGCAGCGCCGAGCTGCTGGCGCAGTGCGTGATGCTGCTGTTCGCCGGCCACGAAACCACGCGCCACCTGCTGGCGAACGGCTTGCGCACGCTGCTGGCGCACCCCGACGCCTGGCAACGCCTGCAGCGCGATCCGGCCTTGCTGCCCGGCGCGGTGCGCGAGCTTCTGCGCCACGACAGCCCTGTGCAGTACACCGGCCGCCGCGTCGCCACCGAGGTGCTGCTGCACGGAAAAACCTTGCGCCGGGGCGATCTGGTGGTGGCGCTGATCGGCGCGGCCAACCGCGACCCGGCGCGCCACGAGTGGCCGGACGAGCTGGACATCACCCGGCGTGTCGGCGCACCGCTGGCCTTCGGTCAAGGCCCGCACGTGTGCATCGGCGCCGCGCTGACCCTGATGGAAGCGCAAACCGTTTTCGCACAAGTGATCGAGCGGTGGCCCGACCTCGCGTTGGCCGCGCCCCATGAAGCACGCTGGACTGGCAACCCGCTGTATCGGGGCCTGACGGAACTGTCGGTGCGGCGCGCCGGTCTGTCGGCGGCCCCGTCCAACGGCGACACCTACACTGCCGCCTTTTCTCTCTGAAGCTCACACGGAAACCGCATGGACGCCCTGATGACCCCCGAGTTCTGGATCGCCGTCGGCCAGATCATCATGATCGACATCCTGCTCGGCGGCGACAACGCGGTGGTGATCGCGCTGGCCTGCCGCAAGCTGCCACCCAAGCAGCGCACCCAGGGCATCCTGTGGGGCACGGCGGGCGCCATCATCTTGCGCGTGATCCTGATCTTCTTCGCGCTGCAGTTGCTGGCCATTCCATTCCTCAAGCTGGTCGGCGCGATCCTGCTGGTGTGGATCGGCGTCAAGTTGCTGATGCCCGAAGACGACGACCCGCACGCCAAGATCGAGGGCAGCGACCGGCTGTGGGGCGCGGTCAAGACGGTCATCATTGCCGACCTGGTGATGAGCGTCGACAACGTGATCGCGATCGCCGGTGCGGCCGAAACGGCGGGCGGCGAGCACACGATGTCGCTCGTGATCTTCGGCTTGCTGGTCAGCATCCCGATCATCGTGTGGGGCAGCCAACTGGTCATCAAGCTGATGGATCGCTACCCGGGCATCATCACGCTCGGCGCCATGCTGCTGGGCTGGATCGCCGGCACGATGGCGGTCAGCGACCCCGCGCTGGTCAACCCCGAGGTGATGCCGCAGGTGCCCAAGCTGGTGGTCAACGACTGGGTCAAGTACGGCGCGGGCATCGCCGGGGCCGTGCTGGTGTTTGCCATCGGCAAGGCCTTCCAGGTGCGCCACCGCAGCGGCACCGCCTGATGTCCCTGTTGGCCGACGCTGGCGCTGCGGGTTTGGTCGGGGCGCTGCTCGCCGGGCTGGCGGGCGCTTATCTCCTGTGGGTGCTGCCGCGGCTGTCGTCCACCGACGCCTGGGCGGCCACCGGGTTGCTGACCACGGTGCTGCTGGCGGTCACCGTCACCGGTGCGCTGACCGCGACGCTCGCTGCGGCAGGGATCGCGGCGATGCTGGTCGGTGCGGCTGTGCTGCTCGCCGGCCACGCGGGCTGGTCGCTCGGCCGCGCCGCCGAGCGTCGGGCCGCCCCACCTGCTGCCGTCCGCCTGCCGAAGGCCGCACTGCCCATGCCGATTGCGGCGCCCGCGCCCGCCGCGCGGGTCCCGGACCACGCCACGCTCGGGCGCTACCGCATCGAGCGCCAGTTGGGTCGCGGTGCGATGGGTGCGGTGTACCTCGGCCACGATCCGCAGATCGGCCGCCAGGTTGCCGTCAAGACCATGGCGCTGGCCGCGGAGTTCGAAGGCCCAGAACTGGTCGAAGCGCGGCAGCGCTTTTTTCGCGAGGCAGAAACCGCCGGCCGACTGCAGCACCCCGACATCGTCACCATTTTTGACGCCGGTGAAGACCATGAGCTGGCCTACATCGCGATGGAATACCTGCGCGGTCACGACCTGCAACGCCACACGAAATCGGGCCAGTTATTGCCGGTGCCGGTGGTCGTGCACATCGGCGAGCGCGTGGCCAGCGCGCTGGCCCACGCGCACAGCCAGGGCGTGGTGCACCGCGATGTGAAGCCCGCCAACGTGATGGTCGATCTGGCGAGCGGCGTCGTGAAGGTCACCGATTTCGGCATCGCGCGCATCACCGATTCCAGCCGCACCCGAACCGGCATGGTGCTCGGCACGCCGTCGTTCATGTCGCCCGAGCAGATGTCCGGCCGCCGCGTCGACGGGCGGGCCGACCTGTACTCGCTCGGCGTCATGCTGTTCCAGTTGCTGACCGGACAGCTGCCGCACCGCGCCGACTCGATGGCCAAGCTGATGTACGCCATCGCCAACGACACCGCGCCCGACCTGCGCAGCGTGCGCCCCGACATTCCCGAAGCGCTGGCGCAACTGGTCGCGCAAGCCTTGTCCAAGCAGCCTGAAGCGCGCCACGCCGATGGCCGCCAACTGGCGGCGGCCTTGCGCGACGTGGCGGCGCTGTGGCCCGACAGCGCGCTGACGCTGGCCGACTCGGCCGCCTCGGCAGCGGCGCCAGCGCCCCCCGATTCCGATGCTTTCGCGGCCACCGTGAGAATTACCCGCACCGATCGGGGGCACAATTCCGGCCTGTGATTGCCCTTGCGAGCGTCGCTCGCGGAACCCAGCGTTCGCGCTGAGACACATCGCAGTCCCTTGTTCGTGCCGGTACGACTCTTTATGCCGTTCGAGTTTTTCAGCGCCACCGACACCGGCCGCGCACGCAACAACAACGAAGACTCGGTCGCGGTCGACATCGGCTCGTCGCTGATCGTTCTGGCCGACGGCATGGGCGGCTACAA
>JANMTL010000099.1:0-21561 GCA_031390425.1 Rhizobacter sp.
CCAGAGACGACTACCGACTGCTTTTCGCCCACGGTAGTGACCGTTGTTTGCGACTGCTTTCCTTTGGCTTTGTCTATTTCCTCGTCGAGGATTTCCATGCCGTTAGCGATGGTCTGGAAAAACCGCTGCTCCTCCTGCTTCAGCACCTCGGTGACGCGCTGTTGCTGCTGGCGCAACTCGGGATACGCATCGCCCATTTCGACCGCCAACGCAGCGACCAAGGTGTTGAAGAATGGCGTGCGTGCGCCGAGCTTGTAGCCGTGGCGGATCGCGCGGCGGGTGATGCGGCGCAGCACGTAGCCGCGGCCTTCGTTGCCGGGGATGATGCCGTCGACCACCGTGAAGGTGCAGGCGCGGATGTGATAAGCGATGACTTTCAGCGACGGCGAGCCGGCATCACAGTCCACGGCACCGGCCCCATCGACCGCCCGCTTCGCCGCCGCCAACAAATTGACGAACAGATCGATCTCGTAGTTGCTGTGCTTGTGCTGCAGCACCGCGGTGATGCGCTCCAGCCCCATGCCGGTGTCCACGCTCGGCTTCGGCAGCTTGTGCATCACACCGTCTTCGGTGCGGTTGAACTGCATGAAGACGTTGTTCCAGATCTCGATGTAGCGGTCGCCGTCTTCGTTGGGCGATCCGGGCGGGCCGCCGGCCACGTCGGGCCCGTGGTCGTAGAAGATCTCGGTGCACGGCCCGCACGGGCCGGTGTCGCCCATCATCCAGAAGTTGTCCGACGCGTAGCGCGCGCCCTTGTTGTCGCCGATGCGCACGATGCGCTCGGCGGGCACGCCCACTTGCTTGTTCCAAATTTCATAGGCCTCGTCGTCTTCGGCATACACCGTGACCCAGAGCTTTTTTGCGGGCAGCCCGTAGACCTCGGTCAGCAGTTCCCAGGCGTAGCGAATGGCGTCCTGCTTGAAGTAGTCGCCGAAGCTGAAATTGCCCAGCATCTCGAAGAAGGTGTGGTGGCGCGCGGTGTAGCCGACGTTGTCGAGGTCGTTGTGCTTGCCGCCGGCGCGGATGCATTTCTGGCTGCTCGTCGCGCGGCTGTAAGGCCGCTTGTCGAAGCCGAGAAACACGTCCTTGAACTGGTTCATGCCTGCGTTGGTGAACAGCAGCGTCGGGTCGTCGCCCGGCACCACCGGCGAACTGGCGACGATGGTGTGGCCCTTCGATTTGAAGAACTTCAAGAAGGTCTGGCGGATGTCGGTGGCTTTCATGGCTTGCTTTTTCGAGTGTTCAGGGTCGGTGTCTTTGGGGGCGATCGCCATAGCGCGGCATCAGGTCAGCACGGTCAGACCCAGTTTGGTGGCGGCCGACGCAACGTCTGCGTCGCAGGTGGCGATGGCGCAGTGGTGTTGCAGAGCAAGGTCGATGTACTGCGCGTCGTAGGGCGTCAGCCGGTGCTGCGTGGAAAACGTGAACCAGTGGCTCGCGGTCGCCATCGGCGTCGCGAACACCGCCACGTCGAGTTGCTCCATGGCGTCGAACAAGCGGGGCACATGGACGTCGGCCAGGCGCTTGCAGCGCAGGTTGCTCATCACCGCATTCGCCATTTCGAGCGGCCAGATGGCCGGTGCGATCAGGTGCGCGGCCAGCACCGCGTCGGCGCTGGCGGGCTGCGCCTCATCGTGCATCACGATGGCGAGCGCGTAAGAGGCGTCGAGAACGACCGTCGCCTCGGTCATTCGATGCCTGCCGCTTTCAGCTTGCGCGAGGTTTGCTCGTCTCGCATCTCGCGCACAGACGCAACGATGTCGGCCACAGGCTGGCCGCCGCCGTCGCGCCGGATGTCTTCGCCGAGGCTGCGCAATGCCTTGATCGCCGCGCGCCGCCGGGCCTTGTCGACGCCGACCACCGCCTCGACCGCGACGAGCCGCACCACCGGCTTGTTGTGCCGGGTGATGACGATTTCTTCGCCCGCCTCGGCACGGCTGACCAATTCAGACAAGTGGGTTTTGGCGTCGAACAATCCGACGCTTTGCACTGACCGGGAAATCGACATGGCGACCCTTTCGGCAATATTCTGGTTGAATTGACCAGATTCTATCGAAGCAGCATGCTTGCGCTAGATTGCGCAGCCGCGCTGGAGAACCGCATGACCCTGACGACCTCGCCGCTGGCGGCGCTGAATGATCCGACGCTGCTGAAGACCGATGCGCTGATCGACGGCGTGTGGGTCGGTGTGGCCCGGCGTTTCGCAGTCGACGACCCGGCCACCGGATGTCAACTCGCCGAAGTCGCCAACGTCGGCGCCGCCGAGGCCCAAGCTGCCATCGCCGCCGCCGACCGCGCCTGGCCGGCCTGGCGCAGCAAGACCGCCAAAGAACGCGGCGCGATCTTGATGAAGTGGTTCCACTTGCTTCTTCAACATTCGGACGACCTCGCCCGCATCATGACCGCCGAGCAGGGCAAGCCGCTGGCCGAAGCACGCGGCGAGGTCGTCTACGGTGCCAGCTTCATCGAGTGGTTCGCCGAAGAAGCCAAGCGCGTCTACGGCGAAACCGTGCCGGCCACCGATGCCAACAAGCGCCTGCTCGTCATCAAGCAGCCGATCGGCGTGTGCGCGGCGATCACGCCGTGGAATTTCCCGATTGCGATGATCACCCGCAAGGTGGCACCGGCGCTGGCCGCGGGCTGCACGGTGGTCATCAAGCCGGCCGAGCAGACGCCTCTGTCGGCCCTCGCCGTGGCCGAACTGGCGCAGCGCGCGGGCATGCCGGCGGGCGTGCTGAACGTGATCACCGCCGACAGCGAGCGCTCGATCGCCATCGGCCGCGTGCTGTGCGCCAGCGACACCGTGCGCCACCTGTCGTTCACCGGCTCGACCGAGGTCGGTCGCATCCTCGCGGCTCAATGCGCACCGACGATCAAGAAGCTGTCGCTCGAACTCGGCGGTAACGCGCCTTTCATCGTGTTCGACGACGCCGACATCGACAGCGCGGTCGAGGGCGCGATGATCAGCAAATACCGCAATGCCGGCCAGACCTGCGTCTGCGCGAATCGGCTGTATGCGCAAGATGGCGTGTACGACGCCTTTGTCGAGAAGCTGGCCGCCAAGGTGCGCGGCATCCAGGTCGGCAATGGCTTCGAGGCCGGCGTCTCGCAGGGGCCGATGATCGATGCCGACGCGATCGCCAAGATCGACAGCCACGTCGCCGATGCGCTGGCCAAAGGCGCGCGGTTGCTGGTCGGCGGCCAGCGCAAGGACCGCTTCTTCTACGAGCCGACGGTGCTCGCCGACGCCACCGCCGACATGTTGTGCGCCCGCGAAGAAACCTTCGGCCCGGTGGCGCCGGTGTTCCGCTTTCACACCGAGGCCGAAGCCATCGCACGCGCGAACGACACCGAATTCGGCCTGGCGAGCTACTTCTACAGCCGCGACATCGGCCGCATCTTCCGCGTCGGCGAAGCGCTCGAATACGGCATGGTCGGCGTCAACACCGGGTTGATCTCGGCAGCCGAGGTGCCGTTCGGCGGCGTCAAGCAATCGGGCCTCGGGCGCGAGGGATCGCACCATGGCATCGACGACTATGTCGAGATCAAATACCTGTGTCTCGGCGACATCCAGAAATGACCCTCCCCACACTCGAAATCCGCCACTGGGTGCTATTGGTCTTCGTCGGCTCGGCGCTCTACGTGCATCTGCGCGGCCGAGTGCGCTTCAAGCTGGCGCGCGCGCTGACCGATTTCACCGTGCTGCTGGCGCCGGTCAATATGCTCATGTACGCGTTCTCGCGCACGCCGCGCACGGCCTACATTGACGTGGCGCAGTTCCCCGAACTGATCGAGCTGCAAAAGCACTGGCCCACCATCCGCGACGAGGCGCTGCGCCTCAACGACGAGGGCTACATCCGCGCCGCTGCGGGCTACACCGACATCGGTTTCAACTCGTTTTTTCGCACCGGCTGGAAGCGTTTCTACCTGAGCTGGTACGGCAAGGATTTGCAGTCGGCACAGGCGCTGTGCCCACAAACGGTGGCGCTGCTGAAGGCCACTCCATCGGTGAAGGCGGCGATGTTCGCGTCGCTGCCGCCCGGCGCGACGCTGGTGCGACACCGCGATCCGTACGCCGGTTCGCTGCGCTTTCACCTCGGCCTGCAGACGCCGAACGATCCCGGCTGCTACATCGATGTCGACGGCCAGCGCTACCACTGGAAGGACGGCGAGGCGGTGATGTTCGACGAGACCTACATCCACCACGCCGCCAACACCACCGACCAGCCGCGCGTGATCCTGTTCTGCGACATCGAACGCCCGTTGTGGGGCAGCCCGCTGCGCTGGTTCAACCGCTTGTTCGCGAAGCATGTGATGTCGGCCGCGTCGACACAGAACGTCGACGGCGAGCCGATCGGCGGCGTCAACAAGGTGTTCGCGCAGGGCTACAAGCTGCGCGCGATGGCCAAGGAATTCAAGCGCGGCAACCGCACGGCCTACTACGTCGGCAAGTGGCTGCTGATTGCCGCGCTGCTGTGGGCGATTTTCTGGTGACCGCGACCGGCGCTGTCATCCTCGCGCAAGCGGAGATCCCTACCGTCTGTACCAATGGATTCCCGCCTGCGCGGGAATGCCGGGCGAGTCACCCAGAGCGTCAGCCCGTGTCCTCATCGTTCGCCGCCACCCCAGCCCCCCGCTCCTGCCGGTTCCCATAACCCGAACGTCCGGTCGCCTGCGCCGAAGCCGCCAGGCCGGTGGCGCGGCGCAACAGCATGTCCGGCTGGGTGCCATCGGCCGGATACACCGCGATGCCCAGCGCGGTGGCCACCGCCAGATCGCTGCCACCCACCTTGAAGGTTTCGCCGAGCGATCCCAGCAGCTTGCGGCCGACCCGGTCGGCATCGGCGGCGCTGTCGAGATAGGACAACAGCACCGCGAACGAATCGTCACCGACCGAGGCCACGACGTCGCTGGCCCGCACGCCGGCGCGCAGGCGCACCGCCACCTTGCGACGCAGCGTGCCCGACGCCTCGACGCCGAGCCGGGCCATCGTCGTCGCCAGGCCTTCGATGCGCAGCACCAGCAAGGCCATCGGCGCGGGCTCGCGTTCGCGCAGCGCGAGCAGGTGGCTCATGTGTTCGATCAGTTGGCCGACGTGCGGCAAGCCGGTGTGCACATCGGTCGCGAAGGCCTGACGCGTGGCGACGCGCACGCGTTGCCGTTCGACCGCAGCACGCAGCCGGCGCGGCCAGGCGGGCTGCGTCATCTCGTCGGCGCGAACCACCTCTTGCGCACCGTCGCGCAGCCAGCGCAGGCTGTCGGCGGCGTTCAGGTCGTCGGCCACCACGACCACCGCCACCTCGGAGGCGCAGCGCACCCAGCCGTCCCAGCCGCCGTGCACGACCAGCACGTCGATGGGCGCGGCTGCCAGCCGCTGCCAGACCTCATCGGCAGCGCAAACGGTGACGTCGAACGGACCGAAGCCCGGCTCGGCACCGGCCCGCGTCAGCGCCGAGGCGAGCTCGCCAGAACCTATCTGCAGCACATGCACGCAAGCGTCGCTCATCGGGAGTCGTCCTCACAGTCATCGCGATCGATGACGATCAGATTGTGGTGGCGAGCCTTGAAATGCAATGCCGGTAATTGCACCGTTTTGCCGCCTTGTTGGGTTCCCGGCCCGCACCGGCCGACCCACGGGCGAAAATCGCCCCTCGCCTTGAGCCTCACCCCCTGCTGATTTCGTGGACACGCCGTGATTCAACCTGGAGCGCCACTCAGCTCACCGCCGCTGGAACCGTCCGACCATCGGCTCGCGCTGCTGGCGCAAAGCCACCAGCGCCTGACCGGGCACCTCCTCCTGGCCGCCGGACGCGATCTACGCGCTGCGCTGTGGAACGCGGCCTCGGTGATCGTCGCGCACGGCAGCGAAGCCGACCCGGTGTTCTTTTATGGCAACCGGCGCGCGCTGCAGGTCTTCGAGATGGACTGGGCCTCGTTCGTGCGCCTGCCTTCGCGGCTGTCCGCCGAGCCGCTGCTGCGCGAGGAGCGGGCACTGCTGTTGGAGCGGGTCGCCCGCGACGGCTGCATCACCGACTACGCCGGCACTCGCATTTCGGCTTCCGGCAGGCGCTTCCGCATCGAGCAGGCCGTGGTCTGGAACCTGATCGACGCCTCGGGCGCATGTCACGGTCAGGCCGCCGCATTCGACCGCTGGTTCCCGCTGTAGCGAGCCGGAGCGCAGGGGCTCGCACGATAGAATCGATCACCGTCGCGGGTGTAGTTCAATGGCAGAACAGCAGCTTCCCAAGCTTCATACGAGGGTTCGATTCCCTTCACCCGCTCCACATCTCATTAAGCGCTTGATCCTGTCAAGGAATCTGCGTTTGGTGCTCCGGATACAGCGCATTCGCACACTAGGAGGTGTATGGAAGGGCTGCTCCACCGACCGACCGGGTCCGCGTTGCGCGACTTGGGGACCTAAAAGGCATCATGCCGCGCTCGATCAAATCGAGTTGATCGAATGAAGTGGCTTTCATGTACTCGCTGTTGCAAGGATTGTGGGAAGCAACATCGTGGCACGCTGGAAATGGAAGTCCCGCGAACTTGATTGGCTTGTCCCAATCATTGATGTTTTGAGAATTTCAGTCGGAACGCCGCTGCTGACCATGGGTAGATCCGATACTTTTGGCAGCAGAGCAATGTTGTTCTCCTTTCCGCATACCAACGTTTCGCCTAGTTGCAGATCTCATATTTCAACCGAGGAAGAGTGATGGTGGCAAAGACATGCAGTTCAAACACTTCAGGCGCTCTCAAGTCCGTTCTGGCTGGTGGTGGGCTAATTGGAGCGCTGACATTGGCCTGGAACGTGTACGAGCACTTTTCCCCAAAGACAGAGACCAGTAAACAGACAACGGCTGCATCACAGAGCGCGATAGCCACCAATGGAGGGACTTCTATCAACGCCGACAGATCGGCGCAGGTCAGTGTGATCACGAAAGTAGGCAGTGCGCCGTGAAGCATTACGTAGTTGGGATGGCTCTCATCGCGTTCGGTTTTTCGATCAGCGGACATCTGCTTGCTGCTGACCAAATTGCAACGGCGATTGGCAACTGCAACGTGGTGGTCAATGCGAGCGGGCAATCGCGCGTCGAGGTCACCAGTAACTGCAACAAAGAAACAGCCGCTGATTTGCAGAAGCAGCTAAACAAGGAGCGTACCGAACGCACTGCCTTGGGCGAAAGCGTCGCGCCTAGGACGTTATCTGTTAGTCAGAGAAAAAGCCTTGTTGCCTCATTGAGCTCAATAAAATCTTTGCGCTTGAGGGTTATCCGACTGGGAGATGCGGAAGCTGGCGCTTTTGCGGATTCTTGGATCGAGACGCTGCGACAAGCAGGCGCCGAAGTGGAAGTGCGTCGCGTTGGAATGATGGGCTCAAATGCACCTACAAACGGATTGTTTCTGACCTTGAATCCTGACAGCCCAATTTCGTTGGGTATCAGTGAGGCTCTTAGAAAGGCGGGTGTCACGTTTTCATTCCGCAAATCATCGGTCGATCAGGTGGACGCTGAATTGCTTGTGGGGTATCGACCACTCGGCCCATCAAGGTAGATATCAACCAACGCAAAGCAGCATCGGCGGCCCAATTCGCATATACAAACTCGTGCTACAAATCCGCATTCTTCCGAGCCCTAGCTCGGCACTTAAGGTGTGGATCTGATTCGTTAGACCCGTTCCACACCGCCCATCCCGACAACGGCCCCATCAGGGCCGTTTCTGTTTCATTCCGCGCCCTCGTCTATGAGCTCCAACGCCACGCCACCGACCGACGACCGCGCAGCGGAACCGTCTGCCCCGAATCGTCCCATCAAATCCTTCGTGCTGCGCGCCGGGCGCATGGGCAGCGGGCAGACGCGCGCGCTGAACGAATGGGGGCCGGCGTACACCGTGCCGTATGCGCCGCAGGCGCTGGACGTGCCGACCACCTTCGGCCGAACGGCGCCGTTGGTCTTCGAAATCGGCTTCGGCATGGGCGACGCCACTGCGGCCATCGCAGCGGCGCTGCCCGACACCGACTTCCTCGGCGCTGAGGTGCACGCGCCCGGCGTCGGTGCGTTGCTCAAGCTGATCGGCGAGCGCGGCCTCGGCAACGTGCGCATCGTGCGGCACGATGCGGTCGAGGTGCTCGAACACATGATCGCGCCCGGCTCGCTGGCGGGGGTGCATGTGTTCTTCCCCGACCCGTGGCACAAGCTCAAGCACAACAAGCGGCGCTTGATTCAGCCCACGTTCGTGTCGTTGCTGGCGTCGCGGCTGGCTTCCGGCGGCTGTGTGCATTGCGCGACCGACTGGCAGCCGTACGCGGTGCAGATGCTGCAAGTGCTGTCGGCGGAGGCCGCTTTGATCAACACCGCCGACGACTACGCGCCGAAGCCCGCGTACCGACCGCTGACGAAGTTCGAGAACCGCGGCCTGAAGCTCGGGCATGGCGTCTGGGACTTGGTGTTTCGCCGCCGCTGACACCGGGTCGGCCGGTATCGCGTGTGACATCCGACATGAAATCAGGATGTTCGGTAAGGTTGTAGGGTTATCACCAGTACCGAGCGACCCCATGACCACACCGGCTTCGACCTCGCGCCCTGCCCTGACAACCGCCTTCTGTGCCGTCGTTTTGCCCCTGCTGCTGATTGTCGGCTGCTCCAAGCCCGGTGACACCGCAGGCGGGCCACCACCCGGCGCACCGCCGGTATCGGTCGCAGCCGCGGTGCAACGCAGCGTCACCGACATCGAAGAATTCACCGGCCGACTCGAAGCGCCGCGCTCGGTCGAGGTGCGACCGCGCATCGGCGGCACGATCGACAAGGTGCATTTCCGCGACGGCGCCCGGGTGGCGCAGGGCGCGATGCTGTTCAGCATCGACCCGAAACCGTTTCAGGCCGAACTGGCCCGCGCGCAATCGCAACTGACGGCGGCCCGCTCGCGCGCCGCGCTGGCGTCGTCGGAGCTGGGCCGCGCGAAGAAGCTGCTCGACGCGAAAGCCGTGTCGGCGCAAGAGTTCGATCAGCTCACCTCGGGTGCGGCGACCAGCGGGGCCGACATCGCTGCCGCCGAAGCGGCGGTGCGCGTGGCGCAATTGAACCTGGGCTACACGAGCGTGCGCGCACCGATGGCCGGCCACCTGTCGCGCGCCGTCATCACCGAAGGCAATCTGGTCAGCGACCAGAGCGTGCTGACCACGCTGGTGGCGACGCAGCAGGTCTACGCGTATTTCGACGGCAGCGAGCAAACTTTTCTGCGGCTGCGCAAAGGCGAGCCGGGGCAAAAGCGGGTGCACATGGGGCTGGCCGACGAGACCGGTTTCCCGCACGAGGGCACGGTCGATTTCGTCGATAACCAGTTGAACCCGCAAACCGGCTCGATCCGCATGCGCGCGGTGTTCGACAACCCGAAGGGCGAGTTCACGCCGGGTCTGTTCACCCGCATTCAACTGGCCGGCGGTGCGGCGTACTCGGCCGTGCTGACGCCCGAGCGTGCCATCGGCACCGACCAGAGCAAGAAGTTCGTCTTCGTGATCGGCCCGGACAACGCAGCGCAGTCGCGCCAACTGCAACTCGGCACGCTGATCGACGGCATGCGCGTCGTCACCGCCGGCTTGAAGGCCGGTGAGCTCGTGGTGGTCGACGGCTTGCAGCGCGTGCGCCCGGGTGCGCCGGTGCAGCCGATCACGGTGCCGACCGATGAGCGTGGCATGCCGTTGGCCACGCCACCCGCCGGCGGGCCTCCGGGTGCGCCTGCTGCCGGTGGGCCGCCGGGCGCGGCACCTGCGGCGGCATCGGCTGCGGCATCGGCTGGCAAGCCTTGAGCGAGCGGCGCGCATGAACATCTCCCGCTTTTTCATCGACCGGCCGATCTTCGCGGCGGTGTTGTCGGTCGTCATCACGCTGGTCGGCGCGATCTCGATCTTCACGCTGCCGATTTCCGAATACCCCGAGGTCGCGCCGCCACAGGTGGTGGTGCGCGCGCAATACCCCGGTGCCAACGCGCGGGTGATCGCCGAAACGGTGGCCACACCGCTGGAAGAGCAGCTCAACGGCGTCGAAGGCCTGCTCTACATGAACAGCCTCGCCACCGCCGACGGCGCGATGACGCTGACCGTCAGCTTCAAGATCGGCACCGACCCCGAAGGCGCGGAAACCGCAGTCCAAAACCGCGTGCAGCGCGCGCTGCCGCGCCTGCCGGAGATCGTTCGCCAGCTCGGCGTCACCACCGAGAAAAGCTCGCCCAACCTGACGATGGTCGTGCACATGGTCTCGCCGGACAACCGCTACGACGCGCTGTACCTGCGCAACTACGCAGCGCTGAACGTGCGCGATCAGTTGCTGCGCATCCCCGGCATGGGCTCGGTGCAGACCTTCGGCTCGGGCGACTACGCGATGCGCATCTGGCTCGACCCGCAAAAACTCGCTGCACGCAGCCTCACGTCGAACGACGTGGTGGCGGCACTGCGCGAGCAAAACGCGCAGGTCGCGGCCGGCGTGGTCGGCGCGTCGCCCGCCCCGGCAGGCACCGAGTTCCAGTTGTCGATCAACACGCAAGGCCGGCTGACCACCGAGCAGCAGTTCGCAGAGGTCATCGTCAAGGCGGATCCGGTGGATCGCTCGCTGATCCGCATCAAGGACCTGGGCCGCGTCGAGATGGGCCCGAACACCTATGCGCTGGGCTCGCTGCTGAACAACAAGGAAGCGGCCGCGTTGGCGATTTTTCAGGCGCCGAATTCGAACGCGCTGCAACTGTCCGGCGATGTACGCGAAACGATGGAGCGGTTGAAGGCCGACTTCCCGGCCGGCGTCAGCTACTCGATCGTCTACGACCCGACGCGCTTCGTGCAGACCTCGATCGAGAAGGTGATCTCGACGCTGATCGAAGCCATCTTGCTGGTGGTGATCGTCGTCGTGATCTTCTTGCAAACCTGGCGCGCGTCGCTGATCCCGCTGTTGGCGGTGCCGGTGTCGATCGTCGGCACGTTCGCGGTGCTGCTGCTGCTCGGGTTTTCGATCAACACGCTGACGCTCTTCGGCCTGGTGCTGGCGATCGGCATCGTGGTCGATGACGCGATCGTCGTGGTCGAAAACGTCGAGCGCAACATCGAAGCCGGGCTGAGCCCGCACGATGCCAGCGTGAAGGCGATGCAGGAGGTGTCGGGCCCCATCATCGCGATCGGCCTGGTGCTGTGCGCGGTGTTCGTGCCGCTGGCGTTCGTCAGCGGGCTGACGGGGCAGTTCTACAAGCAGTTCGCGGTCACGATTGCAATCTCGACCGTCATTTCGGCCTTCAATTCGCTGACGCTGTCGCCCGCGCTGGCCGCCATCTTGCTGCAACCGCACGACGCGAAGAAGGACTGGCTGACGCGCGGCATCGACCGGATCTTCGGCGGGTTCTTCCGCTGGTTCAACCGCTTCTTCAACCGCAACGCGGGTCGCTACAGCGGCCTGGTGACCAACACCGTGGTCAAGCGCAAATCGATTGCCCTGCTGATCTACGCGGTGCTGCTCGGTTTGACCGTTTTCATGTTCACCCGCGTGCCGCCCGGCTTCGTGCCGCAACAAGACAAGCAGTACCTGATCGGCATTGCGCAATTGCCCGACGGCGCGAGCTTGGAACGAACCACCAAGGTCATCCGCCAGATGAGCGACATCGCGCTGTCGATTCCGGGCGTGCGCGATTCAGTGGCTTTTCCGGGCCTCAGCATCAACGGCTTCACGGCGGCGTCCAACTCGGGCATCGTGTTCTTCGGGCTCGACGAGTTCGACAACCGCACCTCGCGCGAGACCAGCGCGGACGGCATCGTCGGTCAGGTGAACCAGCGCCTCGGCGCGATCCAGGGCGCGTTCCTGTTCGTGCTGAGCCCGCCGCCGGTCAGCGGCCTCGGCAACGCGGGCGGCTTCAAGTTGCAATTGCAAGACCGTGAGGGGGCCGGCGAGGCGGCACTTAACGGTGTGGTGCAGCAGTTGATGGGGCGCATCTATGGCAACCCGAACAGCACGATCACGCAGGCGTTCAGCAACTACCAGATCAACGTGCCGCAGTTGTTCGCCAATGTCGACCGCACCAAGGCCAAGCAGATGGGCGTCAACCTGAACGACATCTACGACACGATGCAGACCTACCTCGGGTCGCTCTACGTCAACGATTTCAACCGCTTCGGCAAGACCTACCAGGTGATCGTGCAGGCCGATGCGAACTACCGCGCGAAGGCCGAAGACATCGTCAACCTGAAGATCCGTAACAGCGCGGGCGAGATGGTGCCGCTGGGCGCGATGATGACGGTGGAGCCGACCTTCGGCCCGGCAGCCGTCGGCCGCTACAACAGCCTGTTTACTGCCGACTTCAACGGCGCGCCGAAGCCGGGATTCAGCTCGGGTGAGGCACAGGCCGAGATGGAAAAGATCCTGAAGGAAACCCTGCCGCGCGGCATGGGCTACGAGTGGACCGAGCTGGTCTACCAGGAAAAAATCGCTGGCAACACGATGGTCTACATCTTCCCGCTGTGCGTGCTGTTGGTGTTTCTGGTGCTGGCGGCCACCTACGAAAGCTGGACGCTGCCACTGGCCATCGTGTTGATCGTGCCGATGTGCATCCTGAGCGCGATCACCGGGGTGTGGCTCAGCGGTTTCTTGGGTTTCCCGGCGGACAACAACATCTTCACGCAGGTCGCCTTCGTGGTGCTGGTCGGGCTGGCGTGCAAGAACGCGATCCTGATCGTCGAGTTTGCGCGCGAGCTCGAACTGCAAGGCCGAACGCCGGTGCAAGCGGTGGTCGAATCGTGTCGGCTGCGGCTGCGCCCGATCTTGATGACCTCGATCGCGTTCATTGCGGGCGTGATTCCCCTGGTGCTGTCCAGCGGGGCCGGGGCCGAGATGCGCCAAGCCATGGGCATCGCGGTGATGAGCGGGATGATCGGCGTGACGGTGTTCGGGCTCGTGCTTACGCCGGTGTTTTATGTGCTGCTGCGCAAGCTGTCGCCGTGCAAGCTGCACCACGCCGGTCGCGCGCCGACGCCCCAGCCGACGCCGCCTGCCTTGCCCGCTGCGGTTGCGGGGGACAGCCATGTGTGAACCCACTGTCAAGCTCACCGCAGCCCTGGCCATCGCACTGACGATGCTGGTCTCTGGCTGCGCGCTGGTCGGCCGCGACTACCGCGCACCGCCACCCCAACTCGACGCCAGCTTCATTGCGGCCGGTGTGAGCAAGCTCAACACCGAGGCAGTCACCGCCGACATCGCGACTTTCTGGCGCGGCTTCAACGACGCCGAACTCAGCGCGCTGGTCGAACGCGCGTTGCAGGCCAACGGCGATGTGCGCATCGCGCAGGCGCGGCTGCAGGAGTCGCGTGCCAACCGCACCGAAGTCGATGCGGCGACGCTGCCCAGCATCGGCGTCGAAGCGGGTGCCAGCCGCTCGATCACCTCGCAATCGGTCGCACGCGGTCAGAGTCGCAGCGAGCGCACCGGCTCGGCCTTCGACGCCGGCTTCGTCGCTAACTGGGAGATCGATCTGTTCGGCCGGGCACGGCGCGCCAAGGAATCTGCGGCTGCCTTGGTCAGCGCCGGCGAGCTGAGCGTCGGTGCGTCGCAGATCAGCATCGCCGCAGAGGTGGCGCGCAATTACCTGGAAGTGCGCGGGCTGCAGCTTCGCTACCAGGTCACGCAGACTTCGCTTGCCAATCAGCGCGAGTCGCTCGCCATCACGCAAGCGCGTGTCGATGCCGGGCGCGGCACGCAGCTCGACCTGGAGCGCGCGCTGACCCTGACCGCCGGCACCGAAGCGGCACTACCGGGTCTGCAAGCCGCGATCGACATCGGCATCTACCGGCTAGCGACACTGAGCGCGCAACCGCCAGCCGAGGTGCGCGCGCGTTTGTCCGTACCCGCCCCGCTGCCGGGGCTGCCGGTCACCGACCTGTCTGCCCTGCCGCTCGGCACCCCGCAACAGTGGCTGGCGCGGCGGCCCGATGTGGCCGCTGCCGAACGCCAATTGGCCTCTGCCACCGCCGAAATCGGCGTCACGCAGGGCGAGCTGTACCCGAGCATCAGCCTCAACGGCCTGCTCGGCCTGGCATCGACACGCCTGGGTAAGCTGACCGACCGCGAATCACAGCGCTTCTCGGTGGGTGCGGGCATCACCTGGACGCTGCTCGACTTCGGTCGCATCCGCTCACGCATCGCTGCCAGCGAAGCGCGCAGTTTGCAAAGCCTCGCGAGCTACGAGCAGACACTGGCGATTGCGCTCGAAGAAACCGAAGGTTCTTTCGCGCAGTTCAGCCGCAATGCGCAACGGCGCGAGAGCCTGGCGCGCGCCGAACGCAGCGCGGGCGAGGCGTCGCGGCTGGCGCGGCTGCGCTACGAAGCCGGCATCACCGATTTCCTGGCGGTGCTGGATGCCGACCGAGAGCTGCTGTCTGCACGGGATGCGCTGGCGCAGGCGGACAGTGCGAGTGCGACCTCGCTGGTGGCGGTTTATCGGGCGCTGGGCGGGGGGTGGACGGTGCCCACCGCGGTAGCGGTCGAGGTCGAGATGGCTCGTTGAGTGAGCTTGTCTCTTCGCGCGAGAGCCCGCCGGGTCTCGGCCCGGCGCGGTTGAAGCAAGACAAACCCCGCCTGTCGGGGCGGGACCCGACGCAGGCTCCACAAGAGGAAATGCTCGGCCGCCGAGCCGAAACCCGGCGCGGTCTCACCAAGAGCGTCCTCCGCCGCGACAAGCAAAAGCAGCCGACCCGCCAGCGTCCTCAAGTCCTCCTCACCCGTGCCAACGGCGGATTCCTGGCAAAGTACCGCTTGATCCCAGTCGACAACGCCTCGACCAGTTGCGCCTGATACCGCGGATCCCGCAACTTCGCCTCCTCCTCCGGGTTCGAGATGAACGCCGTCTCGACCAGGATCGACGGAATGTCCGGTGCCTTCAGCACTGCGAAGCCAGCCTGCTCGACGCTGGCCTTGTGCAGCCGCCCGACGCGGCCGATCTGGCCGAGCACCTCGCCACCCAGCCGCAGGCTGTCCTTGATTTGAGCGGTGGTGCTCATGTCGAGCAGCGCACGCATCACCGCTGCATCTTTGGCTTTGACGTTGACGCCACCGACCGAGTCGGCCTGGTTCTCGCGGTTGGCCATCCAGCGCGCGGCGGCGCTGCTGGCGCCGCCCTGGCTCAACGCGAACACCGACGCGCCGCGCGCCTGGGGCGTGAAGAACGCGTCGGCATGGATCGACACGAACAGGTCGGCCTGCACCCGACGCGCCTTGCGCACGCGATCCTGCAACGGCACGAAGAAGTCGGCGTCGCGCGTCAGCATCGCGCGCATGCCGGGCTGTGCGTTGAGGCGGTCGCGCAATTGCAGCGCGACCGACAGCACCACGTCTTTTTCGCGCAGACCGCTCGGGCCGACGGCGCCCGGGTCTTCGCCGCCGTGGCCCGGGTCGAGTGCGACGATGACCAGCCGGTTCACGCGGCTGGCGGCCTTGCCGGCAGCGTCAGTCGGTCCCGGTGCATCGCGCAAGGGGCCGACCTGCGAGGTCGCGCGATCGGCAGCCGATGGGCGGATGGACGGGGTCGCGGGCCGGGTCGCAACGCCCGGCGGTGAGGCGCTTGCACTCGGCCCCGGGGCGTGGGGAGCGGCACGCGGTGGATCGACCTGGCCGATGAATTCGCCCAACGCGTCGCGCACCGCCTGGGCGGCTTGTTGCTCGGCTTGCTCCTTCTCCTGGATCAGTGCGAGCAGCAGGTCGGGCTCCTGGGTCGGATACAGATCGAAGACCAGCCGGTGACGGTAGGCCGCCACCGGCGTCAGCGCGAAGAGCTGCGGTTGGGTCGCCTGCTTCAAATCGATCACCAGGCGCACCACGCGCGGCTGGTACTGGCCGACGCGCACTCCGGCGATGAACGGGTCGTCGGCGCGCACCTGACCGACCAGATCACGCAGTTGCGGGCTCAGGTCGAGCCCGTCGACATCGATGACCAGCCGCCTCGGGTGCTCGGCCAGGAAGTGCTTCGCCGCCAGCGCGTTGTCGGACTCGATCGTGACCCGCGTGTAGTCGGCTGCAGGCCAGATCCGCACTGCGACGATCGCGGCAGCGTGCGTGGCCGAGGCACCGCCGACGAGCGTCAGCGTCAGCGCGCCCATGCGAGACAGCGCGCGGCGTCGCGCGCGCAATAGCAAGGAGTCGTGCGGACGGCGCTCTGTCATGGCAACAGCGCAAGGCCGCGCGGCGTGCCGGCCTGGAAGGCGACCCGACGCCGCGTGTCGTCGGCGTCGCCGTCGGTCGACAGTTCATCGAGCATCGCGATCTCGATGCGCAGGTCGCACGGCGGCAGCAGTCCGGCGGCACGCTCGGGCCATTCGACGAGCTTGAGCCCGACGCTCGCGAACACCTCGCGAAACCCGGCGTCCTCGAATTCCTGCGGGTCGTCGAAGCGGTAGAAGTCGAAATGCCAAACAAGAAGTTCGGGCAGGTCGAGGCCGGGCAGCGAATAGGGCTCCATCACCGCATAAGTCGGGCTTTTGACCGGGCCGGTCACGCCGAGTGCGCGCAGCAGGTGGCGCGCGAAGGTCGTCTTTCCCGCGCCCAGGGTGCCGTGCAGCTCGACGGTGGCGTTGCCCAGCGCCGCCTTGCCGGCCAGCACGCGGGCAGCCGCCGCGCAGTCGGCCTCGCCCGTCCACAGCGCGGTGCGGGCTTCTAACATCGGCATGTGGGCGGAGGGCGTCGAAGGCGCCGTCGAGGCTGGCAAGGAAGGTGGAGGGGCATGGTCGCTGCTGACGGGTTGGATGTTTCGCTGTTGTGGCGTCGCGTGCAGGCCTGGGCGGGCGAACTCGGATTTTCCCAGATCGGTGTGTCCGACGTGGACCTGAGCAGCGCCGAGGCCGAGTTGCAGGCTTGGTTGGCCGATGGCTTCCACGGTTCCATGGATTACATGCGGCGCCACGGCCTCAAGCGCGCGCGACCGGCCGAGTTGGTACCCGGCACGCTGCGCGTGCTGACCGCGCGGATGGATTACCTGCCCGCCGCATCCGACCCATCCAGCAGCTCCGGCGATTGGCAGGCCATCGAATGGCAGCGGCTGAGCACACCGGATCGCGCCACGGTGTCGGTCTACGCCCGTGGCCGCGACTATCACAAGGTGCTGCGAAATCGCCTGCAGACGCTGACCGAGCGCATTGAAGCGGCGATCGGCCCGTTCGGCCACCGCGTGTTCACCGATTCGGCGCCGGTGCTCGAAGTCGAGTTGGCAACGCGCAGCGGCCTGGGCTGGCGCGGCAAGCACACGCTGGCGCTGCGCCGCGACGCCGGATCGATGTACTTTCTCGGCGAGATCTTCCTGGACCTGGCGCTGCCGCTGTTTCCAGTCACCGACGCCGTCTCCGCGCATTGCGGCAATTGCAGCGCCTGTATCGATGTCTGCCCAACGCAGGCGATCGTGGCGCCGTACCGGCTCGATGCGCGGCGCTGCATCAGCTACCTGACCATCGAACACGCGGGGCCGATCCCGGTCGAGTTTCGTGCCGCTGTGGGCAATCGAATCTACGGTTGCGACGACTGCCAACTGGTGTGCCCGTGGAACAAGTACGCGCAGCGCAGCACGCTGCCCGATTTCGATGTGCGCTCCACGCTGGCCGACCCGACGCTGCTCGAGCTGTGGCGCTGGAGCGAAGCCGAGTTCCTGCGCCACACCGAAGGCAGCGCGATCCGCCGCATCGGCTACCAGCGCTGGCAGCGCAACCTCGCGGTGGCGATGGGCAATGCGCTGCGGGCTGAACTCAATTCGCGCTCCTCAGAGCGGCGAGGGAGTGAGCTGCGAGCGGCACTGGAAGCGGCGCACGACGGTGCCAGCGACCTGGTTCGAGAGCACATCGCCTGGGCGCTTGCGCAGGCGGTCAGCCCCGTGCCCCGATCGCCAACCACACCGGCACGCTGACCATGCCGAGCAGCGTCGACAGCGTCACCAGCCCGGCGACGAACGGGCCGTGGCCACCCATGCGGGTCGCCAGCACATAGGCGCTCGACGCGGTCGGCAAGGCCGCGAAAGCGAGCACCACCGCATGCTGTGCCGGTGGCAGTCGCAGCCACACCGACAGGCCCAGCGCGATCAACGGCAGCGCCACGTGGCGGATGCCCAGAAAGGCAGCCGCCAGCGCTGGTGCGGCTTGCAGGCCGCCGAGTTTCAAGCCGGCGCCCACCGCCATCAGGCCGAGCGGAATCGCTGCCAGGCCGATGCGGTGCAGCGTGATGCCGATCGCTTCCGGCAGGTGAAGTCCGGCCAAGTTGAACAGCAGACCCGCCAGCGTGCCCAGGATCAGCGGGTTGCGCAGCAGCTCGCGGCCATAGTGATGACCGCCATGGCGCGCCAGCGGCCACGCCGCAGCGATGTTACAGATCGGCACGCAAAGCGCGAGCAGCAGTGCCATCAGGGCCAGCATGTCGACGCCACCCAGCCGTTCGGCCAGCGCCAGCGCGATGTAGGAGTTGAAGCGAAAGGCGGTCTGCGCGCCCGAGGCGTGCAGCCGGGCATCGACCCCCGGCCAGCGCTTGATCGCATACGCCAGCGCGATGCCGCACAGCACGGTGCCGACGCCTGCCGCCGCCAGGCCCAACGTCTGCGCCGGATGCAGCGGGCTGCTGGCGATCGCGCTGAACAGCAGCACCGGAAACAGCAGGTAATAAGTCAGACGCTCGACGGCTTCCCACACCGGGCGGTTCAGCAGCGTGTAGCGACACAGCAGAAAACCGACCACGATCAACAGCAGATCGGGCGCCAGCAGCAGGGCATTCGACATAGCGCTCGAGTGTGCCAGCGACAATGCACCGATGACTTCGTTGCAAGCCAGCGCCGCGTCGATCGACCACTTCATCGACGCACTGTGGATCGAAGACGGCTTGTCGAAGAACACGCTGGAAGCCTACCGACGCGACCTGACGCTGTATGCGCAATGGCTGGCCGCCGCGCCCGGTTCGGCGCTCGACGACACGCGCGAGAACCACCTGCGCGAATACGCGGTGGCGCGCCACGTCGGCAGCCAGGCCAGCAGCACCAACCGTCGGCTCACGGTCTTCAAGCGCTACTTTCGCTGGGCGCTGCGCGAACGCCTGATCACGGCCGACCCGACACTGAAGCTGCTGGCCGCCAGGCAGCCGCCGCGGATGCCGAAGGTGCTGAGCGAAGCGCAGGTCGAGGCACTGCTCGCCGCCCCCGACGTGACCACGCCGCTCGGCCTGCGCGACCGCACGATGCTGGAGCTGATGTACGCCAGCGGGCTGCGCGTCAGCGAGCTGGTGACGCTGAAAACGGTGCACCTGGGCCTGGTCGACAGCGCCTTGCACGTCACCGGCAAGGGCGCCAAGGAGCGGCTGGTGCCGTTCGGCGAAGAGGCGCGCGCCTGGCTGGTGCGTTACCAGGCCGAAGCGCGCGCCGACATCCTGAAGCAGCAGGTGAGCGACGCGCTGTTCGTCACCGCACGCGGCGGGCCGATGACGCGGCAGATGTTCTGGCGGCTGATCAAGCAGCACGCGCTGCGCGGCGGCGTGCTGGTGCCACTGTCGCCGCACACGCTGCGCCACGCCTTCGCCACCCACCTGCTGAACCACGGCGCCGATCTGCGTGCGGTGCAGATGTTGCTCGGTCACGCGGACATCTCGACGACGACGATCTACACCCACGTGGCGCGCGAGCGGCTGAAGACACTGCATGCGGCGCACCATCCGCGCGGGTGATTTACGTCTGCGCGAGACCGATATCAACGGCGATGGTTTGCAACCGCCTGTCGCGCGTCCACAGCCGCGCGCCCGAGGTCAGCGCCGTGCTTGCGAGCAGGTGTACATCGATGTACCCCATGCCGCTTCCGTGCAGAGAGTGGCGGTCGATGAACCTCAACGCCTCCGAGTGATCTGCGACCGACGACGCCGGTAAATCGCCGAGCAGATTCAGGATCTTCTGGCGCTGGCTCAGGCTCCCGCACGCGATCTCACCGATGACGAACGGATGCATCAACACAGACCCCTGCTCCAGCAGAAGGGTGAGCTTCGAGTCGCCCCGGCGCAAGTGATCGATCCACACCGAAGTGTCGACCAGTGTCAAGCGACTCGCTCCACGCGCCTGCGCGGAGTCGCTCTCAATGCGGGTTGAGTGCCGCCCAGACGGGAGAGTCGCCGGGCGCTTTCACGCTCAATCAGCGCCTTCAATCCCTCACGCACCAGCGCCGTACGGTCCATCGGACCCGTCAACGTGGCCGCTTTTTCCAGAAGTTCGTCATCGATGTTGATGGTCGTTCGCATGTTGATCGCTCCTTGACTGTGCATCGACATTAGCATCATTTGATGCCTCGATAGGTGCTTTCTTTGGTGGAGGGGCGGTTCCCGTTCCAGTTCACTTGCACTCCTACAATCGGACCGAATTTCAAGAGGTTATGCAGCATGAAAGTCACCGCGTCCAACTTCAAGGCCTACGACATTCGGGGCATCGTCGGCAAGACCGTCAGCGAGGCGTTCGCCGAGCACCTCGGCCGCGCTTTCGGCACCGAGGCGGTCAAAGCCGGCGAGCGGGCCGTGGCCGTCGGCCGTGATGGCCGCAAGTCGGGCCCGAAGCTCGCTGCGGCGTTGATTCGCGGGCTGATGTCTTGCGGCCTCGATGTCGTCGATCTCGGCGCGGTCACCACACCGATGCTGTACTACGTCGCCGCCACGCGCGGGCGGCGTGGCTGTCACAGCGGGATCATGGTCACCGGCAGCCACAACCCGAAGGATTACAACGGCTTCAAGCTGGTGCTGGCCGGCCGTGCGATCTACGGCGACGAGATTCAGGGTCTGCGCGTGCGGATGGAAGCGGAAGACTATGTGTCGAAAGCGGGCCGCTCGGCCGCGATGGACATCGGCCCCGAGTACAGCGCCCGCATCACCGGCGACTGCAAGCTCAAGCGCCGAATGAAGATCGTCGTCGATTCGGGCAACGGCATTCCGGGCGCGTCGGCACCGGGCATCCTGCGCGCACTCGGCTGCGACGTGACCGAGCTGTACTCGAAGGTCGATGGCAATTTCCCCAATCACCACCCCGACCCGAGCAAGCCCGAGAACCTGGCCGACCTGATCCGCACCGTGCAGAGCACCGACGCCGAAATCGGTCTGGCCTTCGACGGCGACGGTGACCGGCTCGGCGTGGTCACCAGGGACGGCAACATCATCTATCCCGACCGCCAGTTGATGCTGCTCGCCAAAGACGTGCTGAGCCGCAACCCGGGCGGCACGGTCATCTTCGACGTGAAGTGCTCGCAGCGCTTGGCGCCGGTGATTCGCAAGGCCGGCGGCAAGCCGCTGATGTGGAAGACCGGCCATTCGCTGGTCAAGGCCAAGCTGCGCGAGACGCGCGCGCCGATCGCCGGCGAGATGAGTGGCCACATCTTCTTCGCCGAGCGCGGGTATGGCTTCGACGACGCCACCTACACCGCAGCACGCTTGCTCGAAATCTTGAGCCGCAGCAAGGACCCCAGTCGCATTTTGAACGCACTGCCGACCAGCTTCAACACGCCCGAGCTGAACGTGCCGTGCGCTGAAGGCGAGCCGAAGCTGCTGGTGCACAAGCTGCTGG
>JANMTL010000103.1:0-15969 GCA_031390425.1 Rhizobacter sp.
GTTGGATGCGGCGATTTTGTTCAGCGACATCCTGACCGTGCCCGACGCGATGGGCCTGGGCCTGAGCTTCGCGCTCGGCGAGGGTCCGAAGTTCGAACGCGCGGTGCGCGATGAAGCCGCTGTCGACCGGCTGGCCGTGCCGGACATGGACAAGCTGCGCTACGTGTTCGACGCCGTCACCTCGATCCGCAAGGCGCTGGGCGGCCGCGTGCCGCTGATCGGTTTTTCGGGCAGCCCGTGGACGCTGGCCTGCTACATGGTCGAGGGCGCAGGTTCAGACGACTACCGGCTCGTGAAGACGATGCTGTACAGCCGCCCCGACCTGATGCATCGCATCCTGGCCATCAACGCCGACGCGGTGGCGCTGTACCTCAACACGCAGATCGAGGCCGGTGCGCAGGCGGTGATGGTGTTCGACAGTTGGGGCGGTGTGCTGGCCGACGGCGCGTTCCAGGAGTTCAGCCTCGCTTACACCAAGCGCGTGCTGAAAAAGCTGAAGAAGGAACACGACGGCCAGCGCATTCCGCACATCGTGTTCACCAAGGGCGGCGGGTTGTGGCTGGAAGAAATGGCCGCATTGCAGCCCGACGTGCTCGGCCTCGACTGGACCGTCAACCTGAAGTCGGCACGCGCCCGCGTTGGCGACCGGGTCGCGCTGCAAGGCAACCTCGACCCGAACGTGCTGTTCGCGAACCCGGCACAGATTCGCGCCGAGGTCACGAAGACGCTGGAGAGCTTCGGCGCGCCCGGCGCCCCTCACGGCGACGGCACGGTCGACAGCCACATCTTCAACCTCGGCCACGGCATCAGCCAGCACACACCGCCCGAAAGCGTCACCGCGCTGGTCGACGCGGTGCACGAGGTGTCACGCCGTTTGCGGCAACCAAGCTGACCGGTCGCGCGGCGTTGCCCGCCGCGCGCAGCCCTGCCGCGCTTGAATTCTCCGGTGAGTGAGCGCTCAGCCATTGACTTATCCCCATTTTTGATACCGGGTGTGTCTCAACGGCAGGCTGTTGCGGCGCAGCATGAAAATTTAATTAAATCCCGCTAAGTGATTGATTTTATTGACCCTTGATCGCTGCACGGAAAGTGAGCAATGCAAGCTCAAGGCCGATGAATCAACGCTTTAGCGTGAATCTGGACGGGTTACCCACAAAGTTATCCACAAAATTAGTGAACAGCCTGAAAAGTGCATTTGAATCAGGGACTTATGCGGTTTCTCTCAGAAAAACTCTAGCTTCAGCATTCAAGTCGGGGGTTGACAGCGATGACTGAAACCGTCCGCGTGCGCGTCGCAGTGGAGACCCCGCAGCACACCGCCCTGCGCCAACCGCTTGCTTACCTCGGCGATTCGTCGCTCGCCCCGGGAACGCTGGTCAGGGTGCCGCTGGGCCGTCGCGAGGTGGCCGGCATCGTGTGGCCGCACGCGGCGGATGCCGACGGCGGCCCGCTGGACGCAGCCATCGACGTGAAGCCGCTGCGGCACGCGCTGACGGCGCTGGCGCCGCTCAGCGACGCGTGGTGCCGGTTGGTCGAGTTCGCCGCCGGCTACTACCAGCGCGGCATCGGCGAGGTGGCTTTGTCGGTGCTGCCACCGGAGCTGCGCAAGCTCGACGACGGCCAAGTGCGGCAGCGCATCGCGCGCCTGCACAACGCGCTGGCGAAGGGCCCGGCCGCCGATCCCGCGACCGCGCTTGCGGTCGCCGAGCGGCCCGATCTCGATGCGGCGCAGGCGCGCGTGCTGTCCGAGTTGGCCGAATCGCAGGCGCAGGCCAGCCGCCAGAAGCCGGGCGGTGCCCCGACCGTGCTGCTGCACGGCGTCACCGGCAGCGGCAAGACCGAGATCTACCTGCGCGCCGCCGCCCAGGCGCTGGCCGAAGGGCGACAGGCGCTGGTGCTGGTGCCCGAGATCAACCTGACGCCGCAGCTCGAAGCCCGCTTCGCCGAGCGCTTCGCGGGCCGACACATCGTCTCGATGCACAGCGGGCTGACGCCGGCGCAGCGGCTGCGCAGTTGGCTGGCGGCGCACCTCGGCCTGGCCGATCTGGTGCTCGGCACGCGGCTGGCGGTGTTCGCGTCGATGCCACGGCTCGGGCTGATCGTCGTCGATGAGGAGCACGACCCGTCGTACAAGCAGCAGGAGGGCGCCCGCTACTCGGCGCGCGATCTGGCCGTGTACCGCGGCAAGCTCGAAGGCGCAACCGTGCTGCTGGGCTCGGCGACGCCGTCGCTCGAAAGCTGGCAGCGCGCCGACACGGGGCGCTACCTGCGCCTGTCGCTGCCAGCACGCATCGGCGGCGGGGCGTTGCCGGCGGTGCGCTTGGTCGACATGAACCAGCAGCCGAGGGTGCGAGGCGGCGCGGCAATTTCGCCGCCGCTGCTGTCCGCACTACAGCAGCGCATCGCGCGCGGCGAGCAGAGCCTGGTGTTCCTGAATCGCCGTGGCTATGCGCCGGTGCTGCATTGCGGCGACTGCGGCTGGAAAAGCGGCTGCCCGCATTGCAGCGCGTGGCGCGTGTTCCACAAGCTCGACCGCACGCTGCGCTGCCACCACTGCGGTTTCGCCGAACGCGTGCCGCGCGCCTGCCCCGATTGCGGCAACCAGGACATCGCGCCGCTGGGCCGGGGCACCGAGCGGCTGGAAGAGCAGCTCGCCGAGCTGCTGGCGCAGCCCGACGGCCGAACCGCCCGCATCGCGCGCATCGACGCCGACAGCACGCGTGGCAAGGGGACGCTGGAGGCGCAACTGAGCGCGGTGCATGCGGGCGAGGTCGATGTGCTGGTCGGCACGCAGATGATCACCAAGGGCCACGACTTCCGCCGCATCACGCTGGTCGCGGCGGTCAACCCCGACACCTCACTGTTCAGCAGCGATTTCCGCGCGCCCGAGCGGCTGTTCGCGCTGCTGATGCAGGCGGCGGGCCGCGCCGGGCGCGATGCCGCGCAGGCCGCCGCCAGCGAGATGTGGGTGCAGACCTGGCATCCGCAGCATGCGCTGTACGCCGCGCTGCGTCGACACGACTTCAAGGCGTTTGCGACATCGCAACTCGAGGAGCGCCGCATGGCCGGGCTGCCGCCGCATTCGCATCTGGCGCTGCTGCGTGCCGAAGCCCGCACGGCCGATGCGGCGCGCGGCTTCTTGCAAGCGGCCGCGCGAGTCGCCGAAACCGTCGATGCCGCCGCAGCCGTGACCCTGTATCCGCCGGTGCCGACGCCGATCGCGCGGGTCGCCGACCTCGAGCGCATGCAACTGCTGATCGAATCGGCGTCGCGGGCGGCCTTGCAGCGATTTCTCGCCGAATGGCTGCCTGCGCTGCATGCGATGCGGCGCGAGCGCAGCGCCGAGCAGCGCATCCTGCGCTGGGCGGTGGACGTCGATCCGCTGGCGATCTGAGCGCCGCACCGGGCTGGCCGGCCAGCGCATCGGTCCGCGCTGCTCAAGTTCAGGCGTCCGCGTGCCGATAGGGCCGCATGCGCGGGAGACCCGTCCTGCGCGAGAACACCACGATGAAGTGCCCGATCTGCGGCCATCACCTCGCCCGTCTCGCCGACCCGTGCCCGCACTGCGCGGAGGTGCTGTCGGGCGGCCGAACGGCCAAGACGGACCCCGCGCCTGCGCTGGCGGCGCCGACCAGCCTGACGCTGCCGGCCGAACTGCGGGTGCCTGCGGCCGCGGCGTCCGCGCTGCCGACGCGGCCAACGCCCGACCACATCAAGCCGGTGCCCGCACCACCGCTGTCCTGGCCGCACGCGCCGCCCGGCCGGTCGCCTGTCATTGGGGTGGCCGGCCTCGCCCCATCGAGCCCGGCAATCGACGCGCCGTCGGTATCGGCTGCGTCGCCGCGTGCCGCAGCCGCGGTGTCAGTGGCCGTGGCGCCTGGCGGGAACGCAGCGTCGTCCGCGATCCGAACCTGGGCGGCGGTCGGCATCGCGCTGCTGGCACTCGGTGCTTACCTCTGCTCGCGGACCGCCTCGGATCCCGTCCGCGACGCGCCGACGGCTCGCAGCGTCAGTGCATCGAACGACGCGGCCGTTTGGCCGGCGGCTGCCACCGCCCTGAGCCCGCCGGTGGCGACCGTCCGCGCGCCAGCAGCCGCGTCGGTGCGCCCGGCCCGCACAGCGTCGGCTGCCACGCTGTCGATCGCCGCAGTCGGCCGGCCGAAACCGCAGGTCGCGAAACAGGCCGCCGTGGCGCTGCCGGTGGCCCCATCGTCGCCACCGGTGGCCTCGACGGGCGTTGCAGCGCCGCCTCGGACGGTGGTCGAGGCGGTGCGACCGATCGCACCCGAGCCGACCGCGAACGATCTGCGCGAAGCCTGCGGCAACCGGGGCTTCATCGCCAACGCGCTGTGCGTCAACGAACGCTGCGCCCAAGCCGCGTTCGGCAGCCACCCCGAATGCGTCGAGTTGCGCAAGGCGGCCGACGACGCCGAGCAGACACAGTCTCGCGGCGGCTGAGGCAACGCTGAACGAGTCCGCGCAACGATGAAGGCGCGGCGCCGGATCGGTGGTCGTTCAACCTACAACCACGCCGGCACCTCGGCCGCCCACGCCTGCTTCTTCGCGGTGGCGGTGCCGAGCAACGCAAAGCCGAGCAGCACGGCATCGGCGCCGACGAAGCGAGCCTCGCAGGCCTCGTCGGTGGACGTGCTCTCCCACTGGCCGGCCGAACCCGGCGGCGGCGGGCAGACGACGGTCGGGCAGGCGGGTGTTTTCACCAGCACCGGCATCGCGGGGTAGGCGACCGGCGTCGGACGGCCGCACAGCGTGGCGGCCAGCGCGCGCGATTGCTGCATCAGCGGCATCACGTAAGGCAGATTCAGTCCCAGCACCTCGGCGCAGTCGCCGACCGCCCAGACATGCGCCGCCGAGGTCGCGAGCAGGCGGTCGGTGGTGATGCCGCGCCCCACCGCGAGGTCGGCGGCTTCGGCGATCGAGACGCGCGGCCGCAGGCCGATCGCCGACAGCACCCGGTCGGCGCGTAGCGTGCTGCCGTCGCCGAGCGCGAGCTTCACGCCGCCGCCATCGGCCTGATCGATCCGGCTCGCAGCGACGCCGAAACGAAAACTCACGCCCGCCGCTTCGAGCCGCCCGCGCAGCCAGGCGCTGGCCTCAGGCGGCAGCAGCCGCGACAGCGGTCGGTCGGCGACATCGAGCACCGTCGGCGCGATGCCGCGGTGCAGCAGGTCGTTGGCGAACTCGCAGCCGATCAGCCCGCCGCCGAGGATCGCGACGCTTTTCGCGCCTTCCAGCGACTCGGCGAAGCGTGCGTAGTCGTCGAGGTCGTTGACCGACAGCACCGTGTCGGCTGCGTCACCGGCCAGCGGCAGCCGGATCGGGTCGGCGCCGAGCGCCAGCACCAGCTCGCGGTACGCGATCACCTCGCCGTCGGTCAAGGTCAACTCGCAGGCGGCGGTGTCGATGCGTTGCACCGACACGCCCGCCCGCACGCTGGCGTTCAGCTCGGCGGCCATCTTCTCGGCCGATTTCATCAGCAGGCTGGCGGCGGTCTTCTGGGCGGTCAGCGCGTTCGAGAGCATCGGTTTTGAATAGAAGCCGCCATGGTCGCGGCTCAGCAGCAGCAGCGGCGTGTCCTTGTCGAGCTTGCGGAACTCGCGCGCCACCGCGTAGCCGGCCAGCCCGCTGCCGACGATGACCACCGGCGCCGCTGCCGACCCGGTGGACATCAGATCGCCACCATCTCGAAGTCGGCTTTCGACACGCCGCAGTCCGGGCATTCCCAATCGGAGGGCACGTTGGCCCACAGGGTGCCGGCGGCGATGCCGTCGTCGGGCAGGCCGAGCGCTTCGTCATAAATAAAGCCGCACACCAGGCATTGGTACTGTTTCATGGGGTCGGATCTCGCGCAGGTCGGTGGTTTGAATGAGCATCCATTGTCGGGTGGCGGTGAACGGATCATTCGGCACGCGCTGCGAGCTGCCGCAGCCGCTTCGAGCGCCGATGAAAAAGGGCGGCATCGCTGCCGCCCTGAAACGCAAATCATCCCGCCTGCTGGCGAGACGGTGTCGATCAATCGACGTTCACGCCCCGCGCCTTCAATGCGGCACGCACGCCGGCGCCGTAGGCCGGATCGGCCTGGTCGAAGTGGCCGAGCTGGCGCGCCAGAATGTCTGCCGGAACGCGACTCAGCGGACCGCTGACGTTGTCGAACAGCTTTTGCTTCTCGTCCGCCGGCAGGATGCGAAACAGGTTGCCGGCCTGGGTGAAATCGTCCTCGGTGGCGCGACCGTCGTGGCGCCCGGCGACGCCGGTCAGCGCCCAGCCCGAGTCGCCGTGGCCGAAGCCACTCGGGTTCGTTCCCGCCGCATGGACGGTTTCGTAGTTGGGCGCCGAGCCGCCGTTGCCGCTCTTGTCCATCCCGGCCATCTGCCCGTCGCGCTGCTGGTTCGAGAACGGGCAGCGGGGGCTGTTAACCGGCAGGTGCTGGTGGTTGGTGCCGACGCGGTAGAGCTGTGCGTCGTGGTACCCGAACAGCCGACCCTGCAGCATCTTGTCCGGCGAATAGCCCATGCCCGGCACGATGTTCGCGGGCGAAAACGCCGCTTGCTCGACATCGGCGTGGTAGTTGGCGGGGTTGCGGTTCAGCTCCAGGATACCGACCGGGTGACGCGGGAAATCGGCGTGCGGCCAGACCTTGGTCAAATCGAACGGATTCCAGCCGGTGCGCTGCTCCCAGGCCGCGAGCTCGGCTTCGGTCGCCACCTGCAAGCGCACTTCCCACCTCGGGAAATCGCCCGCCGCAATGGCGCCGAACAGGTCGCGCTGCGCATAGTCGGGGTCTTCGCCGCACAGGCGAGTCGCCTCGGCGGCTTCGAGGTTCTTGATGCCTTGCAACGTGAACAGGTGCCACTTGACGAACACCCGCTCACCGGCGTCGTTGATGAGGCTGTAGGTGTGGCTGCCGAAGCCGTGCATGTGGCGGTAGCCGTCGGGCGTGCCGCGGCTGCTGAACAGCATCGTCACCTGGTGCAGCGACTCGGGCGCCTTGCTCCAGAAGTCGAACATCATCGTCGGCGACTTCAGGTTGGTCTGCGGGTCGCGTTTTTGGGTGTGGACGAAGTCGGGAAACTTGATCGGGTCTTTGATGAAGAACATCGGCGTGTTGTTGCCGACCAAATCCCAGTTGCCTTCTTCGGTGTAGAAGCGCATCGCGAAGCCGCGCGGGTCGCGCTCCGTGTCGGCGCTGCCCTTTTCGCCGCCGACGGTCGAAAAGCGCACGAAGGTTTCGGTCTGCTTGCCCACAGCAGAGAACAGCTTGGCCTTGGTGTATCTCGTGATGTCGTGGGTGACGGTGAAGTGGCCGTAGGCGCCCGAACCTTTCGCGTGCACCACGCGCTCGGGAATGCGTTCGCGGTTGAAGTGCTGGAGCTTTTCGATCAGGTGGAAGTCCTGCAACAGCAAGGGCCCGCGCGGCCCGGCGCTGATCGAATTCTGGTTGTCGGGCACCGGAATGCCGGCGGCGGTGGTGAGGCGGGTCGAGTCGGTCATGGGGTGTCTCCTGGTTGGGTTGAACGGGCGCGCCTTGTGGCCGCTGACCAGAATCTAACGAAGCCGCGTCATTCTTCAAAAGCAATTGATATAAATAAATCAATAGCCACAGTCAATTGCCTGCTGCGCCGATTTCGGCACCCAGCCAACACGCCAGCAGCGAAAAACTGACGAAGGCCAGCGCGGTGCTGACCATGATGATTCGCGCGACCCGGCCGTTGTCGGCGCCGTAGCGCTCGGTCAGCAGCGACACATTGCTGGCGCTCGGCAGGGCTGCCGCCAGCACCAGCACCGTCAACCCGAACTCCGGCACTGGCGCGCCCAGCGCGCGCGCTGACAGGCCCGCGCCGAGCACCAGCAGCGGGTGCAGCAGCAACTTGATCGCAACGATCGGGCCGATCTGGCGCCACGGCGTTCGATGGCGGCTGTGCAGTCCGGCGCGCCACAGCACCGCGCCGATGGTGAACAGCGCCACCGGCGTCGCCGAATCGGCGAGCAGCTTCACCATCGTCGCCGCCGGGCCGGGCAGCGCGACATCGGCGGCGGCGGCCAGCGCGCCGAGTGCAATCGCCCACGGCAGCGGGTTGGTCAGCGCCGCCCTCAGCGAGCGCGCAACCGACCCCGCCACCGAACGGTCGGGTGTGCGTGCCGCAGCCTCGTGACGCGACTGCGCCAGCGCGATGCACAGCGTGCTGGTGAGCACCAGATCGACGAGGATGGTGCCGATCACCGGCCCGGCGGCTGGCGCACCGAGCAGCGCCACCAGCAGCGGAACCCCCATGAAGCCGGTGTTCGGAAAAGCCGCGACCAGGGCGCCGAACGCGGCGTTCTTCAGGTCGACGCCGCGCGGGGCGCGGTCGGCGCGGCGGTCCCAAGTCAGCGCCACCGTCACGCCGACGATCACCAGCGCGCACGCCGCGTAGATCGCGATCAGCACCGGATCGATCAACTGCGCGAACGGCAGGCTGGCGCCGAAGTGAAACAGCATGCACGGCAGCGCGAAGAACAGCACATACGCGTTCAGCCCCGGCACCGCGTCCACCGGCAACAGCCCGCGCCGGGCGGCCGCATAGCCGCACAGCACCAGCGCGAAGAACGGAATCGTGATCGTGAGAATCGCCTGCATGCGCGCCGGAGTATCTCAAGCGGTCTCGCCGATCCACCGCCGATCAGGGACAAGGCCGGGTCCTTGACGCGGTGCGCGCGTACAGTCTGTCGAGGCCCGTCTTTCGAAGTGGAGTTCCCATGTCCTTGCGCCCCCTTTCCCAGTTGCGACGCGGCCTCGGCGGTGTGTGGCGGTTCGTCGACGCGGCGCGTCGCACGCTGCTGAATCTGCTGTTTCTGTTGCTGATCGCGCTGCTGCTGTTCGCGCTGTTCAAGCGCGACGCGCCCGGCTTGCAGGACAACACCGCGCTGGTGCTCGATCTGAAGGGCCCGTTGGTCGAGGAGCAATCGGGCGGCGTGCGCGACAACGCGCTGGCGCGCCTGCGCGGCGATCCGATGCAGAGCACGCGACTGCGTGACGTGCAGTCGGTGCTCGACGCCGCAGCAAGCGATCCGCGCATCACCCGCGTCGTGCTGCTGCTCGACGATTTCCAGGGCGCCGGGCTCGCCAGCCTGCGCGATGTCACCACAGCGCTGGCGCGCTTCAAGGCCAGCGGCAAGCCAGTAATCGCGTGGGGATCCGGCTACGACCAGAAGCAGTACTACCTCGCGGCGCATGCCAGCGAGGTGCTGATGCACCCGCTGGGCGCCGTCTACCTGGACGGATTCGGGCGCCTGCGCAACTACTACCTCGACGCGCTCGACAAGCTCGGCGTCGGTGTCAGTCTGGTCAAGGTCGGCACCTTCAAGAGTGCGGCCGAACCGTTCATCGCCAACGGCCCGTCGCCGGCCGCCATGCAAGCCGACAGCGTGCTTTACAACGCGCTGTGGGCCACCTACACCGAAGGCATCGAGACGGCACGCCAACTGCCGCTCGGCAGCACGCAGGGCCTGATCGACGCGCTGCCCGAGCGCCTCGCCGCCGCCGGTGGCGACGCCGCCAAACTGGCGCTCGACGCCAAGCAGGTCGATGCCTTGAAGACCCGCGACGAGCTCCGCACGATGCTGATCGAGCGTGGTGTGCATGACGACGCGAGCAAGAGCTTTCGGCAGGTCTCGTTCGAGCAGTACCTGGCACGCCTGACACCGGTGGTGAAAGGCCTCGCCACCGGCCGGGCGATCGGTGTCGTCGTCGCCGAAGGCGAGATCGTCGATGGCGTCGCTCCGGCCGGTGCGGTCGGTGGGCTGTCGACGGCGGCGCTGGTGCGCAAGGCACGCGAGGACGATGCGATCAAGGCGGTGGTGCTGCGCGTCAACTCGCCCGGCGGCAGCGTGTTCGGCTCCGAACTGGTGCGCCGTGAACTCGAACTGACCCGGGCGGCGGGCAAGCCGGTGGTGGTGTCGATGGGCAACGTCGCGGCCTCGGGCGGGTACTGGATTTCGACCGCGTCCGACGAGGTGATGGCCGATGCGGCCACCGTCACCGGCTCGATCGGTGTCTTCGCGCTGCTGCCGAATGCGTCGCGCGCGATCGACAAGCTCGGCGTGCATGCCGAGGGCGTGACCACCACTTGGCTCGGCGCAGCGGCCGACCCGCGGCGCGAGCCCGACCCGCGCTTCATCGGTCTGGTGCAGACCAGCGTCGATCACATCTACGCGGACTTCATCGGCAAGGTGGCGCAAGCCCGCAAGACCACGCCGCAGCAGATCGACGACGTGGCGCAGGGCCGCGTGTGGACCGGCCTGCAGGCCAAGGAGCGCGGGCTGGTCGACACGATCGGCGGGCTGAGCGATGCGATCCGTTCGGCCGCGCTGCGCGCCAAGCGGGTTCAAGGCGGCGACGTTGGGATGGCGGCGTCCAGCGCTGCGGCGCAGGCGCCGGACTTTCGCGTCGTCTACATCGACCGCGAGCCCGGCCGCTTCGAGCGCTTGCTCGAAGCCTTCGGCGGTGCGCGCGCCGTCGACGCCACCGTGAACGCGCTGGCCGCGCACCTCGATCTGCGGCTGGTCCCGGTCGGCCTGCCCGACAGCGTGGTCGGCTCGATCCGCCACGACCTGGGCTGGCTGGTTGAACTGGTGGATGGCCGCAAGCCGTTTACCGCCGTCACGCACTGCTTGTGTGATGCGCCGTGATGACGGAGCAGCGCTCCGGTGTCGACTCCCTAGCCCCCTTGGGAAGAGGGTGGGGTGACGGGCTGCGCGCCGCCGATGCGGCCGTGCACTGCCCTCACCCCCAGCCCTCTCCCAGAGGGTGAGAGAGTCGATGACCCCGGCCAGCCTGAACTCCGCGCAGCTCGAAGCGGTGCACCACCTCGGCGGCCCGTGCCTGGTGCTGGCCGGTGCAGGCTCTGGCAAGACGCGCGTCATCGTGCACAAGATCGCGCGGCTGCTCGACGCGGGCTACGCGCCGGGGCAGATTGCTGCGATCACCTTCACCAACAAGGCCGCGCAGGAGATGCGGGAGCGCGCCAAGCAACTGGTCGGCCCGCGTGCGGCGAAGTCGCTCGTGGTGAGCACCTTTCACTCGCTGGGCGTGCGCATCCTTCGCCAGGACGGCGCGCGGCTGGGGCTGAAGCCTCTTTTCAGCATCTTCGACAGCGATGACGTGCTCGGCTTGCTGAAGGATGCCGGCGCCAGCACCGACAACGCGCTGGCGCGGCGCTGGCAATGGACGATCAGCGGTTGGAAGAATCAGGGGCTCGACAGCGATGCGGCCGAGGCGGCGGCAGCCGACGACGACGAACGCGTCGCCGCCCGCGTGATGAAACGCTACGAAGAGCGGCTGTCTGCGTATCAGGCCGTCGATTTCGATGACCTGATCGGGCTGCCCCACAAGCTGCTGCGGCAGGACGACGTGGTCCGCGCCAAGTGGCAAGAGACGCTGCGCTACGTGCTCGTCGACGAGGTGCAAGACACCAACACGATCCAGTATGAGCTGCTGAAGTGCCTCGTCGATCACCCCGACGAACGGCGCCGCGGCATGTTCACCGTGGTGGGCGACGACGACCAGAGCATCTACGGCTGGCGCGGCGCAACCATCGAGAATTTGAAGCGGCTGTCGGTCGAATACCCGCGCCTGAAGGTGATCGCGCTGGAGCAGAACTACCGCTCGACCGGCCACATCCTGCGCGCGGCCAACTGCGTGATCGCCAACAACCCGAAGCTGTTCGAGAAAAAGCTGTGGAGCGACTTCGGCGACGGCGAGCCGGTGCGCGTGGTCGAGTGCGACGGCGAGGAGCACGAGGCCGAACGCACGGTCGCGCGCATTCAGTCCGTGCGCGGCGCCGGTGGATCAAGCATCGACTTCAAGGATTTCGCGATCTTGTATCGCGCGAACCACCAGGCCCGAATTTTTGAGAAAGCATTTCGAAAGGCCAACCTGCCCTACAAAGTGTCGGGCGGACAGAGCTTCTTCGACCGCGCCGAGATCCGAGACCTGTGCGCCTGGCTGCGCCTGCTGGTCAACCACGACGACGACCCGGCGTTTCTGCGCGCCGTCGGCACGCCAAAGCGCGGCATCGGCACGCAGACGTTGACAGCGCTCGGTGAGTTTGCCGGCCGCTGGAAGACCAGCCTCTACGAAGCGCTGTTCGCCGAATCGCTGGGCACCGCGGTATCGGCTCGCGCGATCGGCTCACTGCACGAGTTCGGCCGGTTCGTGGGCGACCTCGAATACCGCGCCCGCCACACGACGGGTGCCGAAGACGCCAAGGCGCTGCTGATGGGTTGGCTGAAGGACATCGGCTACGAGCAGCATTTGATGGACGGAGAGGACAGCGAAAAGCTCGCCGCTGCGCGCTGGAGCAACGTGCTCGATTTCGTCGACTGGATCGCCAAGCGCTGCGGTGGCGAGATCGAAAACGACGGAGGAATGACCGTGGAGACCGAGCGAAAAAGCGTGCTCGACGTGGCGCAGACCATCTCGGTGATCATCAGCCTGGCCGAGCGCGGCGACGAGCAGAACGTGGTCACGCTGAGCACGCTGCACGCCGCCAAGGGCCTCGAATGGCTGCATGTGATGCTGGTCGGCGTCAACGAAGGGCTGCTGCCGTTTCGTTCCGAAGACGATGAGATGACGGCTGAACGACTCGAAGAAGAACGCCGCCTGATGTACGTCGGCATCACCCGCGCACGCAGCACGCTGCTGGTCAGCACGCTGCGCCGCCGCAAGAAGGGCCGCGACACGGTCCAGGGCGTGCCGAGCCGTTTCATCGGCGAGATGAAGCTGCACGAGGTGCAGGCCAAGGAAGATCCGCGCGAAAAGCTCAAGGCCTTGCGCGCGGCCGCCGCCCAGCGCGCCGCGCAGGCTGCGGCAAGCGTCCAAGGCTGAGGTTGAGGCGGCGCGCCCGAGCGCGGGAAGCCGGGCTGCGCTCAAGTCTTTGTGCCGGCGTACCGAAAACGGGCCATACGGCGTTGACTTTTCATACACGCCGCCCCCATGAAATCCGCCACCGTCACCGAAACCATCGAAGTTGCCGCGCTGCAAATCGGCATGCACGTTCATCTGGACGGGGGATGGATGTCGCATCCGTTTCCGCGCTCCAACTTCAAGATCTCCAGCCCGGACCAGATTGCGACGCTGCGTTCGCTGGGTCTGGAGCGGGTGCGCTGGAGCCCGCAGGACAGCGAGTTCGCACCGACCACCGGTCGCTGGGACACGGCGAGCCTGCCGTCGCTCGAAGTTGCCGACGGCGACGCCGGGTCGGCGCTGGCAGACACGCCGGCGCTTTCGAGCACGCGGCCGCTGGACGCTGACGAGGCGCCGTCGCAGCCGAACCCCGCCCTGACCCCAGCGACGCCCTCGGCGGAGCCCCTGCCTGCTGCAGCGCCGTCACCGCTCGCCTCGGCGCCGGACGCCGTGCCCTCCGAGGGGGAGGGCGCAGCGCAGGCCACGGCCACGCTCGCGCGCACGGCCCACCGCGAAACGCTCAGCGAGCAGCGGCTGGCGCTGGCCGCCTGCGAGCGGCAGTTCTCGGAGGCCACGCGTGCTTCCAAGCTCGTCTTCGACAGCGTTGTCAGTCGGCCCGCGCTGGCCCGCCAGGGCGCCCAGACCCTGACCAGGGGTCTCCTCGACAAGATGATCGGCGCCGAAGACCTGTGCATCCGGCTGCTCAGCGAAGCGGCGGGCGACAAGGTCAGCGCGCATGCCGTCAACGTCAGCGTGATGTCGCTGCTGATGGGGCGCACCTTCGGCCTGACCGAAGCCGAGATGCTCGACCTCGGCATTGGCGCCCTGTTGCACGACATCGGCAAGACCGACGTCCCCGAACGCTGTCGGCACGCTGAAGTCCACCACAGCGGGGCCGAGCAAAAACTCTACGAAAGCCACGTCGCCCACGGCATCGTGCAGGCTCGGCGCATGGAGCTCAGCGCCGGGGCGGCCATCGTCATCGCGCAGCATCACGAACACATCGACGGCAGCGGCTTTCCGCTCAAGCTGACCAGCGACCGCACGACCGTGCCGTCGCGCATCGTCGCCCTGGTCAACCGCTACGACAACCTCTGCAATCCGGCCAACCCCAGCAAGGCGATCACCCCGCACGAGGCGGTGGCGCTGATGTTCGCGCAGGGCAAGAGCAAGTACGACCCGGCCATCCTCGGCGCTTTCATCAAGATGATGGGTGTGTACCCGGCCGGCTCGGTGGTCCAGCTCACCGATGAGCGCTATGCGATGGTGGTCGGCATCAACTCCTCCCGTCCGCTCAAGCCGCGGGTGCTGGTGCACGAGCCCGGCGTGCCGCGCGACGAGGCGCTGGTCATCGATCTGGAGCGGGTGGCCGGGCTCGGCATCCGGCGCAGCTTGAAACCGACGGCGCTGCCGCCGCGCACGCTCGACTACCTGTCGCCGCGGCCGCGGGTCAGCTACTTCTTCGAGCCGACGCAGCAAACGGACGTGACCGCGTGAGGATGTCGCCCCATCCGCCCACCCCGCCGGTGCCGGTCATCGCGGCGTCGACGTGGCGCGTTCGCGGCGAACCGCCGCAGGCGCTGCGCGAGCGGACCAGCGATGCCTGGCTGGCGCCGGCGCGCGCGCTGATCGACGGGCTGATCGATGCGGTGTGGCTGGTCGACCCCGACCACCTGCACATCGTCGCGGCGAACCCGGCTGCCGGTGAATTGATGGGCATCGACTCAGCCAGCCTGTGCGGGCAGGACATGCTGAGCCTAGCCGCCACGCCGGAAGACCTGGCGTTCTGGCAGGACGCGGCGCTGGGTTGGAGCGACAGCGTCGAGTCGCACACCTGGGTTCGGCGCGCCGACGACAGCCTGGTGACAGTGCACCGCCGCATCAGCCGCGTGCTGTTGCCGCCGGACAAGGCGCTGTTCATGGTCGTGATGCACGACCGCAGCCGCGAACGGCGTGCCGAAGACGAACTGGCCGACCGGCTCGCCGAGTTGACGGCCACACTTGAATCGACCCAGGACGGCATCCTGGTGACCGACACCGTCGGGCGCATCCGCAACTTCAATCAGCGTTTCGCCACGCTGTGGGAGGTGCCGGACGGCCTGCTGGCGCAACGCGACGACGACGCCATCCTGTCGTGGATGCTGCGCCGGGTGACGGAGCCGGCGGAGTACATGCGGCGTCTGGCCGCGATCGACGGCGTTGCGCAGATGCAGGCCAGCGACACCCTCACGCTGGTCGGCGGACGGGTGCTCGAACGCGTGACGCTGCCGCAGTGCAGCCGCGGGCAGACGATCGGCCGGGTGTACTCGTTTCGCGACATCAGTGAGCGGCTCGAAGCCAACCGGCGCATCGACCTGCTGTCGCACACCGATGCGCTGACCGGTCTGCCGAATCGCCGCGCGCTGCTCGGCCGCATCGACTACGCGCTGGCGATGGCCGAGCGCGAGGGCGTGCCGTTCGCGCTGCTATTTCTGAACCTCGACCGCTTCAAGCACATCAACGACACGCTGGGCCACGGCCTGGGCGACCGGGTGCTGATCGAAGTGGCCGAGCGGCTGCTCGGCACCTTGCGCCAGGTCGACACGATCTCGCGTCTCGGCGCCGACGAGTACGTGCTGCTGATCCACCAGGCCGACGCGCCCGGTGCCGAAGGCAGCGCGCGCCGCGTGCTTGAAGCGATGCAGCGCCCGTTCACGCTCGACGACCTCAATTTCACCGTGACCTGCAGCGTCGGCATCTCACTGCATCCGGGCGACGGCAGCAGTGCGGACGAGTTGCTGCAGGCCGCCGACAGCGCGATGAACGAAGCGCGTGAGAACGGCCGTGCCGGCTACCGCTTCCATCGGGCGCGGGCCGAGGCCACCACGAAGCTGCGCACCCGCATGAAGCTCGACCACGCGATGCGCCAGGCGCTGGCGGCCGGGCGGTTCCGGCTGCACTACCAGCCGCAGGTCGATCTGGTGAGCGGCGAAATCGTCGGCGCCGAAGCGCTGATCCGCTGGCGCGAC